>NZ_OY787457.1:600000-931560 GCF_963678875.1 uncultured Hyphomonas sp. | reverse complement strand
AACAGCCACGCCGTCCACAGCCACCAGCACACTCTCCACCACCGGCTTTAGGATGCGCCGCGAATAGGGGCCATAGGCCTTGATCAGCTGGAATGCCGTCCTTGTGCCATCCCCCGTCCCGATCACTTGATCGGTCGCCGTCACAGTGCCGCCGGGCGCGCAGCTGCGGTCATCCAGCGCATCGCGGAATCGGAAGCCGGAAAACCGCCCGCCGCGCGCCTCAAAGAAGGCGACCACCGCCTGCAACGTGTCCAGCCGCGTCACGGCACTGCCAACATCCCATCGTCTGCGGCTACCCGCCCAGAGCGCATTGCGTGCCTCCGCCCCGCTCGCCAGCGTCACGACTTCCGTTTTCCGCTCCGGCCCGCCACTTGCCGCCAGCGCCAGCGGCACGGGGAAGCTCACTTCATGGAAATTGCTGAGGCTCACAGGAACCGTCCTCCCTGGCTGACCAGCCGCGCCAGAACGGCGCCGATGGCGTTGCGCCCGGACACAGCGGATTGCTCCGTCCCCTGCGCGAAATTCATGTTCACATTCAGGGCAGAGGACTCCTGCCCGCCATTGAAGACGGCCTCGGCGGCGACACGCGCAATGTCGCGCAGGATGGCATCGGCCATGCGCTGGAAATCCAGTTCGCCGCTGCGCGCCGCTTGCGCCAGTGTCGCCTCGATCCGCTCGCCCGCCTTGCCGAAGGCAGTCTCCAGCGCAATTGCCGCTTCCGCGCCCGGCCCCTCCGCCAGCGCCTGCAGCGCATCGGCCGCCGAGGCGAGATCATTCTCGAAATTGTTCATGTCTTGCTTCCTCAATTGTCCGTGTCGTCCCGGAACGCCCGCGCTCGTGCTTCGACTTCGCTCAGCATGAGCGCTCCGAAAGTGCGGACTCATCCTGAGCGAAGTCGAAGGATGACGCGTCACGCACCTCCCCATCCGGATATGCCCCCATCAGCGCCGCCAGCTGCCCCCGGCTCATCGCGTCGCCGCCGTCCCCCGCCAGCCAGCGCCATTCGCGCAGGGACAGGCGCCAGAAAGCCTCCGGCGCAATCCCGGCGGACAGGGCCGCGCGCAGCATGACCGCCCACGGAAAAAGAGAAGGAAGCATCACGCCGCGAGCCCCAGCCGGAATGCCTCCGCCACCGCCCGCGCCGCCGCGCCGGGAGAGACATCCGCGCTGCCAAGACCCGCCGCCGTTTGGTCTTCGCCCCCGCCGCGCAACAAGGCCGCCAGCACGAGCGTCAGGTCCGCCGCAGACAGGCTGCGCAACCGCGCATCCAGCTCCGCCATGCGCTTGCAACCAAAGGCCGCCTCGATCTCCGCCAGCGCGCCGAGCGTCAGGCAGAGGCGCCGCGCCTCTCCGCCGATCATCAGGCTGGTCTCTCCCCGCGCCGCGTTCATGGCATCGCCTCGAAGCTGACGAGCCCGGCGCTTTCCAGCGTGACGGAGAATTCCGCCTCGCCGTCATGCTCGCCGCTCCAGCTGAGTTCGCTGACCTGGAATGCGCCTGCCAGCGTGCCGAAGTCCGGCAGGATGAACTGCCAGTCCGGCGCCTCGCCCGCGAAGAAAACCGCCCGCATGCGCGCATCGCTGACCGCGTCCTTGAACACACCCCGGCCGGTGACCCTGGCCGCCTTCGCGCCCGTCCCGGCCAGCAGTTCGCGCCAGGCCTCCGGACTGTCGGCGCTGGTCGCGTCGACGAGTGCCGCAGAGAGCTGGATCCGGCTCGCCCGGATGCCCGCCAGCGTGACGAAGCTGCCCGCGCCATCTGAAATCTTCAGCAGGATGTCCCTGCCTTTCTGCCCTGCCATCAGGCGGCCTCCTCTGAAATGATCCGTATCCGCATCACGCCGCGAAAGGCGCGCTTGTCCGCCGTGCGCATGGCATCGGCGAAGATCACCTGCGACAGCACGATATGCTGGTCCTCCACGGCCCAGTCCGCGCTCTCGACCGCCGCGCGCAGGGCCGAGAGGCATTCCTTCGCGCCGCGCACGCCATAGTCGCGGGAATAGCAGGCCAGCGTGATCCGGTGCTCCAACCCGTCCACCAGGCTCGCCCCGGCAGGGCTCGTCTCGTGCCGGTCGATCAGCGCGTAGGGGTAGAGCGGTTCCTCGCTCTCCGCATCCAGCACGCGGGCGGGCGTTCCGAAGACGGACTTCACGCCCGCATCGGCGCGCAGCAGCGCCATCAGCGCCGCCTGCACGGCCTCCTCCGCCCGCCCGCTCACAGCCGCACCTCGGTGCGCGCGGCCAGCACCGCCGCGACATCTTCCGGCAGGTCAGCACCCTCGCCTCGCTGGTAAGCCACCAGCACCAACCGCTTCAGCGCCTGCACCAAATCCGCGGGCACATCTGCCGCATCGCCATAGCCCGCCACGAACGTCACCTCGACGCGCCCGCCCAGCGGGATGGACGGCAAAGCCGTGAATGGCTTCGGCTTCAGCCGTCCGCCTTCCAACACGAAGCGCGTGGTGACCGTCTCCGTCCCGCCTTCCGCGTTCGCGATCTCCACCGCCACCAGCGCCGTTGCGGGCGCGGGCAACAGGCGCACGCCGCCACGGCGCATCCCTGCAGGCCAACTGTCCCAGCTACGCTTCAGCGTCCGCGTCACCAGCGCGAGGCCGCCCATCGTCTCCAGCCGCGCCTCCGCCGCCGGGATCAGCGCGGAGACCAGCGCGTCCTCCCCATCATGCCCGATGCGGAGATACTCCTTCGCCGCAGCCAGGGACAAAGCCGCCCCCGCTGGCGGTGTGATCACCGTCAGTGTCATCTTGAATTCCTTGCTCTGCGCTGTTGCCGCTCAGAGGCGGCGCGCCTGCGCCTGCGCGTTGCGTGTGGTCCTGCGCCGTCTGCCGCCCCGCCCCGAGGGGCGAAGCGGCGATACGGGAGCCGTTAGACCAGCGCCCCCAGTTTCTCGACCACGGCCGAGCCGATCGGCAGGCCGATGGTACGCACCAGTTCGTCGTCGATTTCGGTCTCGGTCGAATTGATCAGCGTGGCGACGGCTTCGGCCACTTTCGTGGTGAACTCGTCCTGCTGCGCCTTGGTCAGCAGCGCGGCCTGGCGGATGATGGAGACGATGACAGATTCAAACATTTTGGTTTCCTTTCCATTGTTGATGAGGGAGTGCCCGCACAAGCAACGCGCAGGCGCAGGGCGCCCGAGCGCAGCGAGGAGCCGCGCCCGAGCAAAACAAAAATCAGAACACCATCACCTTCGCGGCGTCGAAGTTCTGCACGCCGCCGCCCACACGCTTGGTCGTGTAGAAGAGGACGTAGGGCTTGGCGCTGAACGGATCGCGCAGCACACGCGCGCCCTGCCGGTCGGCGATCAGGTAGAAGCGGCGGAAATCCCCGAAGGCGATGGCCGCGTTGCCCGTGCCGATGTCCGGCATGTCTTCGACCTCCGTGACCGGATAGCCGAGGATCGTGGCCGGGTCTCCGCCCGTGCCCGGCTGCCAGAGGTAACGCCCGTCGCCATCCTTCAGCTTGCGGACGGCTGCCACCGTGCGCCGGTTCATCACGAACCGGCCATTGGCGCGGAACTGAGACTTCGGCGTGTAGATCAGGTCGATCAGCTGGTCCGCCGCATTGGCGGCGCCAAAGTCCCCCGCGACAGAGCCCACCTTGCCCCAGACATGGCTCGCCTCGGCGACGATGTCGTAGTCGAGGAAGCCTTTCGGCTTGTTCGTCCCATTGCCGGTGACGAAGGCCGCCGACTCCTGCGCGGCGAAGGCGTTCTCCACCTCATCGGCCAGCCAGGCATCGATGTCGGCATAGGAATCCTCCAGCAGGGCCTGCGTCGCCGCGGGCATGGCGTAGAGTTCGCCCGCCGGGAATTCCAGCAGGGAGAGGCCGGAATGCGCGGTCTCCGTCCGTGCGCCTTCCTCGGCCACCCAGCTGGCCGCCGCACCAAGGCTGACCGGCTTGCGGTACGTGCCAGCGGAGGTCTGCCGCACGGTTGCAATCTGCCGCATCGGGCTTGCTGCCAGCAGGCGCGCTTCGATCAGCCGGTCCAGTTCCGGCGGGGCGACATAGCCGCCCTGCGCATCGGTGCCGGTGTTCAGCGCCTTCACGTCCAGCCTGGCGAGGCCGCTATCGTCGCCCTGGCGTAGGTAGCGCCCCCAGGCTTCGGTGCGGGCATCCGGCTCTGCGACAGGCGCCGCGCCAGCCTCCGGCCGCGTCATTTTCAGGCTCAGCGCTTCCAGCCGCCGATCGATCCGGGCGAGGCGCTCATCCGTCAGCGGATCGCTTGCCCCCTTCGATTCAATCTCGGCAAGGCGCGCATCGTTCGCCTCGCGAAAGGCTTCGAACGCGGCCATCAGGTCGGCTTCCGCCGCCTTGTTGCCGCCTGCCATCTTGGTTTCCTTGGTCATTGTCACTCCTTTTCAATTCCTGTCTTCACGCTTCATCCTTCGACTTCGCTCAGGATGAGTCCGCACTTTCGAAGCGCTCATGCTGAGCGAAGTCGAAGCACGAGCGTGGGCTCCTCAAGCCGCCACTGTTTCCATCACCGTGAACCGCGCCCGCACCTGCATCGGCGCCTGCACCAGCGAGACTTCCACGAGGTCCATCTCGATCAGCTCTCGCCCGCCGCCGGGCAGCGGCTTCCACAGGCGCGGACGGAACCCGATGGAAAGGCCGCTGAGGCCCTCACGCACCAGCCGCACAACGCCCGGCTTTTCGATCAGTCCACGCATGAACAGGCCGCACCCGTCTTCGGTCACCCTGGTCCAGCGCCCGGCCAGCGCGCCCTGCCGATGCTGCAACAACATCGGCAGGGCGGCCCCGGACCGGAGCGTGTGCGCGAACGCCCCCGCGCGCACGACGTCTCCCGACTGGTCCGGTATTCCGAACAGGGCGGCATAGCCTTCGATCAACATGTTTCTGTCTTCTCCATTCATCCTTCGACTTCGCTCAGGATGAGTCCCTTTCGTGCCGCACTTTTGGAGCGCTCATGCTGAGCGAAGTCGAAGCACGAGCGCGGTGTGCTGAAGCCTGCCTCACTCATCGCGCGCCTCCATGCGGCGTTCGATCCGGTTCAACTGGCCGCTCACGCTTTCCAGCTGGGCCTCGACCCGCACGAGGCGTTCGGAGACCATCTTGCGGTCATCGAGTTCCGTCTCGACGGCGCGGATGCGCTCTGCGGCAGACCCTGCCCAGACCAGCGCCCCGCCCGTCTGGACGAGAATGGCGACGATCAGGCCGACCGTGACTTTCTTTTCGACCTCCATCAGCCGAGTCCCGCGAGCTTGCGTTTCTCGTCCGGCGTCATGAAGGAGGCCGCCTCCAGCCGCGCCCACAGCGCTTCCCGCTCCGCAGACAGCGCGGGCACGCGGTCGAGATCGCAGCGCACCTCCACATCCCCGCCCAGCGGCTCGTCCAGCCAGATGGACAGCGACGCCGCCATCTTCTCCGCCAGTGGCAGCACGGTCATGCGCCAGAAGGCAAGATTGGCTTCCTTGTAGTTCGCATACGTATTGTCCCCCGGAATACCGAGCAGTTGCGGCGGCACGCCCAGCGCCAGCGCGATCTCGCGCGCGGCGCTGTTGCGGGCCTCCAGGAAATCCATGTCTGCGGGCGACAGCGACATCGGCCGCCAGTCGAGCCCGCCTTCCAGCAGGAGCGGACGTCCTGCGTTGGCCGCGCCAGAGTAAAGCGCGTCGAGGTCCTGCTTCAGCCGGTCGAACTGTTCCGGCGGCATGCGGCCATGACCGGACCAGATCAGCGCACCGGAGGGCTTGGCCGAATTGTCGATCAGGGATTTCGCCCAGTCAGCGGACGCATTGTGCAGGTCCAGCGCGCGGCGGGCCGGGGCAAGCGCCGGCAGGCCAAGGATGTCGTCCTGCGGGTGGAACAGTTTCAGGTGCAGCACCGCCTCGCGCGGCAGGATGCGCTCGCCTTTGCGCTCCCGCACAGCCCAGCGCTCGGCCCAGCCGCGGCCATCCGAAATGGGGCGCACGCGGCCCGGCTGCAGCGGATAGAGCGCCGCGACGCCTTCTTCCTCGCGTCGTTCCATATCTGGCATATCTGGCAGGCGGACCGCTTCGATGAAGGCATTCCCGTGCAGCTGAAGCTGCGTGTAGACGCCCTCCAGGAAGGCCGGGCCCGCCACGTCCGGCGCCGGTTTTCGGATCAGGCGGGCCGCCGCTTCATGCGCCGTCACCAGCGGCACGGACGCCGCCGCCTCGGCCACCATGCGCACACAGCGATAGGCCACGGCATTGCGCAAATAGCCGTCGCGGGTCAGCGCGCCGCCGTCCCGGCCGCCCCAATTCGGACCGCCCGGATCGGTCAGCGCCACCAGGGGTGGAGCCGATTTCGACTCATGCCTGTTTTTTCCCGGGATCCAGTTCCACACCATGCCGCCGCATCCGCCTCCGTCGTTTGATGGCGTGAAGTTAAGATGCAGGCCTGCCCGGAGGATTCAGTTTGAAATTATCCAATACTTTCAATGAATAGAGTGATGAACGCTGGGGGATAGGTGCTGCTATTTCCCACAGGAGTGCGGCGTTCAGGCGTAGCCATCAGGGACCAAATCTGCTTTGTCGGCAGGGTTCATTTTCAAGGGGTCGAGGAGCTGCAGAATGTCGGCGCGCGTGATTTCCATTGCCAATTCCAAAGGTGGCGTCGGCAAGACCACGACCACGGTCAGCCTGGCTGAAGCCTTTGCTGCAGAAGGGCGCCGCGTGCTGGTCGTCGACCTCGACACGCAGGCCAACGCGTCCCTGCTCGTCTTCGGCAATGAGGGCGACGAGCACCTGTTCCAGGCCATCAACGACTACGCCACCATCTCCGACTGGCTGCTGGAGAATTTCGAGGCCAACGAACAGAAACGGCTGGAGGAGTATATCGTCACCGATGCCTCCGACGTGACCGCGAACGGCAAGCCGCTGCCGCTGGACCTGATCCCGTCCAGCCCACGCCTGCGCAAGACCGAGAAAGAGCTGATCTACCACCTGACCGAACAGGGCTACTCCATGGAAGCCCTGGAGAACCAGGTCGGCCGGCGCCTGCGCGATGACTTCAACCTGCTGAAGGCGAAATATGACGTCATCCTGTGCGACTGCCCACCCGGCATCTCGACGATGACGGAATCGGTGCTGGCTGCCAGCCATCTCGTTATCGTGCCGACCATTCCGGACTTCATGTCCACGCTGGGTCTCGACCTGTTCACGGGCGACGTGATGAACAACCTGCGCGAACGCGACGTGAAAAAGCTCCCCATGGTGCTGGCGACCCGGTATGATAATTCTCCACACCAGCAGGTCGTGCTGAACGCGATGCGCGAAGCGGCGGCTGCGCAGGAAGCCGAGTTCACCATGTTCAAGACCGTCATTCCAATGAAATCCGGCTTTGCCACCAACCCGATCGAGCTGGGCCCCGACCCGACGATCGAGGCGAAATGGTCCGGCGGCGCGCTGCCCGTGATCAAGGACCTGCTGGCGGAAGTGAAGGCGGCCCTGGCATGAGCGGCGACGCACACAAGGCCGGCGCCGAGGCGCTGACGGCCCTCCTGAACCAGGCCTTCAGTGCGCTCGGCGAAAAGGAATACGCCGCTGCGGCGGGCCTCCTCACCAAGAAGCTGATGATCTCTGCCGGGCAGACGGTCGAGGTCATGCGCGCCCTGCGCGATGCGGTCGGCAAGGACATTTTCGAAGCGCAGCTGAAGTCGCTGACAGCGCATCAGGCGAGATTGCTCGCCCGCCGCCTCGACAAGTCCGTGCCGGACATTGAAGTCTCCACCGCTGGCGCCTCCTGCGCATGGATCCGCGACCTGATGGACGGCAAGGCCCCGGCAGCAACGCCAGAGCCTGCTCCGACGGAAGACACTGCGGCCGAAGCGCCCGCAGAAACCGAAGCCGAAGCCGACGCGCCCGCCGACCCCGAAACGCCGAAGCCCGCCTCCTCCGGCTCCTATTTCGGCCGCCGGAGCTTCCGCACCGGGAACTGACACCGGCTGGCAATCCTGCAACGTTTTTTCGTCGACAAAAGGTTGACACCCCTTGTCTTTGTCTGCCCTCCTGAACGGGGTGGACGAAGGATTCCGATATGAAGAACGCATGGATTGCGCTTGCGTGCAGCCTCTTGCTGTTGCCGGTTTCGGCTGCATCGGCGCAGGCGCCGGGCCTCAAACGCGACTATGTCGTTGAGACGAAAACAGTCGACTGGAAGCAGCCACGCGTCATCAACGGATTCAAATTCCAGGTTCCCGCTGATCGCGAAGCATCGTGCGAGAAGGGTTTGTTTTTCCTTGTCGAGCGGCTGAACGGCAAACCGTTCGACCTCAGAAGCGATCCGGACCTGGACAAGGCAATGGTGCAGCTGGGCCGCGCGGCAGAGGCAGACTGCCCGGCGCTGGACCGCATCTATTACAGCACAGGGCCGGGTTTCAATTCGGTCAGGCGTGATCAGGGCTGGCACCTCATCACGATCGCGCAAAACCTCAAACGGCAGTATACAGAGGAACAAAACCGGTATTACCAGACCCCGCTATTCCCGGCCAACGGCGCCAACCCGCTGGCTGATCGCGGCTTCTATGCCTCGCGCCTCGTTGCGCAGGACGGTGAACTCTCGCTCTACCAGGCTTTCACCAGCGAGCATGATTATCGCAAGAACGGCATGGGTGTCAGACTCGTCCTTGTCCATGACATCTCCCCCAGCGAGGGCATCGCCATTCAGGTGAAAGACGCATTTTCCGGCAGGTACACTTTGGGCAACGGCCTGACCGAGCGCATCAATGCGCTGATCGTCCAGTCCGGTGACAAGTTTGTCTTTTCCAATGGCGCCAGCATGATGCACTATGTCTCGTGCTTTCATGCGCCGCCGCCCTACCCGGACAACCCGCCGGATGTCGAGACAGCGATCATGTCGGCCGGATATGACGTGACGCCGCCGACGATGGATCGGCCATCGCAAATCCGGTCGCTTCGCGGAAACCCCAACTTTACCAGCTCCGGCAATGTCTACACATCTCCCGCGTGGATGGACTTTTTCGAAGGCGTGGACCCGATGCGGCTTGAAGACCTTTACCCCGGGGCCTGCCAATGAAGCACCTCCTTGCCGCCTTCCTGCTTCTGGCCTTCGCGCCCGTCGCGCTCGCTACGCCGCCCGGCTGGTCCTGCAATTCCGCATGGGAGCACATTCCGGAACTTGATCCGGACCCTGAATACCAATCGCAGAACGACCCGGACCTCGTTTACCGGGAACGCGTCGTGCGCTACCACCACCCCTATTCGATCTGGGCAAGCGAGGTCTCGAACGCAGCCACCAGCTTCATCCAGATCCGCGCCGTGATTGCGGGGTGGTCCAACACGCTGGAAGCCGCCGAAATCCAGTTCTGGCAGGACTATGACGCAGATGGCGAGGTCAGCCAGGTATCGGTGAACGAACTCGCCTATTGGCTGCACAAGCGGGAAGTCTGGACGAATTATCGCAGCAATGCCGCCGCCACGATGAACCAGACGGTTGGCGGCGGTTCCGGGGATGTCACCAAATTCATCCTCGGCGGCAATGGCCAGCATTCCTTCCTCTCCCCGGGGATCGTGCCGCCGGGTGCCGCCCCCAGCCCTGCCGGCACGATCGCCGATTCCTATGCAGACAGCGAATTCCAGTCATACGTCAGAAAGCTCGTCCGCCACTCCTTCCTGACCCATTCGGCATGCCGGCCTGAGCGCCAGAACACTCCGTCCGGCCGTGTGCTGCAGGATATCCTCTTTCCCCACTACGCCGAGACCACGGCCGAGGCGCAATGGAACGAAGTCCAGGCCTGGGCTGCCGCCTCGCCCGGGCGCATGCAGCAACTCGACACAATCCTGTCGGAACTGACCCTCTCCCAGAAACTCGACAGCGGCAGCTGGGAAATCATCCGCTCGGTCATGTCGGGTGAAGTCACCAGCGCCAGCGATGTCGGCTTCAAGCGGTTCAAACAGTTCACGGAACGGTTTTCCACCCTGCGCTATATTTATATCGAAAAGGCCCAGCAAAGCGCGAATGGGTTCTCGCTGTCCTATACGGACGAGAAATCCTTTCCACGCGGGACGATCTCGATCCGCGGCGCCACGCTGGACCAGGTTCAACCCTGTGTCGCTGACAATTGGGACACGATCCGGAAATACTATTACGACAAGACCGCCAGGAAAGGCATGGCGATCCTGCTGGAACACAGCATGACGGGCATTCAGTACCGAAAGCATCTGGCCTATATTTCCCTGATCGCATGCGGCAGTGCGGACGGCCTGGACGATCCCCGCGTGGAGGAGTTGATCTCAACCTTCGCCGACTGATGGCCCCAAGCGCTTCCGCGCCGGGAACCGGCCGCGTCACAGCTGGCGCACGCCGAGCACGGCCTCGTCCATCATCAGCCCCCACACGGCCCAGACCAATGCGTCCACGCGGTCCGGCGATCCCGTGAACCCGTCCGCGCCGAAGGCGCACATCTCGTCTTCAAGATCCCCGAACTGCCCCACATGGTGCACGCGGCCCTGCTCGTAAAGCGTCGCGACCGGCATCGCCCGCGCCCGTTTCGACAGGCGCGCATGCACCAGCCGCACCGGCACGGGGCAGCCCGCCGTCTCCAGCACCTGACGCACCATCTCGCCGCCCTGGTTCGCCTCCGCGATCACCTCCCGCGCCCCCACTCGGCGCACCAGCGCGACCGCCCGCCCGGCCCAGTCGAGCGGGCGCAAACCGCGCGCTGAGGCATCACCCAGCACATAGGCGTCATTCCCCGCCCGGCCCGCCGCGACGATGCCGCAGGCGTCCGCCGCCGCGCCGCTCGTTGCAGGCGGGTCGACCGCCACGACCACATCCCACAGTGCCGGAACCACGGAAATCCGCGCCTCATCAATCCGGGAGCGGACAAACAGCGCCCCCTCCGGATCCTCCACCATCCGCCCTTCCAGTTCCTGCCGCCCGAGGCGCGTGCCGCCATAGGCCGCCTCCATCGCCGTCAGGAAGCCGGGCGCGAGATTGCCTGCATTCTCCCGTGTCGCGCTCCGCGTCACCACCGTATCCGCCGCCGCATGCAGGCGCCGCATCAGCGCCGTCGGCCGGGGCGTCGTGGTCACCAGCGCCGCCGGATGCGGCCCCAGCCGCAGCGCCAATTGCAGCATGTCCCACACCGCGTCCGCATAGGTCCACGCCGCGGCTTCGTCGCACCAGGCGGCATCGAATTGCGGCCCGCGCAGACTGTCCGGGTCCTCTGCGGAGAAGACCTGCGCCACGGCGCCATTGTGGAACTCCACCAGCCGCCGCGACGGATGGTAGACCGGCCGCCGCATCGGGTTCGTCTCGACCGACATCAACCCGCTCTCGCCGTGGATCATCACCTCGCGCACATCGTGCAGGGTCGGCCCGACCAGCGCCATGCGTCCGCCCCGCGCCTCGGTCGACCAGCGCACCCATTCGGCGCCCGCCCGTGTCTTTCCCGCGCCCCGTCCGCCCTGGAACAGCCACGTCCGCCACGCCGTTCCCGGAGGGTTCAGCTGTGCATCGCGCGCGCTCCACAGGAACGGATACCGCCGCAGCACGCGCATCGCTTCGGGGTCTGGCAGCGGAAACTGATCCTCTGCCCTCCATGCCTGCACTTTTTGTCTCCAGTGACCCCACACCCGCAACGACTCTGTGTAATGCGGCATCCTCTGCCGCAAGGGCTGCTGCCCATTCATCCGCCTTCTCCCCCGTTTCCCCTTGCTTCTGGGCCTCATGCATCCGGCGTACTTCTCCGGCAGTGCGCACGATCATCGCCGCTGCGGCATTGATCTCCTCCGTTCCCTGAGCAGAGACCAGCGCATCGATCTGCAGGTCCGATGCGTATTCCAGCGCCAGCGTCTGCCGTTCCAGCGGCGCTTCGGGCCGCTTCAGATCATGCCGTGCCATGTAGCGGGACACGACGGCAGCATCGCGGCCCAGCTGGCGCGCGATCTCCGCCACGCTGCGCCCGCTGAGATACAGCAGCCGCATCGCCCGGCCATCCCGTTCGGTGATGTCTCGTCTTGGTGATTTTCCAGCCATGCGGGGAATATGGCGCAGGGCTTAACAGGGAGGATTCAATGACGCCGGCTGTGATCCCGGAAAAAGCGCAGCGTTTCTCCGGGATCCAGTATTTGCGGAGGATTCAGCTGTCTGGGTCCCGGATGTTTGCTCCGCAAACTCCGGGATGACAGGGTGGGTGGCACTGACCTTATCCTCCACCGCTTGCGGGGGAGGATTGTCGTGGCCGTCCATCCTTCGACTTCGCTCAGGATGAGTACGCACTTCAGGAGCGCTCATGCTGAGCGAAGTCGAAGCACGAGCGCGGGCGTCGCCTCAGCTCATCTCACGAATGCCCGCAATGCATTGCGAGGGGCATGGGTCCGAGGCCGGGTCCGTCACGTCGCCGGTCTTCTCGATGGCGGATTTTGCGCAATCATAGTCGAGATCGACGATGGCATCGAACTGGTTGAGATAGACGTTGCCGGTCAGATCATCCAGGAAGTGCGTGCGTTTCAGCCGGTCCATCACCGGCCCCTTCACTTCGCTGAGGTGCAGGGTGACGCCCGCATCCTTCAGGCGCCGGTTGATCGCTTCAAGGCTTTCAAGGCCGCTGACGTCAATATGGTTCACCGCCGGGCACATCAGGACGATGTGCTCAACGTCCGGCCGGTTCCCGAGGACACAGTAGACTGTATCCTCCAGGAAGCGCGCATTGGCAAAGTAGAGGCTCTCGTCGATCCGTATTGTGACGATATGCTTCGGCGTCACCACGGCATGGCGGTTCACATTCCGGAAATGGTGGGTGCCCGGCACCTGCCCCACAATCGCGAAATGCGGCTTGGACGTGGTGTAGAGGTGCAGCCCGATGGAGACGATGATGCCGGTCGTCACGCCCAGCTCTACGCCCGCCAGAAGGGTGACGAGGATCGTGCCCAGCATGGCGGCAAAGTCCCGCTTGGAATAGCTGAGCGTGTGGGCGAGCTTCTTGAGGTCCACAAGGCCCAGCACGGCGACGATGACCGTCGCGGCCAGCACGGCTTGCGGCAAATTGTAGAGCAGCGGCGTCAGGAATAGCGCGGCCAGCGCGATGCCGACGGCGGTGAAGGCGCCTGCCGCCGGGGTCTCGGCGCCTGCGTCGAAATTCACGGCAGACCGGGCAAAGCCGCCCGTCACCGGATAGCCGCCCGAGAAACCCGCGCCGAGGCTGGACGCGCCCAGCGCGATCAGTTCCTGGTCGGGGTCGATCCGCTGGCGGCGCTTGGCGGCCAGCGTCTGCGCCATGGAAACGGACTCGATGAAGCTGATCATCGCGATCAGCGCGGAGGAGCCGAGCAGCGAGCGCCACAGGCCGGGGTCGAACTCCGGCACGGTCAGGCCCGGCAGGCCTTTCGGGATGTCGCCCACAATGTGAACGCCCTTGGCCTCCAGCCCGAAGCTGGCGACGGCCACACCGCCCAGCGCCACGGCGAGGACAGGCCCCGAGCGCGCCAGCATCGCAGCGATGTTCTCTTTCAGGCCCAGCGCCAGCAGCAGCGGCTTCAGGCCTTTGCGCGCCCAGAACAGGAAAGCCGCCGCAGGCACGCCGATGGACACCGTGTACCAGTTCACATCGCCCAGATGGCTGATGATGCTGGCCAGCGTCTCGATAATGTTGTGCCCGTTCGCCTGCACGCCCAGCAGGTATTTCAGCTGGCTGACGGCGATCAGGATGCCGGTCGCCGTGACGAAGCCGGAAACGACCGGATGGCTCAGGAAATTGGCGAGAAAGCCCAGCCGGAAAATCCCCATCACCACCAGCATCAGGCCGGAAATGATGGCCAGGATGATCGCGGCCGCCAGGTATTCCGGCGTGCCCTGCTCGGCCACCTTGCCCGCGGCGACGGCGGTCATCAGCGACAGGATCGCTACCGGCCCGACGGCCATCGTCCGGCTGGTGCCGAAAATGGCGTAGATCACCAGCGGCAGGATGGAAGCGTAGAGGCCGACCTGCGGCGGCAAGCCCGCCAGCATCGCATAGGCCAGCGATTGCGGGATCAGCATCACCGTCACGATCACCGCCGCAATCATGTCATTGGCGAACGTCGCGCCATTATATGTGCGGCCCCATTGCAGAATGGGCAGGTGATCGGACAGTTTCACGCGCTCAGCCCCCGGCTTCGCCCGGCACTATAGTGCGTTCAGCGGAATTTTCAGATAGCTGGTGCCGTTATCGTCCGGCTCCGGCATCTGGCCTGCCCGCATGTTGATCTGGATCGACGGCAGGATCAGCCGCGGCATGTCCAGCGTCGCATCCCGCGCCTCACGCATGGCCACGAACGCGTCCTCGGTGATCCCGTCATGGACGTGAACATTGTTGGCCCGCTCCTCGGCGACCGTGGTTTCCCACTTGTACTCGTCCCGGCCGGGCGCCTTGTAGTCATGGCACATGAACAGGCGGGTTTCGGGCGGCAGGCTGAGGACTTTCTTGATCGAACGGTAGAGCGTCCGGGCGTCTCCGCCGGGAAAGTCCGCCCGGGCGGTGCCATAGTCCGGCATGAACATGGTATCGCCCACGAAAGCCGCGTCGCCGACGACGTAAGTCATGCAGGCCGGCGTGTGGCCGGGTGTGTGCAGGGCGTGGGCCTCGATGTTCCCGATACGGAACGTATCGCCATCCACCATCAGCTTGTCGAACTGGCTGCCGTCGCGCTGGAACCTTGTGCCTTCATTGAAGATCTTGCCGAACGTGTCCTGAACGGTGCGGATCTCGGCGCCGATGGCGATCTTGCCGCCCAGCTTTTCCTGCAGGTACGGCGCCGCCGAGAGGTGGTCGGCATGCACGTGCGTCTCCAGGATCCACTCGACCTTGAGGCCATTTTTCCGAATGAACTCAATGATCTCATCGGCCGACTCCGTGTTCGTGCGGCCGGACGCCGGATCGAAATCCAGCACCGAGTCGACCACGGCGCAGGTGTTCGTTTCTGGGTCCGCCACGACATAGCTCACCGTATAGGTGGGCTCGTCGAAGAAGGCTGTCACAACAGGATTTGTCATCTCGGGGCTCCTCAATTCCGGGCTTTGGCTGTCTTGGAAATGCGCACGTGCGGGTCGGCATGCTTGCCCAGCATCACCGAGCAGATCGCATCCACCATCGCATGCGCGCGCTTGTCTGAAAGTGTATAGAAAACCTGCCGCGCATCGCGGCGCGCGGTCAGCACGCCCTCCTCACGCAGCTTGGCGAGTTCCCGCGACAGGCGCGGCTGCGGGATGCCGAGGTCAGCTTCCAGCTCCGAAACCGCCATTTCCCCGCCGCGCAGCTGGCAGCAGATCATCAGCCGGTCCGCATGACTGAGAGATTTGAGCAGACTTGTGGCCTCGGCCACCAGCGGCTCCATATTCTCGCTGTCCCTGATCATTCGCTCATTCTCCAAGTTCACTTTACATTTTACATAAGCGTAAAATACGAAATTCCAAGGGGCAGAGCCGCAGATCTTGAAAGCGCTACGAACCGCCCTTCGGACGGGAGGCGCTGGCCCCGGATATCCATACAAGAATCAGGAACATGGCTTTGCGCCTGTTGCCGGAAAGACGCAGTGACCCGGTAATTATCGCTTTCACCGACGTGCCGCGGCGGGAAACACCCCCTGTCACGGAACGGTGACAAATCCGATATCAGCCCGTCAAGAAACTGTGGGAAGGCCGGCTCGGTTCACAGAGGGGTCTGTCATGACTAAATCATATCGTTCATTGCTCGCGCTCGGCGTTGCTTCGGCCAGTCTCATCCAGGCGGCATCTGCCGACGTCATCACCGGTCAGGTGACCGACGCGTCCGGTGAAGCGCCGCTCCAGGGCGCCATCGTCACCATTGAGGAACTCGGCCGCACCGCCGCTTCCGACCGTTATGGCGACTTCCGCTTCAACAATATCCCGGCCGGCGACTATACGCTGTCCGTCTCCTACATCGGCGCTGACGTCGTGACGTCCGACGTCTCCCTCGCCGGCTCTGCCAATGTGAACTTCGCCATCGGCGGCGACACCCGCTACATGGACAACATCCTGGTGGTCGGGTCGACCGCTGCCCAAGCCGGTGCCATCAACCAGCAGCGCGCCTCCAACGCAATCGTCTCCGTGATCGACTCCGACGGTCTCGGCAACTTCCCTGACACGACCGTTGCCGACTCCCTCTCCCGCGTGCCCGGTCTTTCCATCGAGAACGACCAGGGTGAAGGCCGTTACGTCTCAATCCGCGGCCTGAACACCGACCTGATCGCCTCCTCGATCAACGGCGTACGGACCCCGTCTCCGGAAGATCGCCGCGGCGTGCTGCTGGATGGCGTGCCATCCGATCTGCTGGATGGTATTGAAGTCCAGAAATCGCTGACCCCCGATGTCGATGCCGACACGCTGGGCGGCATCATCAACATGAAGACGATTTCCGCCTTCGACCGTGACGGCCAGTTCGTCCGCGCGAAGCTGGAAGGCGCCTATAACGAGATCACGGAAGAAGTTTCGCCGAAAGCGACGCTCACCTACTCCAACACGTTCGGTGACCGCCTCGGTATTGCTGTCTCCGCCAACTATCAGGACCGCCGCATCCAGTCGCACAATAACGAGACCGGCGGATGGGGCTTCGACGACGACGTCGGCGCAATCATCCCTGACGATGACTATGAAATGCGCTGGTACGACCTGACCCGCGAACGTATCGGCATTGTTGCCAACCTGGACTTCAAGGCGTCAGAGAACACCGACCTCTACCTGCGCACGCTTTACAACCGCTACTCCGATGACGAAGTCCGCAACAAGTTCGAGTTCCGCGACCTTGCCGAAGAAGGCGTTGCAGTCACCGACAACGGTTTCGCATTCAACTTCGCCGAAGCGGATGCCGAAGTGCGCGTGCGGGAAGAAGTGCGCAACATCCAGACCTACGCCCTCGGCGGCCATACCTATCAGGGCCCGTGGCAAATCGACTATGAAGTCTCCTACGCCTACGCTGAAGAAGACGATTCCAACAACCATGATGTGACTTTCCGTTCCGGCGATATGGACGGCGACGGCATCCTCCTTTTCGACGTTTCCACCCCGGAGCAGCCGCGCCTGTCGGGCACTGGTTTCGACTTCCTGCTCGATCCGTCGTCCTACGAAATGGATGCCTTCGAGCGTGAATTCACCACGAACGAAGACACTGAATGGTCTGGCAGGCTGGACGTCTCCCGCGACAGCCTGATCGGCGGGATTCCGGTTGTCTGGAAAGGCGGCGTGAAACTGCGTGACCGTGAGAAAGTCCGTGACCAGAACCTCGACGTGTACGAACTCGACGATGTCCTGATGACCGACTACATCCGCGAAAACGCTGCTGTGCCGGGCTGGCGGATGAACAATCCAATGTTCCAGTGGCCGGATTCCGGTCTCACCATGGCGCTCCGTTCGATCGTTACCGAAGACGACCTGAACGAAGATGACACCAATGTCGAAACCATTGCAGGCGACTACACGATCGATGAGCAGATCCTGGCCCTCTACGGCATGGGTACGTTCGAGATCGACAATGTCACCATCGTGGCAGGCCTCCGCTTCGAAGGCACCAAGGTCGACTCCACCGGCTACATTTTCGCTGAGGAAGATGATCCGAGCAACGCGCTGACGCGCAACTACTCGGACGACTATCAGAACATCCTGCCGAGTGTGAACCTGAAGTACGCGCTGTCGGAAAACCTGTTTGCCCGCGCAGCCTATTATGGCGCCGTCGTGCGTCCGGCCTTCGGCGACATGGCCCCGATTGCCCTGTTCAACGATGACCGTGACGAACTGGAAATGGGTAACCCGAACCTGAAGCCGTATGAAGCCGACAACTACGACCTGTCGATCGAATACTACCCGACGAAGCTGGCCGTTCTGTCTGCCGGTATCTTCTACAAGTCGATCGACAATGCCATTTTCCCGGCAACCTATGAAATCGACCAGCTTCCGGCTGACGTCGATCTGTCCTTCCTGCCGGCTTCCTATGTTGCAGACCTTGAGGAAATCTCGACCTTTATCAATGTCGATCGTTCCTATGTCCGCGGCGTGGAGTTCAACTATGTTCAGGGCCTTGGCTTCATCAATGAAAGCCTCGACGGCTTCCTGCTTTCAGGCAACCTGACCCTGGTCGAATCCGAAGCGCGGATCCCGAACGAGGAAGACCCGCGCGGCACCCGGGAAGTTCCGCTGCTGAAGCAGAACGACGTGGTGTGGAACGTGGCGCTTGCCTATGACAAGGGCCCATGGGACCTGCGCGTGTCGGCCAACTATCGCGGCGACTATCTGGACGAGCTGTACGGCGAGAACATCGACCGCTACACGGACGGCCACCTGTCTGTCGAAGCTTCGGCCAAGTATGAGGTCAATGACAACGTTCAGGTCTACCTCGAAGCCAAGAACCTCACCGACGAGCCGGAATACTACTACCACGGCAGCGAACGCCGCCTGTCGCAGTATGACGAGTTCGGCTGGACCGGCGTGTTCGGCGTACGGCTGACATACTAGTCAACCTCGGCTAATAATCAGACTTAAGGGGGCCGGGATTCGCCATGCGGATTCCGGCCCTGCCACACAAGATCAGGATAATTACCATGAGATCCACCTACTGGCTCGCCGCCCTTGTGCCGCTCGCAGCCTGCGCCACGGGTCCGGCGCCCTACACCGGAGTCACCGCCACCGTTGTGGCCATGAACGAAACCGATCCGATGAAGGGCGAGGGCGACCTCGCGGACGATCCCGCCATCTGGGTGAACACATCTGACCCCGCCAGTTCGCTCATCCTCGGCACGAACAAGGACGAAGGCGTGTATGTCTACGCCCTCGACGGCGGCGAGCTCCAGGAGCTGCCGGTCGGCCAGGTCAACAATGTCGACCTGCGCGGCAATATCGCCGTCGCCTCGAACGACTCGCACAATGTGATTTCGTGGTTCGACATTAATCCGGAAACGCTGGCGGTCTCACACATCGGCAACTCGCCGACCGGCAAGGAAGAACCCTACGGTATCTGTGCCGGCATGACGGGCGAAACCTACAAAGCCGCAGTTACCTTCAAGGACGGCACAATCCAGATCTGGTCCGCCACCTGGGAAACCGTCAACTCGCTGAGCCCCTCGCTGGACCGGGTCGTGAAGCTGCCCTCCCAGCTTGAAGGCTGTGTGTTCGACGATGCGAACAACCGCCTGTTCGTGGGCGAGGAAGCCTTCGGCGTCTGGGCCGTGGACCTGAAAGACGAGACTGCCGAGCCGGTTATTGTCGACACGATCGCTGCCGCCAATGGCCTGGTCGAGGATGTCGAAGGCATGAGTCTCTGGATCGGCGACGATGCCGATTCCGGCTACCTCGTCGTTTCCGCACAGGCCGCTGACCGGTATGTCGTTTACGACCGCGTCCCGCCATTTGCCCCGCGCGGCGCGTTCACGATCGTGGACAACGAAGCCACCGGAATCGGCGGTGTCACCCATACCGACGGGCTCGACATTTCCTCTGCGCCGCTGCCGGGCCTGCCTGCCGGCCTGCTGATTGTCCAGGACGACGCAAACCCGGTTTCCGAAATCAATCAGAACTTCAAGATGGTGGATTGGACCGCCATTTCCGAGGCGCTCGATCTCAACTGATCAGTAGTGCACCAGGACCCAGACGCTGGCACTGTAAATCAGGGCCAGCGTCCCGATCCTGACGGCCGCGGCGAGGATGTAGGGGCGCATATCGTCCCATGTCGTTTCCCGGGCGACATCGGCGACCGCAGTGGCCACATCATGATGCATCTGGCTTCGGTCTTCGCCTGCAAGCATCAGCATGATGGCGCCGGTGCGCGTTTGTTTCTGATTGCCGGCTTCGATCAGCACTTCCTCGAATACGCGGGCGGCAATGATCTCCGTCACGGCGCGCTTCGGGTGCCAGCCATGACGATGCAATTCCGTCAGAGCCAGTCTGATCGTCGGGTAATTGACCCACAGGTCGCGGATCAAGAAAATCGCGAGCGTGATCACCGTGATCGTCGCGAAGATCGGCCGCGGCATGCCCGCGAAATGGTTCAGGCCCCACAGCCAGGACAGGATCGCCAGCTTGATCGCCGTGGCGATGGCAAAGCGGCGGAAGCTGCGCGAAACGAACAGCATCGTATCGGCCCGGATGCGGTGGCGCGCTTCCTGAACGGCCGATTCAATCGCCTTGTTCTTCCGGCCGCTGATTTCCTTGCCCAGCAGCTTTCGGCCGGCAACCAGTCCGGCACCCAAGGCTGACAGGATCATGAGCGGGACGCGCATGCCTCTTATGTAGGGTGCGTCGTGCCGGATGTCTCGCCCGCGCCTGATGATGGCTGCTTTGTGCCGCGGATGCTACAGCATCGACATGAGGAAACGCTCGGCATGGCGCTGAGCTGTGTGAGGATGGCGGACCATGGAATACCCGAGCGCCATGGCCAGCGCGGTTGTCGTCAGTGGCCGCCGCTCAACAAAGCTGCGTAGCGCATCAATCGGCAGGTCAGCCAGCGCATCCGCGGTCGCGTCTTCAACCTCCCCCACTTCTTGTTCCATGGACCGGAAGGGCTGCAGGCAGAAAAAGAGGCAAACCGTTGCGAGAAGCAGGCCAATCCCGGCCACCGTGAATGCCGCCGAGGCAAGCCCCATCACCTCTGACAGCGCAATCGTGGCACCCACGAAAAGCGCCAGCACGCCGCCGAGCCCGAGAAGGACTCCGACGGCGGCGGCGAAGAGGCGAAGTTTGGTTTGGTCCACGGTCATTTCCGGCCCAGCATGGCAATCAACAGGCCCGCGCCAAAGGCGACACCGACAGACATCATCGGCTTTTCGCGGATCTGCGATTGAAGGTCGGCACGGGCGGACTTCAGATGGTCGCCGGCATCCTGAACCAGGTCCTTGCCCTTTTCGACACCGTCGCCTGCCTTTGAGGCGGCAAGACCTTTGAGGCTGCCAAAGGCAGACTGCAGATCCTTGCGCAGGGTCGCCATGTCTTCCTTGAGCAGGTTCAGGTCGTCCTTGAGGCCTTCGTCATTGGCGGCTTCACGGTTTTCCTTGGCGAGTGTGCTCATGAGATGATCCTTTCCATGTGTTACGCAGAACCAACGGGTGGACCGGTATGCAGTTCCACCGCGTGGCGGAAATTTCATATGTCCGGACACGGAAATGTAAGAAGCCCACCCGGAACCAGCAGCTGACCCAAACGTTGGTGCGAGGAAAGGAGACAATTATGCAAACGCACCAAGAAACAGAGCTCACTCCGAACGAAGCCCGGCAGGGCGAACGCGTGGGCCTGGTCTGGGTCCTCGTCGCCGGCACGCTTGTCGCCATCATGGGCATCGGCGCAGTAATGCTGGCCCAGGCAATCTGATCCGCACACAACAAAAAACGCCCTCCCGGCCGGGAGGGCGTTTTCATATTCGCTGTTTGCCGCCGGTCAGGCGGTCACGCGAGCCGGATGGAAGAACAGGGCCTGGCCAATAGCCGCCTTGACCGTGTTCTCCTGGAACGGTTTGGGGATAAGGAATGTCGGCTCTGGCCGGTCACCCGTCAGCAGGCGCTCCGGGAAGGCTGTGATGAAGATGATCGGCACGTCCATCTCCTTCAGGATATCGTTCGCCGCATCAATGCCGGAGGATCCGTCGGCCAGCTGGATATCGCAAAGGATCAGGCCCGGCGGATCAGACTTCACCATCGCCATGGCTTCCGTATAGGTCGTCGCATTGCCGGTGACCTGATGCCCCAGTTCCTCAACCAGGCTTTCAAGGTCTGCCGCAATGATCGGCTCATCTTCGATGACCAGCACCTTGGTGGACAGTTCCGCCTCGATTTCCGCGATGGCAGCGCGCTCCAGTTCGGCCTGTTCACCTTCGCTGACGCCAAGGATGTGGGCGGCTTCGGCGCGGGAAAACCCCTCCAGCGCTGTCAGCAGGAATGCCTGCCGCTGGATCGGGGCCAGCTTCTGAAGGCGCTCTGTCGCGACGTCGGCGCCCTGCGGCCTATCCTCAAGCTGGGCACCGGTCGTGCCCCAGACAACGTGGAAGAAACGATACAATGCGACCCGGGGGTCGCTTTCCATATCGATCTTGTCCGGTGAGGCGACCAGCGCCTCCAGCGACGCGCGAATATAGGCGTCACCACTCTCCTGATTGCCCGTCAGTGCCCGGGCGTAGCGTCGCAGATAAGGCAGGTGCGGCGCCAGATTCTTCACAAGATTCATGGGAAAAACTCCATCAACACTGCGTTAACAACCCACTTGCCGCGAATTGGTTGCATAGAAAATCAAATTTTTTGCATTCCGCGCGGAACCTTTGGTGAATTCAGGATTTATACTGACAGACCGGCGCCACAATTGCGTTCGGAACCGAACTGTTTAGGGCACTATGAATATGGACGACAAGAAAACCGACGGCCGCGGGGCGGCCGATACGGAGCGGAAGCGTCGCGGTGACCGCCTGGGAGAACAGCTTCGCCGTCTTTATGACGACGTCACCCAGGAAAATGTCCCGGATGATTTCATGCGGCTGCTTGAAGAAGCGGACCGCAACCATTCCTCCGATCCCCAGAACAAGTCTTCGTAGGTGAGTGTATGAGCGACCCCACCGAGAGACTTGATGACGCGGCCTTCAAACAGGAACTCGCCGCGCTTATTCCGCACCTTCGTGCCTTCGCACGAAGCCTGTGCGGAGATTCGACATTTGCCGACGATCTCGCACAGGATGCGATGCTGAAAGCCTGGCATGCTCGCCAAAGCTTCCAGGCAGGCACCAACATGAAAGCCTGGGCCTTCACCATCCTGCGGAACATCTTCTATTCCGAGAAGCGCCGCTCGTGGCGGCGATCGTCCCTCGACCCTGAAGTGGCTGAAGCGACACTCGTGTCGCCAGCGAATGCGGGGGACGAGCTTGACCTGCTTGCCCTGCGCAACGCGCTGAAAATGCTGCCCGACGATCAGCGCGAGGCATTGATCCTCGTTGGTGCAGGGGGGCTGGCTTACGAAGAAGCTGCCGAAGTCTGTGGCTGCGCCGTCGGCACGATCAAGAGCCGCGTTTCCCGTGCCCGCAAAGCGGTTGCCGAACTGCTGGAAAACAATGAAACAGGTTTCAGCAGTGATGATGATATCAGTGCCGGGGAGGCTTTCGACGACATCATGCAACAGGCAGCGGCCATTTCAGCCGCCAATGGCACCTGACCTGAGTGCCTGACAGGGCGGCCTCATCCAGCTTGCGGCGTCGCCTGGTGGCGACGCTCGCAATTGCCTTGACGCCGGTTCTGCTGCTCGGCGCTGCCAGCGCCTACCTCGATGCACGCGAGGCCCTGCAAACACGGAGTGACGAGCTGCTGCTGATCGCCGGCGCCTCGGTGGATGGCGTCGATCAGGCCATTGATGAAGCGGAACTCCTGCTCGGCCTGTTCAAAGGTGAAATCGGGAACAGCCAGTGCAATGCAGTTTTCGACAAACTGCAGCCCAGCATCCCCGCCCTGTCCAGTGTGATCCGTTTTGACGCCGATGGCGTCGCCCTCTGCGCGAATACACGCGAACCGGGGTTCACCATGTCCAATCCGGACTGGAACCGGCGGCTTAAGCATGAAGTGCCGACAATCCGTACCGATGCGTTTTTCGGGAAAGCCTCCGAAGACTGGATCTTCGCTATCTTCACTCGAGTGAACAAACCTGATGGAACCTATGACGGTTCGGTTTCTCTCGGATTGCGGTCCCGTTCCCTGGCGAGCTATGCGCGCGCGAACATCCTCACCGATGGGGTCGAAGTGGCCATCGCGGATGTGGATGGGCGCGTCTTCGGATCGGAGCATTTCTCCCAGATAGACCCGGAATGGGTTTCCGAAGCAGCCGAAACACGCACCGCGAAGATGTTCGTCCTCCGGCGCAAGGACCTGCCGCCGATGGATGTCGTTATCCGGCCGGTGGGGCCGGCCAACGTGTTCGCCGTGATTTCGCGCGAATCCCCGGGGTTCTGGAGCGAGTTCACACTCAAGCCGGTGTCTTCCTTCGGCTTGCCGTTGCTCGCCTTTTCCATCGCCCTGCTCGCGGTCTGGCTCGCGATCGACAGCCTGGTGCTCCGCTGGATTTCCCGGCTCATCCGGATCGCACGCGTCTATGGCGCTGGCCGCTATGCCTTCCGGGCTGGCGACGCGATGGCGTCCGCCCCGGCCGAGATCGCCGAACTCGCCGACGCACTGGAGGACATGGCAACAGACATTGATGAACGCGACAGCGACCTGAAAGCGGCAATCGAAGTGCGCGATGCTGCCGTGAAGGAGATCCATCACCGTGTGAAGAACAATCTCCAGATCGTGACGAGCTTCCTGAACCTGCAGGGCCGCCAGCTGCAAGACCCGGAAGCCCGCCAGGCGATCGCAGCCGCGCGCCACCGGATCGACGCGCTGGCGATTGTCCACCAGACCCTGTACCAGCATGAGCGGCTTGAACTGGTCAGCATGCAACCTTTCCTCAAAGGGCTGATTGACCATCTGGCCGAGGCACTCGGCATAGAGGACCGGAATATCCGGGTGTCGCAGTCATACGAAAAGACCGAACGCCCCGCGGACGATGCCATCCCCATTGCGCTCTTCCTCGTCGAAGCGGTCACGAACGCAACCAAGTATGCGTTTGACGAGAATTCGGGAGGCGAAATCTCCATCGACCTGAAACACGACGCCGCCGGGAATGTCACGCTGAAGGTAATCGACGATGGTGTAGGCTTCGATTCTTCCGGCGCATCCCGCAAGGGGCTCGGCTCAAAACTCATGTCTGCATTTTCACGCCAGCTCGGCGCCGAACTGACGATCGACAGCAGCCCCGGCAAGGGCACAGTCATCACGCTTTACATGCCGGACAGAAACAAGGCCCCGGCCTGAGGGCGCGGGGCCTTTTCCGACCGGTGGTCCGGTCTCCCTGTTGTTACTTGTCGGCAGCCAGGGATTTCAGCATCCAGACGGCCTGCTCGTGCCAGGACATCCGCTCCGTCAGCATGTCTGCCGTCACATAGTCGTTCTTTTCTTCGCACCACTCCGTTGCGGCACGCATATTCAGGACGGCGGTCTCGTGGTCTGCAATCAGCATCTTGAGCATGCGCTCGACGGACTGCTCCTCATCCCGGTCGTTGATCGACGACAGCTCGCCATACTTGGTGTAGCTCGCCGGCGCCTTGTGGCCGAGCGCGCGGATCCGTTCCGCCAGCTCATCTATGGCTTCGTACATGTTTTCATACTGCTCTTCCGTCAGCTTGTGCACGCCCATGAAGGTCGGTCCGGTGACGTTCCAGTGTACGCCCTGGGTCTTGATGAACAGCATGTAGGTGTCGGCCAGAACGATACCGAGTGCGTCGGCGATCTTTTTCCGGTCTTCCTCCGAAATGCCGTTGCTGGTCGAAAAATTGGGTTTCCTGATATCAAGGGCCTCGGTGGCCATGATAATCTCCTTTCCTGTCTAAAATGAATATCTGCCGGATCTTACTGCGGAGGATCGGCAGCTTCCTCCATTGCCTCACCGGCCTCGTCGATGGCGCCATCAATGTCGTCGGCAACATCTTCGACAGCATCGGCCGTTTCGTCGGCAGCCTCATCGATGGACTCACCAATCGTATCCGGCTGGTCGATGTTGTCGACCGCTTCGTCAATCGACTCGCCCGCTTCTTCCATCGGGCCCTGATTGGTGTCGCAAGCCGCGAGCATACCGGTTGCAACAAGTGCAGCAGCAATAATCTTCATACGCATCTCAAATCTCCTTTGATGATGTGCCCCCTTGAGAGTCACGCTGATACAACGCCCGGGGGACGCAACTGTTCCATCCTTGAGAGATCCCAAATGCTGTTTGTTTTCCGTACAAAGCCGTTTCCGCCATAGCTGACCGCTGTCACGCTCATCACATCGCCGTCAAAGTCGAGCACATTGAAGGAGGGAGGTACGCTACGAAGCCGCATCGACAGCGTTCCTGCTGTGACCGCAATGTAGCGGCCCTCAGGCACCTGGATGATTTCGGCCTGCGGCGCATGGACATGTCCGGTCAGCAGGACATTGATTGGGCTTGCTCCCAGCCTGTTGCTGGCACGGTGCCCGCGCCGCGTTTCCGTCTGCAGCGGCGTACCCGTCGGCGGAATGAATGGATGGTGACAGCTGAGCAATCGGATCCTTTCAGAGGCTTCCTGCTCCACAATGGCGTCAAGATCTTCAAGATCCACAGACCCTTCCGCCCAATTGCGCCGCGCCTGCCACCCACGCGCAGTGTTCAACCCATCGATCCGGATGTTTCCCAGGCGCAGGGGAAATGCATAGTCCGAAAGGTATTTCTCATACCGGCCGAACGGGTTCAGCACACGATGGTGCAGCTGGAACATGGGGGTATCATGATTGCCGGGCGTACAGGCGCAAGGCAGGCCCAGATCCTGCAGCCACTTTCGTGCCGCCTCGAATTCCCGGTGTTTCCCGCTTTGTGTCAGGTCTCCGGACACAATGACAGCATGCGGCGCAACCTGTTCGATGTACCGGCCGGCCGCGTCGATCACGTTCGGATCGGCAGCCCCAAAATGAATGTCCGCAAGATGCACAAGCCTCAATGACCTGCCTCCGAACGCAACACGCGCGCAGCCTGCTCGACGAGTTCGATCCTGACGGGCGATGCGAAGCGCACCTGTTCGCCATCAAGCGTGGCCGGGATATCCCCGCCGTCCAGATCATGCACGGCGACGGAATCTGAGATATCATGCTGAACCGGTTCGGCATCCTTCCAGCCCTGGATCATCGCATCCAGCGCCGTTGAGAAGAGTTCCATCGTGCTATCGGGATCGACCGCAGCGACTTCGAACGTTGGGGAAGGCCCGCTGGTCAAGGCGACCGCCGCCGCGACGGCGCTGATGGTCTGCTCAGACGGGTTCGACTGACCCTTCTTTGTTGCCCAAGACAGCCTCAGCCGGGTTTCGACATCCAGAACCTCGCCGTCAACAAGGGCCTGCGCCGCATCGCGGAAGTCTCCCTTGCGAACAGCCTCACGCGTTTCCGCCAATGCGGTCAGCCGGCCGAAAAGGGCCGCAATGTAAAAGCGGCGACCATCGATCTTGCCCGCAGCGAGCGTTTCTGTCTTCGGCTGCGCCAGCACCTGGTCCAGTATGTGTCGCCAGGTGCGATCGCCGTACAGACGTTTGGGCAGCATGTTCATCGTTCCGCCCGGCAGCGCCAGAACCGGGGGACCTGACATCCCGCAAGCGGTCAGCGTGCAGGCCAGGGTACCATCCCCGCCCCAGGCGATCACACCGTCGGCGTTGCTTTCTGCAACCGCACGCACATCGGATTCGAGATGCTCGGGACGGCAGTATAGTTGCTCGATGCTATGCCCGGCTGCAAGAATCGCTTCCTCCAACGCATCCGCAGCCCCGTTCGGAACAGATCGGGACATCGGATTGATGATCACTGAGAGTTTCATGCTGGAATCTCCGTCAACTTCCACCCAACGCGCAAGGCAGGCACATGTTCCCTGACAACGGGGCGGGAACCGAACTTGCGGAAGCACGTTCTCGTGCCATGCACAAAACAACACCCATACGCCTGAGCCCTGCCTGCCACCTGCCTGTCCGCTCTGTCTGGCAGGCAACCTTGCAATCAGTCCTGCGCATCCGCGGACCGCGCGCCATCGGCGCGTTGACGTCTCTCATGCTGGCCGGTGTCTTGTCGTTCCTGACATGCATCCGGTCAGGTGGCGCGGTGCCAGCTTCGCAGAAAACCGCATCCGCCGTCCCTTTGCTTGCTCATAACAAGACCTGAGCAACTTTTTAAATCCGCATAAAGAAAGAGCGCGCCGAAACGGCGCGCTCTTTCATTTCCGATATCGAAGCCTTACTTCGAAATCTCTTCCTTGACCTCATCAGCCGAGTCCTCGATGGCGTTGCCGCCAGCCTGGATGTCTTCACCGGCGCCAGCAATCGTGTTGCAAGCTGCGGCCATCAGCGTAAGCAGTCCAAGACCAGCATATTTCAGGGCGTTCTTTGCAGTATTCATCAGCATCTCCTTTTCTCTGAACGATGCATTGGCAACGTTCCGCGCGCAGGAAAGTTCCGGAAATTTTTCGCGGAACACTTCGCTCCGGGATCCGTTATCTGATCATCGGCACCGACGCCGAACAGAACCAAAAGGAGACTATCATGCTTGGCTGGGCCATCGCATTTTTCGTACTCGCCATTGTTGCGGCCGCTCTTGGCTTTGGTGGCATTGCCGGCGCGTCTGCCGGTATCGCACAAATCCTGTTCTTCATCTTCCTCGCCCTCCTGGTGCTGACCTTCGTGGTCCGCGCGGTGAACGGGCGAAGCGTGACCTGACCGCCGCTCAATACAATCCGACAAGAAAGGGCGCCGTGTGGCGCCCTTTTTTCTTGGTCAGTTCAGCTGATGGAATGGCGCGCCTGATTGCGGACCGGAAAACCCAGTCACATTTTATCGGGAAGCCAGGAGGGTGTCGTCCCCGTCCTGATAAGGCGCCGCCAAATCCATGACATCCACGATGTCCCGGGTGCCAGACCTGACCAGCACAAGTGTTCGTCCAAAGCGCCACGTGTCCAGGCCTTCAGCTTTGAGCTCGGTATTCAGAATGACGGGAAACTCGGCCGGCATGTTCGGTGAGTTTTCCGGAATGGACACACCGCTCGCCAGCACGGGCTCGAACGGTGAAGCACCAAAGCAGATCTCCTTGCGTTTCAATCCGACTTCGCAGGTCGCGCCGCCGTAGGAGAAATTCCGATCGAAGGCCTGATAGTCCGCCGGCGTGAAATGCTGCGGACGGGTCTTTACCGGTTCGTCCAGAATGGGGTCGGCGTTTGCGCCCCACATCAATGCAGCGCCCATTGAGAACACCGCAGCACCGAGTTCAATTCTCCATGTCATGTGATCAGCCCGTTGTTTGTGTCTTCAGGCAACGCGCAATGGGGCCGGTTGTTCCGGTACGGTGAAAGGCTCGCAATCAGGAGAAGGTTGGAGCGGGTAGACGGAATCGAACCGACATACTCAGCTTGGAAGGCTGCTGCACTACCATTGTGCTATACCCGCGCCGCGGACATGCAGCCGCCTGAGGTGGTGGAGGGAGCTGGATTCGAACCAGCGTACCTTGCGGACCAGATTTACAGTCTGGCGGTTTTAACCACTCACCCATCCCTCCACGGGACCTCACGGGCTGCACGGCGTTGACGCCGTCCGGCCGGGGCTTCACATAGGCGCCGCAGCACCGCCGATCCACACCGGAAGCGGCCTTATAAGGAAACACCAAATGGCGCGCAACCATGGAAGACGGCGAAATGCACAAGGCCGCCCGGGACGCCCGCAGGACGGCTCCCAGCCGCAGGGGCATCGCCCTGGCCCCCGGCATCCCAATAAGGGCCACACAAATGACGATTCAGGCCTCTGGATCTGGGGGATCCATGCGGTCGAGGCGGCGCTGGCGAACCCGGAACGCAAACTGATTGAGCTGCTGGCGACCGAAAATGCTGCGGCCCGCCTGCCCACCACCGCGCCGAAACCGCATATTGTGACAGCGAAAGACATCGACACCCGGCTTCCCCCCGGTTCGGTTCACCAGGGCCTCGCCCTGCGTGCCGAGCCGCTGGATCCCATCGCCCTCGAAGACCTGATCCATGAAGGCGTGGAGCGGATCGTCGTGCTGGACCAGGTGTCAGACCCCCACAATCTGGGGGCAATCTACCGTTCAGCAGCCGCCTTCGGCTTTGGCGCCATCGTCCTGCAGACCCGGAATGCCCCGCCGATCACGGGAATCGTGGCCAAGAGCGCGGTCGGCGCCATCGAAACCGTGGCAGAGGCCCGCGTCGTGAACATTTCCCGCGCCCTCGAACAGCTGGGCGAGGCGGGCTATCACACGGTCGGCCTGGCCGGTGAAGGTGAGGCGGAGATTGCACAAGCCGTCAAAGGCGCCGGCAAACTGGCCATCGTACTGGGCGCCGAAGGCCCGGGCCTGCGCCCCGGCGTGGCCAAGGCCTGCGCCGAACTTGCCCGCATCCCGATCAGTGCCGCCATGGAAAGCCTCAACGTGTCCAATGCTGCCGCAATTGCGTTCTACGAAGCGGCTCGGAACAGTTTTCCCGGCGACTGAACCTCTGTTAGGGTCAGGCCGCGATTCATCTGACGGAGCACGCGATCGCCATGTTGAGATTTCTCTCGATCCTCGTCCTTCTGGCTGGCCTCCTGGTGGCGGGCTATGGCGGTTCGCGCCTGATGGAGGTGTATGTCCCGAAATCCGGCGTGACGGTCGAGGCGATGCCCGCCGAAGAGGCGATCATGATGGACGATGTGACCGTCGAAGCTCTGCCGGAGGCCGAGCCGCTGCCACCGCTGCCGGACGAGGAAGTCATCGCCGGGCCAGAGTCCGCTCCGTCCGGTTCCCGGTCTCTGCCCGCCCCGGCCCCGGGCAAACCGATGTTCAGCACAGAAGGCATTGAGGACACACGATCCCTCGAACTGGATTCCGTGGCAGGTATCGAAGTCGCCCCGGATGTGATGGCGCCTGACCCCTCCGATGCCTTCCTGGAAAAGCTGAAGACAGTGCCGGTCGCCCACGAGACCCCGACCACTGCAGAGTACAAGCGCCCCTTTGAAGCCGTCCTCGCCATCGACGCGACGGGCGATTCCACGGCGGTCGACGCGCTGCCGGGCCATGGCAACATTTCCGAAGGCACCGCGCAGGTGTCCAAGACGGTGGAAGCGCGCCTGTCGGGCTCTGGCTTCGCCATCAAGGCGATGACGCCGGAGCAGCAGACGATCTCGCCACTGACCGAGAATACCTGGCGCTGGTCGGTCACGCCGCTGACCGCAGGCAATCAGGAACTGACCTTCGACATCTATGCCATCGATGACGGCCCGGCCGTGCCGCTGCGGACCTTCCACAACACGGTCACCGTGAAGGTGACAGGCCTCAACCGTGCCATCGCATTTGCCGACCAGGCCAACCCGCTCGCCGTGTTCCTCGGCGGGGTCGGGTCCGTGCTCGCCGGCCTGTTCGGAGCGATCAAGTTCGTCCGGCGCCGCTAGGGTAACCGGCAGGTCACGAGGTCGTGTTTCCCCGCGGGGAGGTTCGCTTTGACTTTCCGGCCAAAGGCCGGTTTGACTGGCGCTCATGCACAAAAAGACCTCCACGCCGCCCTTAACTCTTGATGCGACGCAGGAATTTCTGCGTGAGCAGGCCCTGCGGATCGAAGTCGATCCGATGACCAATTCGGTCTTCACCCTCACCCAGACCCTGTTCCGGGACCTCGAAGACGGAAAAGCCACCCAGGCTGATCTCGCAGCGCTCGCCAATGAAGTTCACCTCGAGCTGATCGATGAGCGGGCGAACCGTTTCCGCGCCCAACATGCGGGGGCGGATGAGGCGGCCGCCTGGGCGCCGCTGGTCGCCCGGCTGGAGGAGATCGCCGGGGAAGGGTTCGACGCCTTCGCCGCCGCGCTGGCGCAGGAGCGCGGCGGGATCGTCTTCACCGGGCACCCGACCTTCGCCCTGTCGACCGAACTGCGGGCGGCTTTCGCCGCCCATGTCAGCAAACCGACCAAAACCAGCCGCGCCCGGCTCGCCAGGCTGATCAAGGACGACACCCGCAGCTGGAACCAGTCGATCAGCCTCTATGGCGAGCATGAGGAAGTGCAGGCGGCCCTCCAGAACGCGGCCCACGCTCAACGCAGGATGGCGGAAACCATCCTCAGGGTCGCTCAGAAAGCCTTCCCGGATCGCTGGCGGGAGCTCCGCCCGGCGATGCCGACTCTTGCCTGTTGGGTCGGCTATGATCTCGACGGCCGGGCCGACATTCACTGGTCCCAATCGCTGACGTTCCGGCTGATCGAAAAGGCCATGCAGCTGGAGCGTTATGCCGCCCGGGTAAAGGAAATCAGCGAACGTCACAAGGACACGCGCCGGCTCGGCGAACTTGCCCATTATCTGGAGAACTGCGCGAAACTCACCCGGTCCCATGCCGACCTGTTCGCAAAGGACCTGACCGACCCGGACAATCTGGTTACGGCCGCCAACGCGCTGACCGCTGACAACCGCCATACCATCATCGACGCCGACGACATTCTCGCCCCGCTCGATGAAGCCTTTCAGCGGGCCAGTGACGAACTTGCCGCAGAGCTGATCGTGTTCCGCGCGGAAGTCGAAGCCCAACAGCTCGGCACTGCCCGCATCCATCTGCGCGTCAATGCCGCCCAGGTCCGTACCGTGATCAACCGTGACCTCGGCCTGGAAACGGAAGACCGTGAGCTTGGGCGCGTGGCACTGGCAGAGCTCGCCCAGAAGGCCCGCAAGTCCAAACCCGTGAACGTCAATTTCGGCGACCTGTTCATGGAGCAGTCAACCGCGCGGCGCCAATTCATGATGTGCGCTCAGATCCTGAAGCATATCGATGCCGGATCGGTCATCCGTTTCCTGATTGCCGAAAGCGAGAACCCGGCCACCGTCATGGGCGCGCTCTATCTCGCGCGGCAATACGGCGTCGACGGGATGCTGGATATCTCGCCCCTGTTCGAAACGCCGGAAGCGCTGGAAACAGGCGGGCGCTTCATCGAACGCTTGCTGGAGGAACCGGAATTCCTCGCCTATGTGAAGCAGCGCGGCTATCTCTCCATCCAGCTCGGCTTCTCCGATGCCGGACGGTTCATCGGACAGGTCGCCGCCGATATGGCGATCGAGCGTATCCACAATCTCATCTCCCGGGCGCTGGCAGCCAAGAACGCAGACGTGGACCTGCTGATCTTCAACACCCATGGCGAGTCCATGGGGCGGGGCGCGTGGCCCGGCACATTCGAGCAGCGCTTCGACCATTTGCTGACGCCGTGGACACGCGCTGGTGCAGACATGCGCGGCCTGAAGCTGCGCCATGAAGTCAGCTTCCAGGGCGGAGACGGGTATCTCCACTTCGCAACTCCGGTCCTCGCCGATGCGACCATGGCCGCCTGGGGGCTGCATACTTTCCAGCCGGTGGATGAAGCGTCGAAGTCCGACCCTTTCTACACGCGCACGGATCTTGTCTGGGATTTCTACCGCGCCTTGCGCGCCTGGCATGAGCGCCTGTTCGTGAACCCGGATTATGGCCGCCTGCTCGGCGCATTCTCCAGCGGGCTGACCGTCAAGGCCGGGTCCCGACCGAAACGCCGCGCCTCCGGCCCTGCCGGACCGCGCGCCCTTCGCGCGATTTCCCATAATGCAACCCTGCAGCAGCTGAGCGTTCCGGCGAACACCGCTGCCGGGATCGGCTCCTCCTTGCAGCGCGAAACAGAGCGGCTGGTGGAACTGATCGATACCAGCCCCCGCATGCGGCAGCTGGTTTTCCTTGCCGCCAGAGCCCGCAGCCTGACCAGCCTGCCCGCCCTGCGCGGTTACGCCCGCGTCTACGATCCCGGCGTCTGGATCGCCCACGCCCGCATGATGAAAACCGAAAGCGGCGCTGCCGCCTACCGCGCTGTCTATTATGCCCTGCGCGCCGACGAGACAGCCATTTCGATCGACCGGATCGCCAACTTCCTCTCGGTCGATTTGCGCCGGTTCGACCGGTTGACGGCGCAGCTGCAGGATGCCTCGTCCACGGAGGAGCGCCACGAGAACAGGCTCGCCCTGCACGTGCTTCACGCTGTGCGCCAGGCGCTGATGATGCGGGCTTTCGCACTCGTTGGCGGCTTGCCCCGGCTGTCTGAACGCCACGACGCCAGTGCCCGCGACGTCGTGAACATGATTTCAGAGATGCGCTTTTCCGAAGTGGTCGATCTGCTGTGCGAGATTTTTCCCCGCGCCCGTGACGAGGATACGCCGCTGCAGGCGCTGACCGAACCCGGCAGCCAGACACGCAGCACGTCCTATGGTTACGAACGTATCCACAAGGACATCATTGGTCCGCTGGATGAAATCGGACGGACACTTCACGGCATCAGCCTGGCCATCACGCATGCTTATGGTGCGTTCGGCTAGAGCGGCGATCAGTATTCCGGAATGCGCGTGTCCCGGGCGTTGAGATTGACGCCGCTGGAATAGCGACCACTATCCGGCATGCTGAGGACAACCCTCTGCCTCCGGCGATCGATCTGCAGGCGGAAAGATGAGAGCAGGTCCAGCCCCAGCACCATTGCCGGCTCCTCCTCAAGCCCAAGATATCTGAACAGTGGCGGATCGCTCACCAGGATATCGACGCCCGGGATGCGGTAATCCCCGATCGCCAGCATCCGGACAGAGGCGATCCGCAAGGACTGATCGCCGCTTGTGGCACCCTGCAGGATTTTCGTCTTCTCTTCATTGGTTCTTGTATGGGATTTTTCAGCGAACCGGCTGTTTATGAACGTCACACTGGACCCGGTATCGACCAGTGCGCGCCCTTTGCGGCCATTGATCCGGACATCTACGAAAACCAGGCCGCCCTCATCTGCATATTTCAGCGAGCTGGGTACCAGCCGGGCAGAACGATCAGGGCGCCCATCATAAACCATGACACGCATGTTCTCGAAATCGAAGTCGATGACATCCCCTTCGAAGGCATTCGCCGGCAGTACATTGCCCGCCCCGACAACATTCAGGTTCACGTTCAGCGCCGCCTGCACGTCCGTCTTCACCAGGTTCCCGACCAGAAGCGTATCGAGTTCCACAATCGGGAATAATTCTTCACCGCTCAGCCCCAGCACATTGATCATCGGAGGATTCTCTTCCAGCTCCGGAAGCTGGGCGAGGCGCGCCGTACGGCGATTGATCATCGGGAAGGTGGCCGCCGTGTCGATGACGGCAGTGGCGCGGTCATTGCCGTTCACTTCCATGCGGACGACCATGTGATCGTACTCGTTCACTTCAAACGGGATCACCTGGCGCTCACTGGCAAACGCCGGAAAACAGCCCATCAGGGCCAACAGGCTGATTACGGCACCTTTGATGTGCCACCCGTCCGCCATTTTGGTCGGCCGGCGTTTCGACTCCCATGTCATTTGATCAATATCTCATACTCGATAAGATATTCAAAATCACACTGAATTGACGTTAGGTACTCTGCCCCGGCGTCACGACTTTCGCTGCCCCTTACGTTCGCGTAAACCTGCAGGACACAAACTGAGGAAACCGGAGACTGATCATGGCTGAGGCCTTCATCATCGACGCCTGCCGCACACCGCGCGGTATCGGCAAAGTCGGCAAGGGATCGCTTGCCCACCTGCACCCGCAGCACCTGGCCGCCACCGTGCTGGGTCAGATCGCCGAGCGCAACAAGCTCGACACGGCGACCGTGGACGACGTCATCTGGGGCACGTCCAGCCAGCGCGGCGCGCAAGGCGCCGACATGGGCCGCATGGCTGCACTCGATGCCGGCTATGACGTGAAAGCCTCCGGTGTCACGCTCGACCGTTTCTGCGGTTCGGGCATCACGACCGTGTCGCTGGCCACGGCTCAGATCATGTCGGGCATGGAAGACTGCATCGTCGCCGGCGGCTGCGAGATGATGAGCTACACGGCGGCCACCGCCGACCCGAAGAACCCGCCGATGATGGACGCCGGCAACCTGCACCTGCGCGAAATGCACCCGCAGTCCCAGCAGGGCTGCTGCGCTGATGCCATCGCCACGCTGGAAGGCATCACCCGTGAAGCCGTCGACCAGCTGGCCGTGGTCAGCCAGGAGCGTGCAGACGTCGCGCTGAAAGAAGGCCGTTTCGACCGTTCCGTCGTTCCGGTCTATAACCGCGATGGCTCGCTCGCCCTCGCCAAGGACGAGTTCCCGCGTCCGGGCACCAGCATGGAAAGCCTCGCTGGCCTGAAGACCGTGTTCAACATGTTCTGGGACATCCCGGTCGACGACAAAGGCCTGACCTACGGCAACATGATCGAGAAGAAGTATCCGCAGCTGCAGGGCAAGATCCAGCACGTGCACCATGCGGGTAACTCGTCCGGCGTTGTGGACGGTTCGGGCGCTGTCCTGATGACGTCCGAAGGCTACATGAAGAAGCACGGCCTGAAGCCGCGTGCCCGTATCGTCGCCACCGCCAACATGGGCGACTGCCCGACGCTGATGCTGAACGCCCCGGTTCCGGCCGCGCGTAAAGTGCTGGCCAAGGCTGGCCTGACCACCGGCGACATCGACGTCTATGAAATCAACGAAGCTTTCTCGGTCGTTGCCGAGAAGTTCATCCGCGATCTCGACCTCGACCGCAGCAAGGTCAACATCAATGGCGGCGCCATGGCCCTCGGCCACCCGATCGGCGCAACCGGTTCGATCCTGATCGGCACCGCGCTGGACGAGCTTGAGCGCTCCGGCGGCCGCTACGGCCTGGTCACCATGTGCGCCGCTGGCGGCATGGCACCTGCGATCATCATCGAGCGTATCGACGCCTGATCGCTTGCCTGACGGCAAACACAGACAAGCGCCCGGCCTCTCGCAGGCCGGGCGTTTTCTTTTGCGCCAGCACGTGCGGCCGGAATGGCTGTGGCCATCCGGTGGGGGAGTTTGGTTCTGTGGCATCCATGCTTCGACTTCGCTCAGCATGAGTTCGGTTCTAAGGTGCGCCTGAGAGAGGTGCTCATCCTGAGCGAAGTCGAAGGATGACTGACGGCGCACGCAGGCCCGTCTAAGGCGGACCACGCACGTGCAGTCCATGATCATACCGGACTATGCCATGACGATGCATGACCATACCGGACTTAACCGGATCATGATGGACTATAGCGGACTGCACGCGCACGCCCGCAAAAACCGAGACCGGCATATCGCTGCCAAGCGCAGGATGATCCCACGCCGCCACACGCGGCGCTTCATATGTGTAGAGATCATCCGGCGGCGGGGCATCGGCCACATAAGTGAGCCGGACATTGCCAAAGCAATCGACCGCGAACAGGGCCTCCCGCCCGGTGCGCAGGTGCCAGCGGGCAACGCGCACGAGGTTCCAGACCAGCCACGGCCAGAAGACCGGCCAGACAAGCTGGAAGAGGCGGCGGAGATCAGGATGCATGCCGGTGAGGATGGGGCCGGGCACTGACCCGGTGGATAGATGACCCACTCCACCTGTCATCCCGGAAAGCCCAAAGGGCTTATCCGGGACCCAGCCCCGCCGCCGCCACACCGCATCTGGTTCCCGGATATTTGCTCCGCAAATTCCGGGATGACAGGGGGACGGTGTGGGACACGAACCAAACTTCCCACCATGCGTCACACCCGATGGCCGCAGGCCATCCGGGTGTCCATCTCCGAACGCATCCCCGGAGTACGTCATGTGCGGTGACGGCATTACCAGAACCGGGAAGGACGCCCCCAGCCGCTTCTTTCAGACCTGGCCCCCCAGACCGCTTCGCGGCCGGGGGTGACGCGCGGGGGGAGCGCAATGGTCCACCTTTCCCATCCATCTTTCCGGGCCACCTTTCCGGGCCACCTTTTCCACCTGCCTTTTCCCGGGCCGCCTTCCCGCGTAAGGTCGGCTCAACCGGAGGACGTCCATGAAACCCACATCCATTCTCGCCGCGCTGACCGGCGCCGCCCTGCTGGCCGCCTGCGCGACGGCGCCTGACGAAACGCCCGTGGACGCCCCCGTGGCGCCGGCAGCTGAAGCCGCGCCTGCCTATGACGAAGCCTTCCCGCCTGCCATCGAAGAGGTTTCCTTCGACAGCCATGGCGACCGGCTGAATGGCCTCATCTATGTGGCGGACGGGCCGGGGCCGCACCCGGCGGTCGTGCTGCTGCATGGTTTTCCGGGCAATGAGAAAAACCTCGACCTGGCGCAGGACATGCGCGCGGCGGGCTGGAACGTGCTGTTCTTCCACTATCGCGGCGCCTGGGGCAGCGAGGGCGACTATACCCTCACCCATGTGATCGAGGATGTCGCGAGCGCGGCGGACTTCCTGCGCACTCATGCGGACCAGTACCGGACCAATCCGGATCATATCGTGCTAGTAGGGCACTCCATGGGGGGCTTCGCCTCGCTTCAGGCGGCTGCGCGCGATGAGGCCATCAGCTGCGCCGCGGGCATCGCCCCGGCAGACATCGGCGTCATGGCCGGCGTCTTCGAAGCGAACGCAGAGGCGAAGGCCGGCTTCATGGGTTACAGCGACAGCCTCCAGATGCTGCACGGCCTGACCGGCGAGAAGATCATGGCTGAGATCCAGGCCAACAAGGACGCCTTCAGCCTGCAAGGCCTCGCGCCGAAACTGGAAGGCAAGCGCATCCTCGTCGTCGGCGCCGACAAGGACGGCTCCGTTTCCGAGGATCTGGTAATCCGCCCCCTCATCGCCGCCTATGAGGCAGACCCGGCCGTCGACACGACCGGCGTCGTCCTCTCCGGCGACCACTCCTTCTCATGGTCCCGCGATGAACTGATCAGCACCGTGATCGATTGGGCGGAGGCGTGCCGTTGAGCGCCTAGCCCCTCGTGCACGCCTTTGCAGCAGCAATCCCCGGCAGCACTTTCGCGACGTCCCGGCCCCGGTCTGTTGCCAGAAGGCGCGCGCCGCGGGTGATGCGGCGGTAGAGCGTATCGTCCTCCAGCATCTCGATGCGGCTGTCCCATGACCCCGTCCACCAGCCAATCGTGGCGAATGCGCTTTCCACGCCCTTGGCTTCAAGGTCGGCATAGAACTCCGGACGGGGCACTTCGGTGCCGCCCCAGGATATGACGTTTGCGAGGTTAACCCCTGACACACGGAGCGTCTGCAGGTCTTCGATTTTCTCGATGGGTGTAACGATCATCGCCTTTGAAGACAGACCAGAGACCAGCGCGGCATCTTCCAGCGAGTAAGTCGCGAACATGACCCGACCAAAGGCATCATGCTCTGCCACTGCCTCGACCAGATCCTGATAGGTCGTCGTGCCCTTGCGGTCGAGCGCAAGCATTGCGCGGCCTTCACTCCAGTCGAGCACCGCGTCCAGTGTCGGTATCCGGAATGCGGTGGCACTGCCGTCATTGTCTTCCAGAGTGAAAGCCTGAAGCTCCGCCAGTGTCAGGCGGCTTGCCTCACCTCCGCCCGTCGATGTCCGCTCCAGCGTGTCGTCATGCATGAGGATCATGACGCCATCGGCGCTCTTCTGGACGTCGATTTCCAGCAGCGCGGGAATTTCGGTGACAGTATGCTGGAAGGTTTCCAGCGCATTCTCCGGATAGCCCGGCACCGGGCCGCCCCGGTGTGCGCTGATCAGGATCGCGTCCTGCTGGCGCAGGCAATTGAAAAAGTCCGGCATGCCGCCCGCGTCCGCGATCAGCGGGAAGCTTTCGATGACGGCTTCCGTGGCTGCCGCCGGCGGCTCCGCGGTTGCCGGGGTCGCCGTGGCGCATCCGGCCAGCAGCGCCGCCGCAGAAGCCGCATGCAACGTCAGAAGTGCCTTGCGCATGTCGCTCTCCCTAGTAGCGGACCGTGAGGCGAACCTGGCCCGTGCGGCCATAAGTGGCGTCGCCCAGCTTCTCCTCATAGAATTTGTCACCAGCATTCTGGAGGCGCGCCGACAGTGTCACCGCGTCATTGATATTCCAGACGGCCGACAGGTTGAACAGCGAATAGCTGGGCATGACATAGGTGGACGGATAATCGCTGAAGAACTCGTCGCGCCAGTAAGCATCAACCGTAAGCGACAGATCCTCGATCGGGCGGACCGTGACGGCGGCGCTGGCCTCATGCTTTGGGCGGCCGAACAGCTGCGTACCCGCGGCTTTCTCTTCCGCTTCGAGATAGGTGTAGGCACCGCTGAGGTCGAGCCAGCGAACCGGGGCGTAGACGGCGTCCACTTCGACGCCTTTCATTTCCACCGGGCTGTCGATGTTCTGCGGTGTACTGACAAGGGTCACAGGATCGTAGATGGAGAAGATCCCGGCATCAGCCTCGCCGGTGAACATGGTGAAGCTCCAGGACGCTTTGCCATTTTCAAGGCGCTGGTCGATCCCGGCATCGGCCATCCAGCTGGATTCCGGTTTGAGGTTCGGGTTGCCCTGGAAGGTTGCTGACGAGCCGAGCATCTGGCGCAAGCCGGGCGCCTCGGCACCTTCGCCGTAAGAAACGCGCAGCTTGGTTTCCACACCCGGAATGTCTAACCCGTCCGGCAGGTTGTAGGCAGCCGTCAGGCGGTGGGTAAACTCACCGCCGAACTTTTCATTATCGTCATAGCGCGCGGCCCCCGACAGGAAGAAGCCTTCTGCTATTTCGATGTTGGCTTCGGCGAACACGGCGGTGTTGGAAATGCTTTCGTCGATCAGCGCATAAGCGAAACCGACCGGTTGTTCGAACACGGCCTTTTCGTCCCGGTATTCGGCGCCCCCTGTCAATGTGACGGCCTCGTTTGGGCGCCAGGTGGCATAGTAGGTCGCTTCCAGCGTCTGACCTTCGCTGTCCTGCTCGGTCGTCGGCGTCTTGTAGAGGCCCTGAAGATCGACATAGGAGAGCTGGCCTGTATGGGTGAGCTTTCCGTCCAGCGTGACCCACTCGCCCTTGATGGCGCCGAACAGCTGTTCGCTCTGCATTTCGCCTTCGGAGTCCTGGAAGATATAGCCCGGCAGGCCGAGCGGGTTGTCTGCCGGCAGGGAGCCCTCGTCGATTTCGTTCATGGCGTCGGTGTAGCGCAGCCAGCCGCTGACTTCAGTGTCCGCCGTCGGACGGAATTCCCCGCGCAACTGGGCGGTGAAATTCTCATAGCCGTCCCGTTCGGTGTTGCCCGGCGGCCGGCTGGCGAGCGAGATGCCTGCTGTGTCGAAGTAGGAAACCGTGCCGGAAAAGCCGTAGCGTTCCTCACCTTTTTGCACACCGGCGCTGACTTCATACGTATCGTTCTCGCCGACCATGGCAGAGCCGCGCACCTGCAGAGGCCCTTCCGGACGCTTGGTGACGACGTTGATGACACCGGCCACGGCGTCAGCACCGTACACGCCGGACTGCGGCCCGCGGAGCACTTCCACCTTCTCGATGTTGTCGAGGAAGAGGTGGTCGATGCCGAACTGGTTGTCGCCTTCGGAGGGGTTGTTGACCTTCACCCCGTCGATCAGCACCAGAACATGCTTGCTGGTGAAACCGCGCATGCGGACCTGCGTGTTCTGGCCCACACCTCCGGAGCGCGTGATTGAAACGCCCGGCGTGCGCTCCAGTGCATCGTCCAGCGTGGTCAGCTGCTGCAGTTCGATTGTCTCGGCGCTGAGAACACTGATCGCATCGCCCAGCTGGTTCACCGGTACCGCTGAGCGCGACGCGGAAACGACCACCTGATCCATGGTGAGGGCCTCGTCTTCCTCCGCATGGGCAAGCCCCTGCGTGAAAGCAGCCGCCGAGATGGCGCAGAAAAGGGAGGTACGAAAGGAGAATTTGGACATGACAGAACCCCGCATCAGTAAATCTGAAGGCGGCACTACCCCGGCGGTGTGACATGGTTTTCGCGTTTATTTGAAGAATCCGTCACTGCCGCACCTCAAATCACCTAAGCGTCACAAAACCGCGCAGGAGCGCCGCTAGAAGGAAACCGTCACACTTCATCCTCACCCCGGCGGACCCCGAGATGGACACGTTTCCTTCCACGAACTGGGCCAAGATGGTTTCAGGCCTGCGTCACGACCACGGCCTGTCCCAGCGTGCGCTGGCCGAACGCCTTTCCGTAGACCAGACCACAATCTCCCGTTGGGAGCGGGGGAAAGACCTGCCCGGCGTTCGTCACCGCCGCCTGATGCGGGACATGATGCGGCAGACCGCGACCAGCCGTCAGGACAAGTTGACAAAACTCCGTGTACAAATGTCTTCCTGGCCTGCGACCTTGCTTCGGCAAGGTGCCGTTTTTGTGGAAGTCAGTCGGGCCGCGGCAGCAGAAGTCGCGGTCGAGGACATCGCCCCGGGCTGCAGCTTGTATGGAAGGTTCGGCGACGAGGCGGACGAGCAGATGCATGCCTGGGAACGCTCCGGCATTTTCTCCGGCGATCTTGCGATGACTGTGTCGCTCAACCGGATACAGTCATCCGCTGGCCCGGTCTATTTCCGCGGTATGGACACGCCGCACATTTCCGCGTCAGGGGAAATCTGGTGCCTGTGTGAATTGCGGCGCCTCAGCGAAGCGGAATACGCTACCGAACTCCGCCAGATGGGCGGCCCGCTCCTCTCCATCCCCTACGACGCGCTGGGCTGATCCAGCGGCCAACGGATCAGTTCGGGCGGTCTTCTTCGTGGTCGCCGTTCCAGAAGCGTTTGATGCGGCCGAGGAAGCCTTCGCTTTCGGGGTGGCAATCGGCGCCGGAACAGTCGCAGAATTCGCGCAGGATGTCTTTCTGGCGGGGCGACAGGTTGCGCGGGGTTTCGACGAACATCTCGACGAACAGGTCGCCGGTATGGCCGGACTGGCGCACCGACGGCATGCCCTTGCCGCGCAGGCGCAGCTTGCGGCCGGTCTGGGCGCCTTCCGGCACCACGACACGGGCACGGCCGCCATCGATGGTGGGGATCTCGATTTCGCCGCCAAGGGCTGCCGTGACCATCGGTACCGGCGCACGGCAGTAGAGGTTCGGCCCGTCGCGTTCGAAAATGTCATGCTCGACGACATCGACGAAGATGTAGAGGTCGCCCTTGCCGCCGCCATTGGCCCCGGCTTCGCCTTCACCGGCGAGTCGGATGCGCATGCCGCTTTCGACGCCTGCGGGGATCTTCACGTTCAGCGTACGCTCTTCGCGCACCTGCCCGGCCCCGCCGCAATCCTTGCACGGCTTCTTGATGGTCTTGCCCTTGCCGCCGCAGCGCGGGCAGGTGCGTTCCATCGTGAAAAAGCCCTGCTGGGCGCGCACGCGGCCTGCGCCATGGCAGGTCTCGCAGGTTTCAGGCTCCGTGCCCGGCGCGGCGCCAGACCCTTCGCAGGTCTTGCAGTCGACGGCCTGGGGCACGTGAATGGTTTCGTCCTTGCCGGCAAAGGCTTCGGCAAGCGTGATTTCGAGGTCGTAGCGCAGGTCCGCCCCGCGCTGGGGGCCTGCACGGCGACGCCCGCCGCCGAAGCCGCCTGCGCCGAACACCTGGCTGAACAGGTCCTGGAAAATGTCTTCCGGGTGAACGCCGGCGCCGAACGGATTGCCGCCGCCCCCGCCCATGCTGTTTTCAAAGGCGCCATGGCCGAACTGGTCATAGGCGGCGCGTTTCTGCTCGTCGGAGAGGATCGCATAGGCCTCGCCGACTTCCTTGAACTTGTCTTCGGCTTCCTTGTTGTCCGGATTCTGGTCCGGATGGTATTTCATGGCCAGCTTGCGATAGGCGGATTTCAACGCCTTTGCGTCGACATCGCGTGAGACGCCTAGAACTTCGTAATAGTCGCGCTTGCTCATGGATGGATGGCTCGCCGTTTTCTCTTGTCCTGTGCCCTGCCGCGTCATGTGGGGCGCGAATTACACACGTGCAAGGGAGGGATGCAGGCAGTTTACGTGGGGTTCCCCGTCAAACTGCCTGACAGATTGTCTGGATCAGCTTGCCCCGGGGCCAAACTGGCTTGCGCCTTTCTGGATCAGCTCTGCGCCGGTGGGGCGGATCTGCATCACGGCGAGGCCGCGCTGGCTGGTGCCGTCGATGCGGAAGCGGAACAGGCCGTTGACGCCGAAGAAGCCGTCGGGGTCTGTCACGCCATTGTATTTGAGGTTGTCTTCCGCCGCGAGGCGCACGGCGACGGCGGCCGCGTCATAGGCGACGGCGGCGAGGTCTGTCGGCGTTTTGCCATAGATACGGCGATAGGCTTCGCGGAAGGTGGTGAGGTTTTCCGGGTCCGGCGCGGGATAGACGGCGCCGTTCAGCGTCGGCTCGCGCCAGATGGATTCGTCGGCCCAGAGGCTGGTGCCCATCAGCGTGATATGGGTCATGTCGACGCCGTTATAGGGCAGCAGCGGCGCGATGGAGAGCAGCTTGACGCCGCGCTCCGGAATCATCACGGCCACTTTTTGCTTCGGGCGGACTTCGATTTCCGATTTCAGGATCTCGGAAACGGAGCGTGCCGCTTCGGTTGCACCGGTCTCCGGCATGTAGAAGGCGGAGGTCAGCACCACGCCGCCATTGTTGAAGGCTTCGGTGCGCAGCGCCGTCTCGATCTGGCGGCCATAGGCGGTTTGCGGGCCGAGGAAGACATAGCTGAAGATGCCCTGCCCGGCGGCGTATTCGACCATGCGGCGGACTTCTTCTTCCGGCGGGATCGAAGCGAGATAGGCGCCGCCGCCCGCCGCGGTGCGGTCCGTCGAGAAGGCGATGACGGGAATCTTCTTGTCCTGCGCGCGCTCGGTGATGGCTTTCACATTGGCGCCGAACAGCGGGCCGAGCACGACATTGGCCTTTTCCTGGATGGCCTCGTCGATGCGGGCCTCGGTGACCGACGTCTTGCCGGCGGTGTCTTTCGGGATGACCAGGAACTCGTCGCCCGCATACTGGAACAGGGCCAGCTCGATGCCGGCCAGCATGCTCTCGGCCTCGGCGCGGACCTGTGCGTTCGGGTGGGAGAATGGCAGCAGCACGGCGGCGCGCTTGATCTTGCGCCCTTCCATGAAGGCCGGGGTCAGGCCGCCATCCCCGACAATTTGGGTCAGGTCTTCCGGCTCGCCCAGGTCACCGACATCGACGCCCTCTTCCGGCGCCTCGGTCGGCCCGGTGACGGGCTCAACCCGGGGGCTCCCGGTGCCGATCTGGACGGGCGGACGCGCCGGCGCGCTGGCACAGGCGGTGGCGAACAGGAAACCGATGAGAAGAAAGCTTGGCGCTTTGATCGTCCTGAGCAATGGTTGCAGCAATGTCGTCTCCTGAAACATCTTCTGAAACATCCGGCGCGCAGGCGATTCCCGGCTGGCGCGACTCTAGGGGGGCCGGGCCGGACGGGCAACCGTCCCAATCATCCGCGCAGGCGCTGTCTCCGGGTCTGTATGTCGTCTCCACGCCGATCGGCAATCTGCGGGACATTACGCTCCGGGCGCTGGACGTGCTGGCGGCGGCCGATGAAGTGCTGGCCGAGGACACACGCGTGGCGGGGAAACTCCTGTCCGCCTATGGGGTTAAGGCCCGCCTCAGCCCCTATCATGACCACAATGGGGCGGAACGGAGACCGGAACTCCTGCGCAAGCTGGCCGAGGGCGCGCGCATCGCGCTCGTCTCGGATGCGGGCACGCCGCTGGTATCCGATCCGGGCTGGAAGCTGGCGCATGAGGCGCTGGAAGCGGGCCACCGCGTCTTCCCCGTGCCGGGCGCCTCCGCCATGCTGGCGGGCCTGGTGGCCAGCGGCCTGCCGAGCGACCGGTTCTGCTTCGCCGGATTTCTGCCGCCAAAACAAGGGGCGCGGAAGCAAAGCCTCGAAAGCCTGAAGACGGTCCCAGCAACGCTGATCTTCTATGAGAGCGGGCCGCGCCTCGCCGACACGCTGGCGGACATGGCCGCCGTTCTGGGCGCAGGCAGGCCCGGCGCGGTGACGCGGGAACTGACAAAACTGTTCGAGGAAACCCGCCGCGGCACGCTGGCAGAGCTTGCCGCGCACTATGCCGAGGCGGGCGGCCCGAAAGGCGAGATCGTCGTGCTGACCGGCCCGCCATTGGATGAGGCCGTCACGCCGGAACGCCTCGACGCGGCGCTAAGGGAGGCCCTCGCCGACCAGCCGACCAAGGCCGCTGCGAATGCCGTGGCCGATGCCCTCGGCCTGCCCAAGCGCGAAGTCTACCAGCGCGCCCTGCAGATCAAGGCCGATGGCTGAGCGGAAACGGCAGGCGGCGGAGAAACGTGGCCGCAAGGGCGAATGGTTCGCCGCGCTCTACCTGCAGGCCAAGGGCTATCGCATCCTCGACCGGCGGGTGCGCACGCCCATGGGCGAAGTGGACCTGATCGCGCGGCGCGGAGACCTGATTGCGTTCGTTGAAGTGAAATACCGCCGGGACGTCCAAATTGCCGCAGGCGCCGTAACGCCGGCCAGCTGGCAACGCATCGCGCGGGCGGCAGACTTCTGGATGGCGCGCCACCCTTCTCTTGCAGATTGCGGCTGGCGTTATGACCTGATCGCGCTCGCACCGGGGAAACTGCCGCAGCATCTACAGGATGCGTGGCGCCCAGGCCTGGCCTGACGGATTCCGCCGGCACGCAATCTTCTCAACAATCGGTAGACGGATGATGCCGGCCGCGCGCTAACGAATTGTCAATTATTAGAATATTTCCAATGATTTAAATGGTCTGCAGCCAAGTCCTGTTAACCGTCAGTCAAACCAATTTCCCTAGTTTGATGCCGGATGGAGAGTTGAGTTTCAGGGACGGAACAGAGTCATGCAAGCAGCCGCAACTGCCGAAGCCAAGCCCGTAGCCCCCCCTTCAAATGGGGCCGGTCTGAAGCAGGTATTCCGGAACGCTCAGAAGGCGTTCGACCTGATCCAGAAACACCGCACACCGCCGGAACCGAAGACATATGCCGTCTGGTACGCTTATGTGGAGGCCGCCGATCCGCGCGTGGTGGAACGCGTCGACAGCGTGATTGCCGAAAATGGTACGCTCACCCCCTTTGATATTGCATCCATTTTCCGGGAATTGCTGACCGAGGAAACCGGTGCATCCGCCCGTCACACGATTGGCCTGGCCATCGAAAAGGAAATCGACGAGGTGATGAAGATCATCCAGCAGGGTGTTCAGAACAGCGACGACTTCGGCGCTTCCCTCGACAAGGCAAATGAAGAACTGCCCGGCGCGGCGTCCAGCGGAAACATCGCCTCTCTGCTCTCGACCCTGATGGAAGACAACAAGCGGATGGCGCAGACCACGCGCGAGCTGAACCAGGGCCTGATGGATTCCCAGAAGCAGATCGCCACGCTGAACAAGGAACTGGAGGAAGTCCAGACCCAGTGCATGCGCGACCCGCTGACGGCCATCGCCAACCGCCGCGCCTTCGACGAGCGGCTGGAACGGGAAGTCCGCGCCGCCGCCGAAACCGGCGAAAAACTGTGCCTTGCGCTGGCCGACATCGATCACTTCAAGAGCGTCAACGACACGTATGGCCACCAGGTGGGCGATGCGGTGCTGCAGCAGTTTGCGGCTGTCGTGACGCAGAACATCAAGGGCCAGGACATGGTAGCCCGCTATGGCGGCGAGGAATTCGCGGTCATCCTTCCGGAAACGGACCTGTTCTCGGCCTACAACCTGCTTGTGAAGATCAAGTACAACTTCAAGAGCTCCGAGACGCCGATTGAAGGCACGCTGAAGACGATCAAGGACGTGACGGCCTCCTTCGGCCTCGTGCGCTACGAGCCGGGCATGACGCCGCGCGACATGATCGAACAGGCCGACCACTTCCTGTATGAGGCCAAGAATGCCGGCCGCGACCGGGTGAAAGCCAAGGGCTTCTGAGGCGACTGCACGGGCGGAAGCAGGCTTTCCGGCGCCTTCCCCCTCCGTCACCCACGTAGTTTCCCTGATTGCCGATTCTGCCGTGCTGCGCGGTAATGGTGCGTCTGCTCCGGCGGAGGGAGTGCATCATGGATGGCAGCTTTTACTCGGAAGAATTATCGGCTCATACTCGAGAGGACGAGCGTGAGTGGGATGAATTCTGCGCCGGAGTAGACGAGTTTCTCGATACGGAACTGACGGAGGACCTGCGGGCCGCCGGGCGCGCGACGACGGGTCTGAAGTCAGACGCCGAAGCCTGCCGCATCTGGCGCGAAAAGCTGAACACGCGCGGCTGGTACGCTCCGACATGGCCGGTGGAGCATGGCGGCGCGGGCTGGACGGCGGAACAGCGCATCTATTTCGAAAATGCGTGCGCCGCCCGCGACGCGCCGATCCTGATGAATTCCGGTGTACGGACGATTGGCCCGCTGATCATCGAGGCCGGAACGCCGGAGCAAAAGGCCCGCTACCTGCCCGCCATCCTGAAAGGCGAACATGAATGGTGCCAGGGCTTCTCCGAACCGCAGGCGGGGTCTGACCTGTCGGCCCTGTCGATGAAGGCAGAGCGCGACGGCGACGATTTCATCCTGACGGGCAGCAAGCTCTGGACGAGCTTTGCCCAGTACGCGACGCATATGTTCCTGCTGGCCCGCACCGATCCGGCCGAGCAGGGCGGCAAGGGCGTCGTCTTCCTGCTGGTGGAGATGGACCGTCCGGGCATTGAAGTGCGCCCGATCAAATTCATCGATGGCGAGTACGAGACGAACGAAGTGTTCTTCAACGGTGTGCGCACCCCCGTGGCAGACCGGATCGGCGAGATCGGCGAAGGCTGGAAGACCGCCAAGCAGCTGATGTCCATCGCACGCGGCAACAACACGACGACCGGTCTGCTGCGCCGGGCCATGCGTGCCGCCAGGCGGAATGCCGCCGCCAATGGCGCCCTGCCCGCCTCGCTCCAGATGCGCTTTGCCGAACTGGAGATGCGGATCGATACGCTCGAAGCACTTGATGAGCGTACGAACGAAGGCGTCGGCACGTTGGTTGGCGGGCCAGCCTCCTCGCAGCTGAAACTGCTGGCGACGGAACTGCACCAGGCCATCACGGAAGTTGCGCTGGAGGCGGCGCCGGACAGCGATTTCGCGCAAGCCAAATACATGGCGACCCGCGCCGCGACGATCTATTCCGGCACCAGCGAAGTACACCGGAACATTCTCGCCAGGGCGGTCGGCTGTCCGTAGCTGGCGGCTGCCGTCAATCGAAGGGCCGGCCTGTCGCGCCGCAGAAGATGAGTTCCGCCCCGCTCATGAAGATATTGCGGATCGACACCGTGTGCAGGAGATCGGCAATGTCTTCCGGCAAGGCATCCGGATCGACATAAGGCAGGGAATCCACCTGCACGGCGCCCGCTGTCAGGTTGATCAGCGCCATCAGCATACGCATGCCGCAGCCATCCTCCAGGCCCATCACCCGGTCCATTTTGTCGGAAACGGCCTGCCCGCACGCGAGAATCCGCTGCTTGGAGGAGACCATCGATTCCAGAGCGACGTTCCGTTCGATCGTCCGGGCGAGCTGGGCGCGCAACATGAGCATGGACGGATGCGCGATCATGCTGTCGATGAAGGCTTTGCAGAATGCCCGTCCGGACATGCCGTCCGTCAGGCTTGCGCCGAGCTGTTTGAAAGCCCGGATAAAGGCGCGCTCATAGACGGCCAGCAGCATCTCTTCCTTGTTGCCGAAATAGAGGAAGACTGTGCTTTTCGAAACACCGACCCGGGCCGCGAGTGCCGAAATGGCAAACCGCTCATTCCCGGACTTGAGGAGCAGGTCCTCTGCCGCATCGAGGATCTCGCAGCGTCGGGCTTCTTTTTCCAGGTCGGTACGCGCACGCTGGAAGTCTTCACGGATTGCCATCAGGCACCTCTAACAATGGCCTGACCGGGAAGGAAGACCGCGCAACGCCTGCGCGCGCGCCGATAAAATTCCACCCAGAACAGACGACCAATTCTCTGTTGAGGTATTTTATAGATGAGAATGGTGACGGCAACGTCACATTCGTTGTGAACTGTAATAGTTACGGCTCAATTTGCCGGATGCCGAGCACCAGAAGTTCTGCGCCGCTGAGAAATGCGTCGCGCAGATCGAACGACAGGACCCCATCCTTCACGTCCGGATCCAGCCCGTCCATCGCCAACAACCCGGCGACATCCGCCTGGACGGCGCCGCACATCAGATTGACGAATCCCTTCATCAACCTGCGTCCCTGGCCCGGCCCCAGCTCCAGAAACGCCTCAACCTTGTCGGCCGCGGCCGTGCGGTAGAGGTAAATCTCCCTCACAGCATCATGGATGTAATCCTGACTCAGGCTCTCCTCCACGACACGCATGATCATGGGCCGCATCGTGCGGAAGCCCGGATACGCCACCGACGTGTCGATGAAGGCCTCGCAGAAGGCCCGATCCGACATGCCTTCATGGAGCCGGCTGACGAATGTTTCGAAGAAGTTCCGGCCCATGCGCGTGTAGAGCGAGGTCATGAGATCTTCCCGGTTCCGGAAATGCAGGAAGATCGTGCTTTGCGACACGCCGAGACGCTGGGCGACGGTGCTGATGGAAAACCTTTGATTGGGAGCTTCCAGAAGCAGCTTTTCGGCTTCGTCGAGGATCGCGGCCCGGCGGGCGGCATTTTCCCGGTCGGAACGGGGGCGCACGAAATCTTCCCTGATGCTCATCTCACCCTCTTAAATTGAATCCGGAGAATTGAAAACCATTAATTATCCGATAGTCATTTATTTATTCCGCGCAAGCCCCGGGCCACAGATGACCTGCAATATCCAAAGCAGCGCCCGTTCAGGCGCGGTATTCAACGCATAAAAAAAGACCCTCCTGCGGGTTGCAGGAGGGCCTTCTTGTTGGTGTCAGCTTGTTCAGGCGTCGGCGGGTTCCGGTGTCTTCGCCTTTTGCCCGGAATAGTCGAATTCCTCTGCATCGAGGTCGATGTTCGGGATTTCCTCTTTCTCGTTCCAGTAGTCCTGCGTGTGCTGCCAGATATATTTGGAGCCGCGCTTCGGCAGGAGGTGCATGGAGCGCATGAGGTAGCCGGGATTGAAGTCTTCCGGGTCGATCCAGGGCAGGATCTCCATGTCCTTGTCTTCCTCGCGCAGTTTCACACGAACCTGCCCGACGCCCTTCTCATCCATATGCTTCAGCAAGCGGGTGATGAAGTCGCCCATCAGGTCGACCCGCAGGGTCCATGAGGCACGGAAATACCCGAACACCCAGGCCATGTTCGGCACGCCGGTGAACATCATGCCGCGATAGGTGACCGTGTCGGAGAAGTCGACCGGCTTGTCATCCACCGTGAACGGAATATCTCCGAGGACGGAGAGATTGAATCCCGTCGCGGTGATGATGATATCGGCTTCCAGCTCCTGCCCGCCCTTGGTCAGGATGCCCTTCTCCGTAAAGCGCTCGATCTCGTCGGTCACCACATCGGCCTTGCCGGACGCGATGCCCTGGAACAGGTCCCCATCCGGCACGAACGCAATGCGCTGGCGCCACGGGCGGTAGCTTGGCGTGAAGTGCTTGTCGATCGGGTAATCTTCGCCAAGGAAGGCCTTGACGCCTTCCAGCAGCTCCTGCGTGACCTCTTCGGTTTCTTCCAGGCAGCGGCGGGTGAAGTCATGCTGGTCGAACAGAACTTTCTGCCGCGCAACACGGTGGATCGTGTCCCAGTCGATGCCGATCTTTTCAAGCTCGGTCACCATTTCGTTTTCGTTCCGGCCCGGGATGAAATAGGTCGGCGAACGTTGCAGCACGGTGACGTGCTCCACCTCTCCCGCAATGGCCGGCACCACGGTAGCCGTCGTCGCGCCGGAGCCGATGCAGACAACCTTCTTGCCTTTGAGGTCGATGTCATCCGGCCAAAGCTGCGGGTGGATGATCTGGCCCTTGAACTTGTCCATGTCCGGCCAGTCCGGCGTGTAGGGCTTGGTGTAGTTGTAATAGCCCTGGCACATCCAGAGGAAGTTGCAGGTCAGGGTCAGCACTTCGCCGGTTTCGAGGCGGCGCACCTTCAGGGTCCAGAGGCTGTCCTTCGAAGACCACTCGGCCGACAGGATCTGGTGGCCATAGCGGATGTGCTTGCCGAGATCATTCTCTTCGATCACTTCGCCCATATAGGTGCGGATCTCTTCGGCCGTGGCGATCGGCGTGCCGGTCCACGGCTTGAAACGGTAGCCGAAAGTGTAAAGGTCGGAGTCGGAGCGGATACCCGGATATTTGTGCCACAGCCACGTGCCGCCAAAGCTTTCCAGTTTTTCCAGCACGGCGTAGCTCTTGCCGGGGCATTGCGTTTTCATGTGATACGCCGCGCCGATACCGGAAATACCGGCTCCTGCAATCAGCACATCGAAATGTTCTACTTTGGCCTCCGCCGGCCGTGCTTTCGTTTCCGTCCCTGTCATGGCTCTCCGTCCATCTGATCCAGCACCATCGGACCACCCGAAGGCGCAATTGTTCTTTTTCCATTGAAACCAGAAAAATCCCATCCGCACTACGGGACACCCCGTATGACGTCGCGGCAGCCGGGCCTGTTCGCGCCGGCATTCCGGGGCCCCTCGCGCGGTGATCGCAGGAAAGATCTCAATCTCCTGCCAGAGCCGCAGGCAGGGCGTGCCTTCACACTGCCGTAATCCTCTCGCATTTACGCTCAGCAATTATCGATTCTATTGGCAGGCAGAGATGGCGCAGAAGGGTAACAAGGCCCCGGCCCAACGAACGATCAAGGTGCCTGGCGGCGGCTTTGCCTCCCGCCATCCCCGGCTGGTGCGCTACACGCTGATCGTCTTCCTCCTTGTCATTCTGACCGGCGGCGGCTGGGGTTTCTGGAAATGGCGCTCGCTCTATGCCGGCATGCCGAAACTGCCGGAAGTGGCGGACCTCTGGGCCGTGAAACGCGAAGCGGCCATCGAATTCATCGACCATGACGGCAACACGCTGGATGTGCGGGGCCCACGCTATGGCCGGGCAACCTCGGTGGAGCAGCTGCCGGAACATGTGCCGCAGGCCTTCATCGCCGCCGAGGACAAGCGCTTTTACGAGCATGACGGGGCCGACGATGCCGCCATGGCCCGCGCGGCTTGGTCCAACCTCCGGGCCGGCGAAACCGTCTCCGGCGCCTCCACGATCACGCAGCAGCTGATCAAGAACCTCGTGCTCACCTCGCACCAGACCGTGAAGCGCAAGGCGCAGGAAGTGAAGCTCGCCCGCGAGCTCGAAACCCTGATGAGCAAGGACGAGATCCTGTCGCTCTATCTGAACCGGGTTTATTTCGGCGCAGGCCTCTACGGCATCGACGCAGCGGCGCGCTATTATTTCGGCAAGCCGCCGCAGGACCTGACCGTCGCGGAGGCCGCCATCCTGGCCGCCTTGCCCAAGGCGCCGTCCAAGCTGAACCTGCGCGAAAACCTTGAAGGCGCGAAAGAGCGTCAGGCCTATGTGCTGGCGCAGATGGTGGACCTCGGCTTCATCCGCCCCGCCGATGCCGAAGCGGCAAAAGTTGAAGACATCACCATCATCGATCCGCCCACCTATGACGCCCAGCTCGGCTATGCACTGGACGCCGTGTCTGAGCGTGTGAAGGCGATGCTGCCGCGCATTCCGGGTGACCTTGTCGTCACCGTTTCGCTGGACATCGACCTGCAGGAAAAGATCCGCGCCCAGCTGGCCAAGCGGATGGAAGATGACGGCGCCGAGGAAGGCGCGAGCCAGATGGCCGCAATCCTGATCCAGAATGACGGCCGGGTCGCCGCCCTTGTCGGCGGAACCGACTACACCACGTCCGAATTCAACCGCGTCACGCAGGCCCTGCGCCAGCCGGGCTCCAGCTTCAAGCCGTTCGTCTTCGCCACGGCGCTGGAAGACGGCTACTCCCCCTATGATGTGTTCGAGGATGCGCCGATCACCATCGGCAAGTGGAACCCGTCCAACTATACCGGCACCTTCCTGGGCCCCATGACGATGAGCGAGGCGATCGCCCGCTCCATCAATACGGTCGCGGTGGAACTGACGCAGCTGTCCGGCCCTGCCCGCGTGGCAGAAACCGCGCGCCGCTTCGGCATCACAACGAAGCTGGAAGCCTATCCGTCCATCGCCCTCGGTAGCCAGGAAGTCACCCTGTGGGAGCTGACGCGCGCCTATGGCGTGTTCCAGTCCGGCGGCCTGCGGCTGGACCCGTGGCTGATCGAGAAGATCGAGGACTCCCGCGGTACCGTGCTGTACGAACGCCCGGACTATGATCGCGACCGTGTGTACTCGGAAGAACTCTCCCGTGACATGAACGCGATGCTCTACCGTGTCGTGAACTCGGATATCGGCACGGGCGGACGGGCACGTATCCCCGGCTGGACCGTCGCAGGCAAGACCGGCACCAGCCAGGACTGGCGCGACGCCTGGTTCATCGGCTACTCCGCAGACTATGTCGGCGGCATCTGGGTCGGCAATGATGACGACAAGCCGATGAAGAAAGTCACGGGCGGCGGCCTGCCGGCAGACCTCTGGTCGGACATGATGGACCTCGCCCATTCCGGAAAGACGCCGCAGCGTCTGATCGGCGCCGAAAGCGGCCTGATGGTCAGCGAAGAGGCCGAGGCCCGGATCGCCTTCTATCGCGGCCTCAGCCAGGCCTTTTCCATCGCGGCGGGCCAGCCTCTGGCCGGGCGCAGCGGCTACCGCGTCGAACGCTAGGCTACCGCATCGCCCGATTGCGCCTGCCCCGTCATGCGCGTAGAGAGCGCCCATGTTTGACGCCGTTGTTTTCGATACGCTTTCCCTCGCCTTTGAAGAGGCTGACCTGTTGCCGGAAACGGGCAGCATCCTTTGCCTGCGCGCGGAGGCCGTGCCCTTCCTGATGCGCCTGCCCAAAGAGCGCCTGACCTGCCAGAACAGCTTCAAGCCGGACCATGACGCCCTGAAGTCTGCCGGGTTCACCGTCCTGCCGCCGGAGACGGAGACCTATCCCTCCGCCGCGCTGACGATCATCCTGCCGCCCCGCCAGCGCGACGAGGCCCGCGCCCTGTTCGCCCGCGCCCTGCGCGATGCCCCCATGGGCGGCGTGATCGTCGCCAGCCTGCCGAACACGCTGGGCGCCAAGACAGGCGAGAAAATCCTCGCGGAACTGGCAGGTGAAACGCAGAGCCTGTCAAAGCACAAATGCCGGGCTTTCTGGGCGACCAAGACAGAAGCCTGGAACGCTCAGCTGGCGGAAGAGTGGATCGCCTTCGACGCGCCGCAGGAAGTGGACGATGGCGCCCTGTGGAGCCGGCCGGGCCTGTTCAGCTGGGACCGCGTGGATGCAGGCAGCGAATTGCTGGCCGACAGCATCCCGGAATGGATCCGCGGCAAAGGCGCAGACTTCGGCGCCGGCCAGGGCTATCTCGCCCGCGAAGTTCTGACGAACTGCCAGCACGTCGAAAGCATGACCCTGTTCGAGGCCGAGCACCGCGCCCTCGCCTGTCAGCAGAAGAACCTCGAAGGCTTCACCAACTGGACCGCCCACTGGGCCGACGCGACGAAAGACGCCCCGAAGGCCGAGTTCGACTTCATCATCATGAACCCGCCCTTCCATACAGGGCGCGCGGACAGCACATCGCTGGGGCAGGACTTCATCCGCGCCGCCGCCGATGCGCTGAAAACCGGCGGCACACTCTGGCTCGTCGCCAACCGCCACCTGCCATATGAGAGCGTGCTGGCTGAGTGCTTCAAGAGCCACGAGATGCTGGAAGACGAAGGCGGCTACAAGATCATCAAGGCCGAGAAGCCGAAGCGGAAGCGGTGACATCCACGCCATGAAGGAAGCGCGCCAGCTCGCGAAATACCTTGCCCATCTCGGCTATGGCAGCCGCAAGGAGATGGAGGCTGCCATCCGCCGCGGCCGCGTGACGGGTGAAGGCGACGACCTCCGCTTCGATGGCGAACCGCTGGACCCGCCGCCCGGCATGGTCATCCTGATGAACAAGCCCGCGGGCTTCACCTGCTCCCGTGCCGATCAGGGCCGGCTGGTCTACGAACTGCTGCCACCACGCTTCCTGCTGCGCACCCCGCCGCTCTCCAGCGTCGGTCGCCTCGACGCTGATACAACGGGGCTCCTTCTGTTCACGGATGACGGGAAGCTGCTGCATCGGCTGATTTCGCCGAAGTCGGAATTGCCGAAGACCTATGAGGCCACGCTCGCTCGCCCGCTGGAAGGCCATGAGGCAGACCTGTTCGCCAGCGGCACGCTGATGCTGCGCGGGGAAGAGAAGCCGCTCCTGCCTGCGCAGCTGGAAGTAACCGGCGAATGCACCGCCCGCCTGACCATCACCGAAGGCCGCTACCACCAGGTCCGCCGCATGTTCGCCGCCGCGGGCAACCATGTCGAAACCCTCCACCGCGCCGCCTTCGGCCCCCTCACCCTCGGCGACGTGCCGGAAGGCGAGTGGCGCCTGCTGAGCGTGGAAGAGATCGCTTCGCTCGGTTAAGCCGCAGCCTTGAAGAAGGGCCGGTCGCCCGCGATGGTGACGCGTTCCATGATGCGCACGTTCGGGAAATAGTCGCTGGCGGCATAGTGTTGGCAGGCGCGATTGTCCCAGAAGGCGAGCGAGCCCGGCGCCCAACGGAAGCGGCACTGGTATTCCGGAATGGCAGCGCGGGCGTAGAGATACTTCAGCAGCTCGTCGCTCTCCTTGCGCTCCATGCCCTTGATATGGTCCGTGAACGCCGTGTTGACGTAGAGGCCGCGCTGGCCCGTCTCCGGATGTGTGCGGATGACGGGATGCTCCATCGGCGGGAAGTTCGCGTGCAGTTCTGTCGCGTCCTTCTTCAGTCGCTTGGCGAAGACTCGGGCGATGTCGTGCACCGCCGTCATCTGGCAGAGCCGCTCCTTCAGGCCGTCGTCCAGATCTTCATACGCCATCACCATGTTGGAGAAGAGCGTGTCGCCGCCGACTTCCGGCAGTTCGATGGCGCGCAGGATGGAACCGAGCGACGGGGCTTCGCGCCAGGTCACGTCCGAGTGCCAGGAATTCTCCGTGCCGCGTGAATTCGGGCCGTGGGCGATGCGAAGGACTTCCCGGTCCGGCTGTTCCAGCGGCGTGGCGGGATGGATTTCCAGCTCTCCGAACTTGCTGGCGAAGGCAATGTGCTGCTGGCGGGTGATGTCCTGATCGCGGAAGAAGACGACCTGATAGCGCAACAGCGCCGCGCGCACTTCGGAGACCAGCGCATCCGTCGGATTGCGCAGGTCCGCCCCGATCAGCTCCGCCCCGATGGCGGGTGACAGGCGGCGCGCCTCGAACTGCGTGAAAGCGGTCTCATTATCCGAATAAGCCAATTTTGTTCCTCCCATTATTTTATTTTCGGGGAGTGTATCAGGCCACGTGCCCTTGGGGAACGCTGATGACGATCCCCTCTGGCGCCCTGCTCGTGCGCACGCTACATCGCCGCCATGGCCGCGCCTCCCTTGATCACGCTCACCGATGTCCGCCTCACTTTTGGGGGCAAGCCCCTGTTCACGGGGGTCAGCTTTTCCCTGTCGAAGGGCGAGCGGGTGGCGCTGGTGGGCCGAAACGGCGCCGGCAAGTCGACGCTGATGAAGATCATTTCCGAGCGCGTGGAAGCTGACAGTGGTGAGGTCTGGCGCCAGCCCGGCATCACCTTCGCCAGCGTCGCGCAGGAGTCTGACCTTGCCGGTTTCGACAGCGTGCTCGCCTATGCCAGCGAAGGGCTGGACGGCGCCTACATGGCCGAGGCCGAGCTGATGGAGTTCGGTGTCGAGGCGGACGCAGACCCGGCCACACTTTCCGGCGGCCAGTTGCGCCGCGCGGCGCTTGCCAAGGCCTTTGCCGCCGATCCGGACGTGCTGCTGCTGGACGAGCCGACCAACCATCTCGACGTGCCGATGATCGAACAGCTGGAAGCGCGCCTGAAGAGCTTCAACGGCGTCGTGCTGGTCGTCAGCCACGACCGGCGCTTCCTTGAGAACATCTCCACCAACACGCTGTGGCTGCGTCAGGGCAAGGTGCTGAAGAGCCCGGACGGTTATGTGAAGTTCGACGAGTGGGCCGAGCAGATCGAAGTGGAGGAAGAACGCCAGCTGCGCCGGATGACGACGCACCTGAAGGACGAACAGCACTGGCTGGCCCGCGGCGTCACAGGACGGCGCAAGCGCAACCAGGGCCGCCTCGCCAAGCTGAAAGACCTGCGCACCGAACATGCCGAGATGCGCGCCGCCCTGCAGGACCGCAAGGCCACCGCCGACCTCAGCGTCGATGCCGGGGACTCGATGAGCAAGAAGGTGATCGAAGCCCGGCACCTGACCAAGACCTATGAAGGCCCGGATGGCCCCTTCACGCTGGTCAATGATCTCTCGATGAAGATCCTGCGCGGCGACCGGATCGGCATCATCGGGCCGAACGGCGTCGGCAAGACAACGCTGGTCAAACTCCTCCTCGGCCGGATCGAGCCCGACAGCGGCAGCGTGAAGCATACGAAGACGCTTGAGGTCACCTATCAGGACCAGACGCGCGAGACGCTGAACCCGAAGGACACGATCTGGGAAGCCCTCGCCCCGAATGGCGGCGACTCCATCATGGTGCAGGGACGCCAGCGCCGTGTCGCGGCCTATGCGAAAGACTTCCTGTTTGCGCCGGACCAGCTGCGCCAGCCGGTCGGCGCGCTCTCCGGCGGGGAACGCAACCGGCTTGCCCTCGCCATCGGGCTTGCCCAGCCGTCCAACCTGCTCGTCATGGACGAACCGACCAACGATCTCGACATGCAGACGCTGGACCTGCTGGAGGACATGCTGCTCGGCTATGAAGGCACGCTGATCCTCGTCAGCCACGACCGGGCCTTCCTCGATGCAACGGTGACCAGCTGCCTCTGCCCTGTCGGCAATGGCGAATGGATCGTCACAGCCGGCGGCTGGAGCGATGCGCAGGAACAGTTGAAAGGCTTCCGGCAAAGGGGCGAACCGAATGCTCAGAAGACGGAAAAACCGAAGGCAGACAATGCACAGCGCCCAAAACCTCAGACAAAGCTCTCCTTCAAGGACGAGCATCGCCAGAAGGAACTGGACGCGCTGATCCCGAAACTGCAGGCCGAAATCGCAAAGCTGGAACAGGACATGTCCGATCCGGATCTCTATGCCCGTGATGCCGACGCCTTCAACAAGAAGTCCGCCCGCGTCGGTGCGGCGCGTGAAGAACTCGACATGGCCGAGATGGAATGGCTGGAGATCGAGGAAAAGCGCGAGGCGCTGGCGAAGTAACCTTTCCGGAATGAAACGGGCGCGGCGAACACTTCATTAAGCAGGCCTTACTAGACTGGCCGTGACAGATGGAGACGACGCCCATGCGCCTGGTACACCTTCTTGCCGCCTCAAGCGCCATTGTCCTGCTGGCTGCGCCCGCCTTCGCGGAAACCCCCAGCATGAAACCTGACAAGCCCGAACCGGCAAAAGGACAGGAAGCCGGCGTCTATCGCTTCGGCGCCACCTATTCGATTGTTCCGGGTGAAACCGCGTCGGCCTGCCAGACCAGCTGCGCGGGCGATGCGCAATGTGTTGCGTGGAGCTATGTCGCGACTTTCGAAGGCGCCGAGGCCCGCTGCGAACTGAAGCGCGGCGGCGGCAAGGCCCGGCCTGACCCGCTGGCAGTTTCCGGCGTCTCGCCCACGCTGGCGGCAAAATTCATCCCGGAACCGAAGCCCGAACTCGAAGGCGGCCCGGAAGGCTAATAATCGCCCTAGAGCGCCCGCTCTTTTGTTGCGGTGAAGCGGATGTCCGGGTTCTTTTCCTGAGCGTAGCCGACATCCCACGCATTCTTGGCGAGATAGACCGGTGCATCGTCGAGGTCCGTGCCTGACGAGGTCTTGTTCTTGTCCAGGAAGGCTTCCAGCACTTTCGGATCGTCGCAGGAAAGCCAGCGCGCGACATTATAGGGCGCTGGTTCGAACACGACTTCCAGATTGTACTCGGCCGCCACACGCTCGATCATCACTTCGAACTGGAGCTGGCCGACCGCGCCGACGATCATGTCGGAGCCAATGGTCGGCTTGAACAGCTGGGTCACGCCCTCTTCCGCGAGGCTTTCGAGGGCCTTGCGCAAGTGCTTTGCTTTCATTGGGTCTTTCACTCGGGCGCGGCGCAGCAGTTCCGGCGCGAAGTTCGGGATACCCGCGAACTTGATATCTCCGTTCTCGGACAAGCTGTCGCCAACGCGCAGCTGGCCATGGTTCGGCACACCGATCACATCGCCCGCATAAGCGGTCTCCGCGATCTCGCGATCCTGCGCAAGGAACATCATCGGATTGTGGATGTTCAGCTGCTTGCCGCCTGCTGTCTTGAGGCGCATGCCGCGCTTGAACTCGCCCGAACACAGGCGCAGGAAGGCCACGCGGTCGCGGTGGTTCGGGTCCATGTTCGCCTGGATCTTGAAGACGAAACCCGAGACCGCATTGTCACTGGAATGGATCGTGACAGGTTCGCCTTTCTTTTCGGCTTTCTGGTCACGCGGCGGCGGCGCGTAGGCATGCAGCGTACGGAGCAGCTCCAGCACACCGAAATGGCGCAGCGCAGACCCGAACACAACCGGCGTCATGTGCCCGCCGAGGAAGGCTTCCTTGTCGAACTCCGGCAACAGGCCAGTGGCCATCTCCATGCCTTCGGCCAGTTCGCCATAGACACTTTCATCAAGGTTCGCCTCAAGCGTGGCCGCGTCGCCAGCGATCCGCGGCGCCGCGCCGATCTTCGGCGCTTCACCGGGGCGGCGTTCGAACTGGATCAGTTCCTTGCTTGCAAGATCGACCATACCCGAGAAGCGCTGACCGCTGGCAGCGGGCCAGTAGAGCGGCGCGGTATCCAGCTGCAGCTTTTCCTGCACTTCGTCGAGCAGAGCGATCGGATCCTGCGCTTCGCGGTCCATCTTGTTGATGAAGGTCACGATCGGGATGTCACGCAGGCGACAAACTTCAAACAGTTTCAGCGTCTGCGGCTCGATGCCTTTTGCAGCGTCCAGAACCATGACGGCGCAGTCGGCCGCGGTCAGCGTGCGATAGGTGTCTTCGGAAAAGTCTTCGTGGCCCGGCGTGTCGAGCAGGTTGAAGACGAGGTTCTCGAACTCGAACGTCATGACGGAGGCCGAGACGGAGATACCGCGGTCGCGTTCGATCTTCATCCAGTCGGACGTGGTACGCCGCGCTTCACCGCGCGCAGCCACTTCCCCGGCCGCGCGGATCGCACCGCCGGCCAGCAGCAGGTTCTCCGTCAGCGTGGTCTTGCCCGCGTCAGGGTGTGAGATGATGGCGAAGGTCCGCCGGCGGGCGGCTTCTGCAGCGTGGGACATGTTGAAACGGCTCGTCTTTTCCAGGCCGAGGCCCTAGCCGATTTGGGCCGCAGATAGAAGGGCCGGTATCAGGCAGCCCGGATCAGGCGGCTTTCGGCCAGATCTGTTCGAGGTCCGGCGCCTGGCCTTCCTGCTCGTGGCGCTCACGCAGGCTGGCGAGGATGGTTTCCGGCAGAATGGTTAGGCGGGCTTCGCCAACGCGCTTGTCATTCACCGGGAACAGGGCGGCATTCGCGCCGGTCTTGGCGATGATCAGGGCCGCAAGGTCCTCGACGAGGTTCACCTCCATCGCGACGCCTTCTTGAATGTGCGCCGAGACAACCCGTGCAACAAATTCCAGCGCCTCGCGCGCCCGCATGCTCGACGGATCACCGCAGCCCAGCACTTTCCAGCGCTTCGATAGATGGATTTCTGGAATCGCCACGTCGACGATCTGTTCGTTCAAGAGAAACAGCATAACCCCGCCTTGCCCAGTATCCTGATTCGATTTTCAAGCTGCCCGCGCAGGGTTACGAGGCGGTTAACGCAGGCTTATCGCATGCAAAGGAATTTGCCGGATGCTGCTACAGGATTCAGGCTGCTTTTTACGCACCTTCCTCGACATGCTCGGTCAGGAAATGGCGCCCTTCCCGGTCCTCGATTTCGATAACCCAGAGATCGCTGTCGCGCTTGCGGGCCCGGGCGACATACTCGTCCACTGCCCGCTCCTCAGGCCCGACGCCCTGGGCGGCGAGGTTCATGAAGATGCGGTTGCCCTCCATGTCCATCGACGGGATGTAAGCCGCCGCCGTCCCGTCCAGCCGGGCAATCTTCAACAGCACGTCGCCGCGGTCATCATCGCCATGCTGCACGATGAAGCCCGACGCCCCCGCGACTTCAGCCCGTCGGATCAGGGCCTCGATCCAGAGGCGTGTGGGCAGACGGTCCATCATGGCGAAGCTCCTTCGAAACGGCACGATGCTTGCAGTTTCCAACCCAGTGTTAACGCACTGGTAACGACCGACGGAAGGGGCCAGAGCATGAAAAGCAGCGACCTGATCCTGCTCGCACCTGCCATCGCCTTTGCAGGTGGCCTGACCGGGCTCATCCAGCACGCAAACCATGAAGGCGACGTGCTGTTCCTCGTCACATCCATTGTCCTGTTCGCAATCGGCGCGGCCACGTTCGGGGGCCTGTTCCTGCTGGTGCGGGATAACCTGCCGGAAGACGAAGACGTCTAATTCCTGACGCGAGCATTATTGCGCGGCATCGTCCATGGGTTCGATGTCGGCATCATGCGCGCGCGGCAGGGTAACGGACACGCGGGTGCCCTTGCCGAGCGTCGAGCGGATGTCGATCTGCCCGCCGTGCAGCTCCGCGAAACGTTTCACCACAGCGAGGCCCAGCCCCGTGCCCTTCACGCCGCGGGCATTGCCGCCCTGCGCAAACGGTTCCAGCGCGAGACGGACGTCGTCCTCGCTCATGCCGGCGCCCTTGTCGGCGACGGACAAGATGACGGCATTGCCGCTGGTCTCTGCGTCCAGCACGACAGCGCTGCCGCTGTCCGAGTATTTGATCGCGTTCGAAACGAGGTTCTGCCAGATCTGGCGCACGGCGCGCGCATCGGCCTGCGCCCAGACTTCTTCGTCTGCCTTCAGGCGAAGCTTCACGCCTGCGCGCTCCGCCTGGTTCTCCAGCTGGCGGATGACCGAATTCGCGGAGGCCGACAGGTCCACCGGCTCCGGCTCAAGGCGATAGCGGTCTGCGTCGGCGCGGGCGAGGTCCAGCATGTCCTCGACCATGAGGAGCAATTCCTGCCCGCTGTCATGAATGATGGCCGGATAGTCCTGATAGGCTTCCGGCAGCGGGCCGCGCACGCCATGGCGCATCATGTCGGCGTAACCGATGATCGCGTTCAGCGGCGTCTTCAGGTCATGGCCCAGCGAAGCGAAAAAGGCCGTACGCTGGCGAACGGCATCGCGCGCCCGGGCTTCGGCATCCACCGAAGGAACTTTGGCTTCCTGCGCCGGATCCTGTTTCTGCCGGTCGATCAGCGCCAGATGCGTGCCGCCATCATAAGGCGTCGCGCAAAACGCAATCCTGCGGCCGTTGGCGAGAGCCGCCTCTCCTGCCATCGCCGTGACGCCCAGCAATCTGGCTGGCGGTGTCGAGGCATCCAGAACATCGCGCAACAGGGTGCCCGCGCCTATGGCCGGCAGGCCAAGACGGTCGCCATCTGCGCCGCGGATCATGCCGTCAGGCGTCACGTCCAGAAGGAGGACCCCGGAATCGGCCGGCACCGGAATGGTGGCTTTCGCCGGATGCGAGACTTCGGCCAGCGGGAACAGGTCAGTATCTGCGGCGCTTTGTTCGCGCCCGCGCGCCAGGTACCAGACCAGCAAGGCACAGGTGACCAGCGCTGCAAAAGCCAGCAAACGGGCGACGTTTGAGAAGCCCGGAACGGCCTCTCCCATCGGCAGAATCCCGATTTCGGACAACAGGATTGCCACGAAATAGGCCCCTGCCCCGAAGATCGACGCTTCCGCCGCCATATTGGAGTTATCGAGGTTAAGCGCCACGAGCGGCGCGATGACGAACAGAACCGCCAGCGGAGACATGGCTGCACCGCTCAATGCCAGCGCGAATGCTGCGAACACGGTCCACGTAATCACCAGAAAAGACGGGGCAAACTGGTTCAGCAGCCGGTCCGGCCCAAGCAGCAGATACCCCGCCAGACCTGGCAGGGCCGCCAATCCCAGCCAGGCGAACGACAATGCTTCTCTTTCGCGTGACACGAGAATGGAGCAGGCAACCGCAACCACCATGGCCAGCCAGCCAAGGTGGATAATTCGTAATCTCTGACGCTGCTTTTGGGGCAACATATTAATACCCCGGTGAGATTCATTAGGCATTGTGACGGTGTCGGCGGTTTCTTGCTGTATTTGTAATGCAAGAAGCGGGCAAGCTGCTGTTCCCCCCTTGGGGAACTTCAGGCAGACAGTATCGTGTGTCGCGTGAGGGAGTGAGCGAACATGTATTCCATCAGAACGATCGGGGCCATTGTTATCGCTATGGGGATGGCTCTTGGAGCCTCCGCACAGGTAGTCCAGCCCGAAGAGAACAAATCCGGTGACGCGATCTCTGATTCCGCCGCCGTCTACGCCACCTACCAATCCGAAGTGACGGATGTGAAAACGAAACCGCTCGGCTCTGCCGGCGATATCGATCACGCCCTTAACTCGCTTGGCGGGCACAATCCTGACCAGCTTTCACAAGGCTGGATCTCCTATTCCGCACTCATCGCTTCTCAGGACCCTGAGTATCGCGCTGCCGTGCGTGACATTGCAGACTTCTATGGCCGCGACGCCATGATGACCGGCCTTGCCAATGACGTGCGCTATGCGCGGACGCTGAATGGCGGGGACACGGCCGTCAGCGCTGCACTCGCCGCAACCGAGGCCGACAGCCGCCGCCTGACCAGCGCCGCCGCCTTCGTGAAGGAACAGGCCTACTCGCTGCAGGCATCCGGCTGGGCCAAGGCCAAGATCGGAAATTCGCGTGCCAAGGCGACCACGCTCGACAAGATCCAGAAGGCCGGCATCCCGGCCAGCCAGCCGCTGGTCAACGCCTTCAGCGCCTCCGAAATCGACGGTGTGCTGGTGCAGGCCGGCGTCGCCGGTGCACCTTCGCTGTGGGACAATGTTTCCAGCGCGGCCAGCGCCGTGCGCTTCCCGGCTGCGGTGACCTCCGGCCTCAACCTCAATCGCAAGCGCGTGAAATATGGCAAGGAACCGATCGCCGACCAGATCGCCACCCTCGCCGCTTTCCGTGTCATGGGCTCTGAAGCCGCCAGCCCGGCCCAGATGTCCAGCGCCATGTCTGAACGCGAAACCCGCGGCTGCATGAACATGGCCAACCTGAACCTGCAGCAGTGCGTTGCCGCTGCGAACCAGCAGTACGAAGTACCTTTCTGTATCGGAGAGCACGCGCTTGCCGATGTGGGCAAGTGCATTGGTGGGGTCTACCAGTAAGCCCCTTCCATCTCTCAACCTTTACCCCCGGGGCCGATGGCTGCCGGGGGTTTTCTTTTGGGGCCGGATGCCCCATGTCAGCGCCCATGAGCATTGCCGAAACCGCCGCCGACATCCGCGAAGACTTCTCCTGGCTCGAAGACTGGGAGGCGCGCTACGCCCACATCATCGATCTGGGCAAGGCGAACCCGCCGCTGGAACCGCATGAACGGACCGAAGAAACCCGCGTGCGCGGCTGTGCCAGCCAGGTCTGGCTGGTCACCGGCCGGGACGATGGCAAGCTGGTGCTGCGGGCAGAATCCGATGCGATGATCGTGTCCGGCCTGATCGCCCTGCTCGTCCAGCTCTATTCCGGCGCGACACGGGAAGAGATCCTGTCCTTCGACGCCAAGGCCTTCCTGGACGAAATCGGCGTCAGCGGCGCACTGACGGCCCAGCGCTCCAACGGGCTCGCTTCCATGCTCGCGCGCATTCAGGACGATGCGAAAGCCCTGTCCGCTTCCTGATCCGGCATGATGAGGCGATAGACCCCCGCCAGATCCATCATCACATTGCGCGCGTCTTCCAGACCGGCGCCCGTTCGCTCGCGAAGCGCAGACGGTGTGAACCTGTCAAGCACCAGCATCTCGGCCATGCCTGCCCTGCCGGGCCCGAGCGACTGCTCGACCGCCAGCAGCCGGTCACGCGCGGCGGCCCGGGATTTCGGGTCATCAGTCCGCAACCGCCCCGGCGAAGCCGCGAGGTGGTAGTCCGCCCTGAACCGCCCCGCTGCCGCGCGAAGGCGAACAGCTTGCGGCTCCGAACTGGCGAGATGATCCAGTACGCGGACCTTTGCGATCTCATCCATCAACGCCGGCGCAGCGACCGGTCGCGGCCTTTCCAGCGGCAGGTCACCGGCCTGCACCAATCGGTCCGGATCGCCACGGAAAGCGGTCAGGAAATCAGCCGCCTTCAGGCGCGCCACGACATGGGCCGGAAGGCGCCCGCAACGGCGGCTGCGCTCATCTGCCCACTGATGGACCCGGAAAGCCGCGCCATCCCGCACGATCAGGCCGCCCGTGCGCAGCAGGCGGCATGTCCGCCACCCTGTCAGAATATGGTCGCGTCTAACCGGCACAGGCGATCCTCGCATCGTCATAGGACGTACCGCTCAAAACAGCCACGCTGCACAGGCCCAGAGAGAGCTGCTCCACCCAGAGGTCGAAGTCAGGATCGTCGCGAAGGTCCTCGATGACATGACAGGCATGGGCCACGGTGGACCGGTCACGGCCGAAGGCACGGGCGACGCGGCTGAGGCTCATGCCAAGGCTGGCGCGCAGCAGGTACATCGCGACTTGCCTCGCCCGTGACTCCGCTGCGGAGCCGCGTCCGCCGCCCAGCACCTCTTCCGCTTTCAGCCCAAGCGCATAAGCGGTCAAGGCACCGGCGAGATAGGCGCGGTCTTCATCTTTCCGGGGATCGAAATCCGACAAGTCATCCTCCTGCTATCTGGAACAGGCAGAAGACTACCCGAGATCAGGCAGTGTAGGATAACTTTCCTATCCCCGCAACGCCGTGCCCGGTGCGGCAGGGATTCAGGCGGCGTATAAGTTCGATTTCTGGTGGATAGCTGCGCCACCCGGCGGGGTGAGCAGCAGGCGGCGGCTGGCGAGTTCCTCGTCATGGCACAGCACTTGACTGATCCGGCCATCGGCACCGGCCAGCGGCAGGCGAAGCCAGGCATGCAGCCGCGCCCCGGTTTCGATGACGCCGCCAACCGGTGCGCCCCGGTCGATGGCAGCAGAGAGACCAAGCGAGAAAGTCTCGGCCGCAGTGCCGGCGACATCCTCGATCCGGCGGCCGCGGGCTTCGAAGCCCAGCAGGTCCCGCAGGCGGGAGCCTGCAATCCGGAAGCGCCCTGCGCCCGATTCGTCGAACTCTACGATGGAAATGCTGGCCAGCACGGACCGCAGGTGTCCCGGGTCAATCGATTCGCGGCGTGGGACGCCATCCGATTCGCCCAGTCGGCACCAATAGTCGACGAGACTGCGCTGGACAGCCGTTACGCCTCTGAAAACATTCTGTTTGGTCATCTTCAGCCACCCCCGTGGTGATTCGATAGAATCACCTATCGCGCGAGTTGCAGGTCCGAATCAAGAGTCTTTGTGATGTTTTGTTAACCAAGATTACCGGAGTATTTTGTTTCGCCTCCGGAACGACAAGTATTCGCGGCCCAGTTCTTCTACTTTTCTGCGCGGCCAAGCCCCATCTTCTTGGCAAGTTTTGAACGCTGACGCGAATAGCCCGGCGCGACCATCGGATAGTCTGCCGGAAGGTTCCATTTCGCCCGGTATTCTTCCGGCGTCATGTCATAAGCGGTCCGCAAATGCCGCTTCAGGGATTTGAACTTCTTCCCGTCCTCCAGGCAGATGAGGAAATTGTCCGAAACCGATTTCGCAACAGGGACAGCAGGTTTGGGCTCGTGCGGCTGGGGCTCGCCGCCGGCCACGTCCGCCAGTGACCGGTGCACCAGACGGATCAGGTCCGGAAGATCCGCGGAGGCCACCGTGTTGTTGCCGACATAGGCGGCGACGATCCTCGAAGCGTGAGCGACCAGGTCCTGCGGCCCCTCCTGCTCAACCGTATTTGTGTCCGACACCTGCCCTGCCCCCTGAAACCCGTTTACCGGCCAGCACCTAGTGCGAAGGTAAGAAACGTAAATCCCGAAAATGCAGACGCGGCCCCCACCGGAAAGGTGGAGGCCGCGTCAGTGATCAAATTTCAGGCAGCCTTGTCTAGCCAACGGCCATGAAGGACAGGAGCAGGACGATACCCAGAAGCGCTGCCGTCCAGATCGTCATCGCCCCGTTGAGCGCGCCGCCGCGTGCCAGTTCGCCCCGCGGGCTGAACGCCGCTTCGATGAAATTGTAGGCACGGCTGGTGATCCGGAAGAAAGCCGCCGTCATCGCCGGACCTGCCTTGCCCCACACGGTGCCCGCCCAGGTCACGAGGCTGTAGCCAACCTTGCGGTAGGTCCAGTCGCTGTCGAGGATCACACCGCGTTTCTCTGGCGGGTAGACGTGGAAGCGTTTCAGCAGGACGAAGGCGAAGATCGCGAAGATCAGCAGCTGGAACTGCGTGATGATGTGATCGAACGAGAACAGGTGATGTTGGGAATACCCCATCGCCTCCTCTTTGTAGGGCAACAGACCGTAAAGCCATTCATGCCCGAAGCCCGGGAACAGCGCCGGCAAGCCGAGGAAAACGCTGAGGAAGGCCGCGATACCCATGGCCAGCAGCATGTTGAACGGCGCTTCTTTCACGCGCAGTCCGCTGTCATGGCCGAAGAAGGCGTAATACGGGATCTTGATGCCCGAGTGCTCAAGCACACCGGCCGACGCAAACATGAGCATCAGGAAGATCACGGCGTAACCGGCATGCGCGACCTCGGAAATGATCATCGACTTGGTCACGAAGGCCGAGAATAGCGGGAATGCCGAGATGGCCATTGCCCCGATGATGCAGAACAGGGTCGTCCAGGGCATGGAACGGTGCAGCCCGCCCAGCTGGCTCGCCTTCACCGTGCCGGTGCGATAGAGCACGGCGCCCATCGACATCATCAGCAGGCCTTTAAAGAAGATATCCGCAAAGGCGTGCGCGGCGACGCCATTGATCGCCAGGTTCGTACCGACACCGACGCCGCAGACCATGAAGCCGACCTGGTTGTTGATCGAATAGGACAGAACACGGCGCAGATCGTTTTCGATCACGGCGAAGAAGACCGGGAAGACCGTCATCGTGGCGCCGATCCAGATCAGGTGCTCCTGCCCCGGGAACATGCGGGCCAGCGCATAGACGGCCAGTTTGGTCGTGTAGACCGACAGGACGACGGAGCCGACAACGGTTGCCTTCGGATACGCATCCTGCAGCCAGTTGTGCAGCAGCGGGAAGGCTGCCTTGATGCCGAACGCGATGAAGATGAACAGGACGCCCGGATCGGACAGATCGGTGAAGGCTTCCAGAGACAGGTGCCCGCGGGACTTCAGCACATAGGCAAGCCCGTTCAGCAGCAGCACGCCGGACAGGACCTGCACGCCCAGATACCGCATGGCAGCATAGTAAGCCGCCTTGGTCTGCGCCCGCAGGATCAGGAAGACAGAGCTGATCGCCGTCAGTTCCCAGAACACGAACAGGGTCATCAGGTCGCCAGCCAGCGTCGCGGCAACGGCGGCGCCGGCATAGAACAGCGCGGCGCCATCCTGGATCCGGTCATCGGAATGCAGGGCGTAAATGCCGTTCAGGACACCGGCGATCAGGAAGGCGAGACTGAAGATGAAGTTCAGCGAATCGACGCGGTAGAGCACCATTTTCAGGCCAAGCACCTGCGTCGTCACCAGGTCGACATTCTGCGGCGCGGTCACCAGCAGCCCAAGTGCCAGCAACGGCGCGATAATGGTAACCGCCTGGCGCACCTGGCGCATGGTGATGAACAGGCTTGCGATGCCTGCAATGATCAGCACCCATCCGGGATTGAGACCTGCCAGCATGGACGGCATCACGCGTCTCCCTCGGAAGTATGGTGCGGCGTCGGCAGGTCGTCTGCCATCGGCGCCTCAGGATCGACGCCCTCAGGCGGTCCACCCGCATCGCCATAATAGTTTTCGTCGCGGCGCAGCATGTGCCCCAGCGGCCAGCCCATGACCACAACGAACGCGAAGCAGACAAAGCCCCAGACGCCGTAGAAGCCGGCATAATTGGCAAAGTTCAGGTATTCGTGCCGCTCGTGGAAGAAATCTACCGAGATGACGATCACGGCCAGGGCCATCAACACGTAGAAGATGATGTTGCCGATGCCCTTGCGGTGCGTCCAGCCGAAGAGGATCTGCGACAGCGGATGAATCCCGTCTTCCGACGGCGTATTCAGATTGTGCACGGACTCTGCCGCACGCTTCACGAAGCGGCCGGAATCGTCACGGCCATTTTCGGTCGGGTCGCTCATGGCTGGCCTCCATCCGCGATGTATTCGACGCGGTCACCCACGGTCGGGGCAAGGAAATCGGAAATCGGGCCGACGGCGAAGAACAGGATGATACACAGCGTGGCCGTGATCAACGGCGCGACGACTGTCGGCATCGGTGCCCCGTCCGGACGTTTGAACGGCTTCGGCTCCTTGGTGCCCGGCGGCGGCAACAGGGCCAGCAGCGGGATCGGCAGCAGATAGGCGATGTTCAGCAGCGACGACGCAATCAGGACCAGCGACAGGTAGACATTACCGTGGTCGATGGCGCCCTGCATCAGCTCGTATTTCGGCCAGGCCCCCGCAAAGGGCGGCAGGCCGATGATCGACATGGAGCCGATCATGAAGGCAATGAAGACCAGCGGCATCTTGCGGCCCAGGCCGCGCATGTCGGAAATATTGGTCAGGCCCGTAGCGACGTAGATCGCACCGGCGCACATGAACAGCGTCATCTTGCCGGCGGCGTGCGCGGCGATCTGCAGGCTGCCGCCCAGCCAGCCGGCCGGATCGGCCAGCATCGCACCGGCGACAACATAGGAGAGCTGCGCAATGGTGGAATAGGCCAGCCGCGCCTTGAGATTGTCCTTGGTCATGGCGATCAGCGAGCCAACCACCATGGTGAAACAGGCGACCCACAGCACGAATTCCCGCGCAGGCGTCGCCTCAAGCAGGTCCGTCCCGAAAATGAAGATGGCGATCTTCATGATCGTGAACACACCGGCCTTCACGACGGCCACGGCGTGCAGGAGCGCAGACACAGGCGTCGGCGCGACCATGGCGTTCGGCAGCCAGAAATGGACCGGCATCAGCGCAGCCTTGCCAACGCCGAAGGCGAACAGGATCAGCAGCGCGCTGGCGACGGCCGGGCTGATATCCGCCCCGGCCAGAAGGCCGCCCGGGATGAAATCGAGATTCTGCCCGGCGAGGACCCAGGTCCACATTACGGCCGGCAGCAGGAGGCCGATGGAGGTGCCCATCAGGGTCAGCAGGTAGATGCGTCCGCCGCGCTTGGCTGCGGCATCGCCCTTGTGGGTCACCAGCGGGAAGGTCGACAACGTCAGCACTTCGTAGAAGACGAACATCGTGAACAGGTTGGCAGACATCGCCACGCCCAGAGCGCCGAAAATGGCGATGGCGAAGCAGATGTAGAACCGCGTCTGGTTCCGCTCGCGGTTCCCGCGCATGTAGCCGACCGAATAGAACGAGTTCACGATCCAGAGGCCGCTTGCCACGAGGGCGAACAGCATACCCAGCGGTTCCAGCTTGAAGGCGAGGCTGAGGCCCGGCGCCGCCTGGCCAAGGTTCAGTTCAGGGCGTTCGCCGCCGGCCACATGAATGGTCAGCAGGATGATCACGGCAAACAGGAGGCCCGCGCCGGTGAAGGTCACCCCTTCCCGCAGGTTCGGCGACCAGCCCATCACGGCAATACCAGCCGCAATCAGCAGCGGCAGGACGAGTGCGGCGAGGATCAGGGTCTCAGGGCTCATCTAAACGCCTCCACGCCGAAGGCTGCAGCGGACGCGTCACGCGCGAGACCGAGCGGGAAATCCGCCGCAATGCCGAAATACAGATTGGCCAGGGCCAGGATCCAGAGCGGGACCAGCAGGAGGATCGGAGCCTCCTTGCGCGTCTTCCGCGGATTGACCGGAGGCTGGAAGAACACAGCCTCCAGGACGCGGCCCATATAGATCACCGCCAGGAAGGACGAGAAGACGACTAGGCCGACCGCCCACCACAGGTCCTGATCAAACAGGGCAAAGCCGAGCTGGAGCTTGGACTGGAAGCCCGCCGTCAGCGGCACACCGATCAGCGACAGCGCAGCAATCGCAAATGCTGTCATGGTCCACGGTGCTGACCGTCCAAGTCCGGCAAAGTCCCGTATAGTCGTGCCCTGGTAGGTCAGAACCACACCGGCGACCGCCATGAACAGGGCGCCTTTCATCATGGCGTGGTTGACCAGGTGGAACAGGCCGGCCGACAGGCCTGCCGTGGTACCGATCGACACGCCGAGGATCATGTAGCCCACCTGAGCAACCGAGGAATACGCCAGGATCCGGCGGACATCCGTCTGGAACACCGCCTGAAAGCTGCAGACCACCATGGCCGCAATGCCGAGTGGCATGAGGATCGCGCTGAAGGCGGAGATCTCGAAGCCATAGTCAGGACGGAACACGGTGAACAGGAACCGGATCAGCGCATAGAGCGCGACCTTGGTCGCCGTCGCCGACAGGAACATCGTCACGAAGCTGGGGCTGTAGGAATAAGCATTCGGCAGCCATTGGTGCAGCGGCCACATGGCCGCCTTCAGGCCGAGGCCAACCAGGATGAACGCAAAGCCCGCCTGCACGCTGCGGTGTCCGGCCAGTTCCGGCAGAAGCGTCGAAATCTGGTACATGTTCAGCGTACCCGTCGCGGCGTAGAGGAAGCCGATGCCGACAATGTAGAAGCTGGCGCCGATCGTCCCCATGATGAGGTAGTTGAACGCGGCCGGCAGCGCCCGGCGGTCACGGCCCGATCCAAGCGCGACCAGCACATAGGTCGAGATCGAGGAGATCTCGAGGAAGACGAACAGGTTGAACGCGTCGCCCGTGATCGCCACGCCGTTGAGGCCGGCGAAGCAGACGAGGAAAGCAGAATAGAACAGCGCCCGCTTCTGCTTGGGAATTTCCGCAACCACGGTCGGCCATGAGAAGATCGATGAGAGCAGGCCGATCGCCGTAACGATCAGCAGGATCATCGCGTTCAGCGCATCGACGCGCAGCTCAATCCCAAGCGGCACAGGCCAGCGGCCAACCTCATACGAGATGACGCCGATTGGCGAAGTCTGCACAAGGCCCAACAGGATAAGCGCGAACAGGAAGCTGATGCCCGTCGCCGCGATGGAGATCAGCCATGCGACACGACCAGTCGGCACCAATGCCAGCAAGGGCGCCAGGAACAGCGGCACCATGATGAGCAGCGGCGCGGCATGCGACAGCGCCCAGGCTGGCGCAGCGTTCAGAATAGCGTCGATCATGCGGTCGCCTCGCTCACGGCTTTTTCTGCCTCGGCATGCTGGGCCAGCGCGGTTTCAAGATCGATTTCGTTCACTTCGTCGTTCTCGATAGAGCCATAGGCTTCGCGGATCCGCACAACGAGGGCGAGGCCGACCGACAACGTCGCCACACCGACGACGATGGCCGTCAGCATCAGGACGTGCGGCAGCGGGTTTGAATAAGTGTTTGTCAGGTGCGCCACGCGATCGGCGTGCTCGCCGCCTGCGGCCAGGACTGCATCCAGCGCGGAATGATGGTCGCCTTCAGCCTCCGCACCATGACCGGCGCCATGATGCGCAATGGCATCGTCGCCGAACAGGATGGGCGCCGTGCCGCCGGACACCTTGCCGAGCGTGACGTAGAACAGGCAGATCGTGGTCTGGAACAGGCCGAGGCCGACCATCCGCTTGATCAGGTTCTGGGACGCAAAAGTGATATAAAGGCCGATCATCATCAGGACGATGACGACCCAGTAATTCGCGCGTTCGAGCAGGAATTCCAGCATGATCTACCAGTCCTCGTCGCGGATTTCGGCCACGCGGCCGGCAAAGGCGTAGAAGATCGTCAGCATCGCGCCCGACACCCCGCACAACACGCCAAGCTCGATCATGAGAATGCCGACATGCTGGCCATGGTGTTCGCCGGGCGGCTCATGGAACAGGGCCTGATACTCAAGGTAATGCCCGCCCTGTATCAGCGCCCAGAAGCCGACGCCGGCATAGATCATCACGCCGACCGCGGCGAGCGACCGGGTGAAGACCGGCGGCACCGCACGCATCGCAGCAGGCACACCGAAGACGAGGGCGTAAAGGATTACGGCAACGGCAATGATGACACCGGCCTGGAAGCCGCCGCCGGGACCGAAGTCACCGTGGAACTGAACATAGAAGGCAAACATGGTGATCACGGGGATCAGCATCTTCGCGATGACGCGCAGGATGACGTGATGATCGGTGTTCATGAGGGATCCTCGTCACTGGCGGCTGAAGCCTTGCGCGCGCCGCGATCGCCCGAACGTCCTTCGTTGCGGATACGTTCGGCCAGCGAGCGTTCACCGAAGCCGAGCAGCAATGCGACAGCGAGCCCGGCGGCAAACACAACACAGGTTTCGCCCAGCGTATCGAAGCCACGGTAACTGCCGAGAACGGGGGTCACGACGTTTGGAATGCCCGTTTCGAACCAGGCGACCTGAAGATAGGTGAGCCCAACACCGGCATTGGCAGGAGAAGCCCCGTCGCCGAGTGCCGGAAGGTCCACCGTTGCGTAGATCAGGGCGGCGCCTGTCGCGAGGCAGACAAGCAGCGGTCCAAGGCGGAAAGCGAGTTTCTCAGGCTTCGCCGTGCGCGAGGTGAGCAGCATGGCGCCAAGCAGCACGACGGTCGACATGCCGGCGCCCACGGCTGCTTCGGTAAAGGCAACGTCCACCGCATCGACGGCGACATACCAGGCTGCAGACACGAGCGAATAGATGCCTGACAGCATCACGATGGCGAACAGGCTGCGCATCCGGGCAATCGCCACGGCGGTGGCGAACAGCATGGCAAGCAGGAAAATATTGACGAGGACGATGCCGAAATCGCCGTTGAACATGCTGTGCATCAGGCGTCCTCCCCTTCTCCGTCCGACGCACCAACCCGGCCGATGATCGGCTGGACGCCGGCCGTGTGGGCGGCGTTTGCCAGCGCGTGTGACGCAGTCGGGCTGGTCAGGAAGATGAAGACGCAGATCGCGAACAGTTTGGAGATCACCAGCCAGCCCGGCGACACAAGCATCATGCCGATCAGCACCAGCGCTGCGCCGGATGTATCTGTGATCGAAGCCGCGTGGAGGCGTGTATAGATATCCGGGAACCGCAGAACGCCCACCGTGCCGATCAGGCAGAGGACACCCCCGCCGAGACACAGAAGCGCCCCCAGCGGGAAACGGATAATATCCCAGTACCCGATCAGGTTCGTGAAGAACTCAGCCATCGGCGTTGCCTCCCTGCCCGCGGCGCACCAGCGGCACCTGGAAGGACCGGTAGCGGAAGAATTTCAGGATCGCGATCGTCGAAACGAAGTTGATCAGCGCGTAGGTAATGGCGATGTCCAGGAATTCGGGACGCTCCATCACGAACCCCAGCAGGCCGAGCGCCAGAACAGTTTTTGTACCGAACGAGTTTACGGCAAGGATGCGGTCATAAAGCGTCGGCCCGATAAAGGCGCGCAGCAGGAGCAGCGCCATACCGAACAGGATCGCAATCAGCGCGGCGGCAATCATGCGGCGGTTCCTTTTCCGTCAATTGCGCGGGCGGAGCGCCGGTCCATCTCGACAAAGGCTTCCGGCTGGGAGTCCTGTTCGTACAGCCCATGCACCAGCAGCTTGTCGCCTTCGACCTCCACCGTCACCGTACCGGGCGTCAGGGTAATGGAATTGGCGAACGTCACCTTGGCGAGGTCCGATTTGCAGATCGTCTTCACCTTCACGAGCGCCGGGGCGATATCGAGATCAGCTTTCACACAAGCGCGGATGACGCTGATATTCGCCTTGACGATCTCCTTGGCCAGCCAGGGGAAGTACAGACCGAAACCGACCAGGCGCACATAGGGCGAGCCCTCCCGGTCGATGATGTCCAACCTGTAGGCCAGAATACACGTCACAACGAGCGAGACGCTGCCCAGAGAAAGAATCAACGGGGTGTTGTGGCCGGACATTCCAAGCCAGAATGCCGCCAATGCCAGTACCAGCCCCAGAAAATACGCCACGCGCAGCCCTCTTCCGATCGCCCTTAACCAGGCATGGGACTAAAGGGGGAAACAGGTTTTGAAAAGCCCGTTGAAGACTGTTTTGCAGTTTTGGACGGTTATCTGCCAAAAACCAGACGTGCAGTCCGCTGTGCCGCGGAGAACTCCGCTTCCTCGTTCGCGGCTTCCGGCATCCCCGTCCCGTTCTGCATGGCGCCGGGCGAATAGGCTGACGACAGTGCCCAGTTCCAGTAACGCAGGATCGTCTGCGCCTTGGCCACGCTCAAAAGCTCATAAACTTCAGAGACATGCTTGAACTGAGGATGCGTCACGCCCTCCTCGCTCTCGAGCGGTTTCTGCAATGCCACCCACAGGACTGGCAGGAAATCGCGCTTCACGCCGGTAGCCTTGCACAGCACGGCAAGGGCTTCGCCGCCTTCATCGCCCAAAATCTTGGCAGCGGTGACAGGTTTGACCCCCGAAAGGTAACCGATCTCCTGTGAAGTCTGCGCATCCATGCCGTTAAGGGCGGCTGCATTGATTGCACTTTCCAGGCTGTCGAACGGGCTGCGTTCCAGAGCCGCGCGATTGCGCTGGCGGCGTTCGATCAACTGAATGGCCTTGCGTGCCACCGGATCGGCCCACTGCTCTTCAGCCATCATCTCGAAGACGTCCTTGCAGGAGTCGATGATTTCCAGCCGGTCGGAAGCATAGCGTTGCAGGATGCGCTTCCGGGTGGCGCCGTCGGCCCACCAGAACAATGTCAGCGCGTGTGACGGAATGGTCTCCAGCCGGTCTGCAATCAGAGGGCACAGTTCCGGCACGTCGCGCGAGCGGCGGACCAGCTTGTCGATCGCCTGCTCCGGCAATTCGGCGCCCCGATTGATGACCAGTTCCTTCAGGACGTGATCCTCTCCGGTGTCGGCGAGATAATCGCTGACCATCCCCGGAACGATTTTTCGCTTGGCAATGGCAAGGCGGTGATCGGGCGTACCCGTCATCGCGATATCGCGAAGGTCGCAGGCGTCGAACGCTTCATTCTCTTCGAGAAGAGGTGCCGCAATCTTGTAGGGGCATTGCGCGAGATAGCGCAGCAGGCGCCGCGGGGCTTCCTTGCTCTGGCCGAGGCGCCGGGCGCACATGGCACGGTCTTCATTGTCGGCGTGGAACAGCATGTCGAGCAGGATGTCCGCCGCCATATGGCGATCCTGCTGGGTCAGCCGGCCACTGGAGGGCATCGAAACGATATCCACCAGCCGGCGAAACAGCGTGTTACGCGCGCGCCCGATGCGTGGCTTTTCGGCCTGTTCGATCGATTCCATGTCGACTTCATATCCATTGAACCGGGAAAGGGTCGCAGGAAACAGTTAACGAGGGGTGGAATGTGCGCCGGTCCGCTAACCTCTGATGCGGCCCGGATGCACTACCATGACCAGCAGGCTGGCCACCAGCATCAGGATCGACAGCATGAACAGCTGGCCCCCATCTGTCGCGGTGCTTGCAGGATCAAGAGAAAGCGGGGTCTCGCGGCCGAGCCAGGGCGACAGGTGAAACGCGATCGCAGCGCCGCAAACCAGCGCAGCAATGATCGCCCCGAACCGCCGGGAGAAAGGCAAAAGCAGGAAGAATGCGGCGAATATCTCGATGATCGCGATCACGAACCGTCCGGCCGGCTCGAACAGGGACACGCCTGAACGTTCGGCGATGGTCTGAAAGACGATATTCTGACCCGGCGCATCAAACAGCTTTACGGAGCCTTCCGGCGGACCGGGCAGCGGCGCAATCGTCGACTGGATGAACATGGCGATCAGGAACAGCGCGAGCGCCCAGCTGATAAGATGTCTGAATATACGCATGGTCCACCCTGAATACCGGCAGGTGAACCAAGGCTACCGGGCGCAGCGCGGCAGCGCAACTGGTTGAAACCCGGCGTTTCTGTGGCGAAGCGGGCTTTCCATCGCTGCCCGGCCTACATAATGTCCCGCCTCAAGCGGGAGGTTGAATGGAAGAACCGGTCGAATCCATTGCCGATGAAATAACCGAGGACGCGGCGGGCGACGTCACGTCCCCGGTCAGCGGTATCAGTGAAGCACTGACGGCAGGCGCTTCGCTCCTGTCGACGGCCAGCCACTGGCGCGCCCGGCGCATCCGCCGGGTCGTGAAGATCGAGCTGCCGGCCTACCTTCTGGTCCAGTGCAGCTGGTTCATGGCGTTCGGCCTCCAGATGGTGCTGTTCCCCTATCTGATTACAGACCCCAACCACCTGCACCGGGATGGCCTCGCACTCGGGCTCGCCAACATGGCTTTGTCCGGCCCCTCGGTGATTTTCCTTCTGCTCGGAGGCGTGGTCGCCGAGCGTGCGGACGGCAAGCGCCTGCTGATCCTGCTGCACCTTCTGGCTGCGGCCCCTGCCCTGGCGCTGGCCGCCTTTGTCTGGAAAGGTACGCTGACCTACCCGGCCATGATTGCCTATGGCCTCACCATCGGCACGGTTGGCGCCTTCATGATGCCCGCCCGGGACTCGATCGTGAATGAAGTCGTGGAACGCCGCGCCCGGGTCGGGTCCGGCGTCACGCTGCAACTCGGCGTGACCCTGGCCACCATGGCGCAGTTTGTCGCCCAGATCGGCGGCCTGATCATCGGCGGCTATGCTGACAAGCTGACGAAAATGCCTGACCTGCTGGGTGGTTTCGGCGTTGGCCCGATCCCTGCGGAGCAACTCCTCTTCATTCAGGGCAGCGTCCTGGCCTGCGGCGCCATCTTTGCGCTTTGGCTGGGCAAGGGCCGCCAGTTGCTCAGCAGCGGCCGCGGCATGAAAAGCGCCCTTGCCGACATCGCCGACGGTTTCCACGCCGTGCGCTCCGACGGGAAGCTCTGGGCGATGACGGCCCTGATGTTCGGCGTCGGCATCTTCGTGATCGGCGCGTTCCTCGTGGTGCTGCCCATCGTCAACCGAGATATTTACGGCTTCGGCCCGGACGGCATCCGGGACATGTTCGTGACGTTCTGGATGGGCGCGTTCGTCTCGTCCGTCGTCCTGTCGATCTTCAAACGCATCAAGCGGCAGGGGCGGCTGTTGCTGATCGCCCAGTTCCTGGCCTCGCTGAGCATTCTCTTGATGATGTGGCCGATCCCGCACTGGGGCTTCCTCACCATCGTGTTCGTCTGGGGGCTGGCTGCGGGCATTTCGATCGCCATGAGCCGCTCCATCGTTCAGGACGCGGCGCCGAAGGAAAAGCTTGCCCGCGTGCTGTCGATCTACCAGCTCGGTTTCATGGCGGGGGCGCCGTTCGGCGCCTTTATCATGGGGGCCCTGGTCGACCTGTTCGGCCCGGCAAAGATCGCCATCGTGCCGGCAGGCGGCATGATCATCCTGATCCTCTGGATGGTCTTCTTCACGCCGGTCTGGAACATGAAAGGCTCGGCCTGGCTCGCCCATCGCGACAATGCCTGAAAAGCGCCGCCATTGCCGGGCTGACAATTGGCCAGAAGCCAATTAACCCGTGCAGTCATGTCGTCCCAGCCTCGCGCCACCGTTCATCTGAACAATATCGTCGCCAACTGGCGCACGCTGGCGGGGCTGAATCCCAAAGCGAACACAGCGGCCGTCGTAAAGGCGAACGCCTACGGCCTCGGTGCGGAACGCGTCTCTGCCGCGCTCGCAGCTGCCGGATGTGACACCTTCTTTGTCGCCTATCCCGAAGAAGGCGCCGCAGTGCGCAAGGCCGTGGGGCCGGGGCCGGCCATTTTCGTGCTCAACGGGCCTTCCGCTTCGACTCTGCACTTGTTCCATGCCAGCGCCCTGACCGCTGTCCTGAACAGCAAGGCCCAGATTGACCTCTGGGCCGAAGCGCCGGGCCTGCCCTGCGCGCTGCACTTCGACACCGGCATGAACCGGCTCGGCCTGCCTGCCAGCATGCTGCAGACGGATGGCGATGCGCTCCGTGCCCTGACGCCCGTCCTGGTGATGAGCCATCTGGCCTGCGCCGACGAGCCGGACCACGCGATGAACGCCGCCCAGCTGGCCGCCTTCAGCGAGATCGCCGCCGCCTTTCCCGGCGTGCCGGCCAGCCTTGCCAATTCCGCCGGCTGCTATCTTGGCCGCGACTACGGTTTCCAGCTCACCCGCCCCGGCCTCGCCCTTTATGGCGGTTCCAGGCCGCCCGCACGTATCACCATCCGGCACGCCGTCACGCTGGAAGCGGAGATCCTCAGCGTGTTTCCTGTGACGGCCGGCGAAACGGTCGGCTATGGCGCCACATACACAGCGCCGCAGGATGCCCTGCTGGCCACGGTCGGTCTTGGATATGCGGACGGCGTGCTCAGATCCGCGTCGAACTGCTTCATCGGCTGGCTGGATGGCACGCCCTGCCCGGTGACCGGACGGGTGACCATGGACCTCATCACGGTTGATGTTTCTAAGGCACAGCAGGCAGCAAAAGCAGGCCGCCGCGTTGAATTCCTCGGCGAGCATGCCAAACTCGAAGATCAGGCCGCGCGGGCCAACACGCTTGGCTATGAACTACTCACAGGACTTGGGACTCGTGTCGAACGCCTCTACCCGTAAACGCGGGATACCCAATCCGCTGGCCTGGATCGGCGCAGCGACCCTCGGTCTCTTTGGGGAGATCGGCCGTCTGGCCGTGTTCTCGGCCCGGGTGAAGGCTGCGGCGTTTTCACCGCGCTGGTATTTCGGCCAGATCTGGAAGCAGATGATCCAGATCGGCTTTTTCTCCCTGCCGGTCGTGGGCATGTCTGCCATCTTTATCGGCGCCGCGCTGGCCCTGAACATCTATCAGGGCAGCGGTCGCTTTGGCGCGGAACAATTCGTTCCGAACATCGTGGTGCTCGGCATCACCCGCGAACTTGGCGCCACGATCACGGCGCTGATGCTGGCGGGACGGGTCTCTGCCGGCATTTCCGCAGAGATCGGCGCCATGCGCGTGACCGAGCAGATCGACGCGCTGGAATCTCTCTCCGCCTCGCCCTACCGCTATCTTTATGCGCCGCGCTTCCTCGCCGCGCTAGTCGCCCTGCCGTTGCTGGTACTGGTGGCCGACATTATCGGCGTCATGGGCGGTTGGGCCGTGTCCGTCTTCGGTCTCGGCTTCGACTCCACCGTCTACCTTCGCAACACGCTCGACTTCGTGACCCGGAACGACATCCTGACCGGCCTGATCAAGGCCGTGGTCTTCGGCGCCGTGATCGCGCTGATGGGCTGTTACCAGGGGGACAAGTCCAAGGCCGGCGCAACCGGCGTTGGACGCGCGGCGACCCTCTCCATGGTCGGGGCCGCTGTCCTTGTGCTCGCCACCAACTATATCATGTCGACCATCTTCGTGGAGATCGGCCTGTGACCACTCCCATTCTCAGCCTCCAGAACGTCGAGAAACGCTTCGGCAAGAACCATGTCCTGCGCGGCGTGACGCTGGACGTTGCCCCCGGTGAAAGTCTTGTCGTGATCGGCGGCTCAGGTTCCGGCAAGTCCGTCATGCTGAAGAACGCCCTCGGCCTGATGACACCGGATTCCGGCCAGATCCTGTTCAACGGGGAAGACGTGACCCAGGCCAAGGGCAAGACGCGCGCCCGCATGCGCGAGCGTGTCGGCATGCTGTTCCAGTCCGGCGCATTGTTCGACTCGCTGACGGTCTGGGAGAATGTCGCGTTCCGCCTCGTGAATTCTGGCGTGGTCAACCGCGCCAAGGCAAAGGACCGCGCGATCGAGACGCTCAGCAAGGTCCGCCTCGGGCCCGACGTGGCAGACCTTTATCCGGCAGAGATTTCCGGCGGCATGCAGAAACGCGTCTCGCTTGCCCGCTCGATCATTTCGAAGCCGGACCTGATCTTCTTCGACGAACCGACGACCGGCCTCGACCCGATTACGGCAGATGCCATCAACGACCTGATCATCGAACAGGTACGCGGCCTCGGCGCTGCCACGGTGACCATCACTCACGACATGGCCTCGGCCCGCAAGATCGCCGACGAGGTCGCCATGCTGTTCGAAGGCGAAATCATCTGGCGCGGCAAGGCGTCCGACGTCGACAATAGCGGCAACCCTTATGTCGACCAGTTCGTACACGGACGCGCAGAGGGCCCCATCCAGCCCGCGCTTTAAGGTCTTTCTTCAACCCGCAAACGCCCCTATTCCGGCACCATGGCCAAAACCGCAACCACCGCCTTTGTCTGCCAGTCCTGCGGGGAAGTGCACTCCAAATGGAGCGGCAAGTGCAATGGTTGCGGGGAATGGAACACGCTGGTCGAGGAAGTCACCGGCGGCGTGCCCGGCGGCCTCGCGGCGCCGAAGACAGGCTCCAAGCGTTCCAGCAAGGCGGAATTCGTTGCGCTGAACGACACGGCCGAGGCGCCGACGCGGATCGTGATGGGCGTGAACGAGCTGGACCGCGTGTTCGGTGGCGGCATCGTGCCATCTTCCGCGACGCTGATCGGGGGTGACCCCGGGATCGGTAAATCGACGCTGTTGCTGCAGGTTGCGGCGCGCCTTGCCCGCAACGGACTGAAGACCGTCTATGTTTCCGGCGAGGAAGCGGCGCCCCAGATCCAGGAACGCGCAAAGCGGCTCAAAGTGGCCGAAAGTCCCGTCCAGCTCGCAACGGAAACGGACTTACGCAAGATCATAAGCGCACTAAAGGCTGCCGAGCCGGACTTTGTCGTGATCGACTCGATCCAGACATTGTGGTCCGACAGCCTCGAAGCGGCCCCCGGCTCCGTCGCCCAGGTCCGGGCCTGTGCACAGGAGCTGACGCGCTGGGCCAAGAAGTCCGGCGCGGCGCTCGTGCTGGTCGGCCACGTGACCAAGGAGGGCACCATCGCCGGTCCGCGCGTCGTGGAGCACATGGTGGACGCCGTCTTCTATTTCGAAGGCGAGCGCGGCCACCAGTTCCGCATCCTGCGCGCCGTGAAGAACCGTTTCGGCCCGACCGACGAGATCGGCATTTTCGAGATGCACCAGTACGGCCTCGCCCCGGCGAAGGAGCCCTCAGCCCTGTTCCTCAGTGCAGATGGCGAGAGCGAGGGCGGCGCCGCCGTGTTCGCAGCCATGGAAGGCTCACGCCCCGTGCTGGCCGAAGTTCAGGCGCTGGTCGCCAAGAGCGCCTATGGCACGCCGCGGCGCAGCGTCGTCGGCTGGGACTCCGGCCGCCTCGCCATGCTGCTGGCTGTGCTGGAAGCGCGCTGCGGCATTACGCTGGCGGGCATGGACGTCTATCTCTCCGTGGCCGGTGGCTACAAGATCATGGAACCCGCAGGCGACCTCTCCGCCGCCGCCGCCCTGCTCACCTCCCTTTCCGCCAATCCCGCGCCGGAACGCAGCGTGTTTTTCGGTGAAGTGGCGCTATCTGGCGCCGTGCGGCCAGTCAGCCGGATGGAACAACGCCTCAAGGAAGCGGAACGATTGGGCTTCGAGCGCGCTTTTGTCCCGGAAGGCGCGCCGACCGCAGTGGACGGCTTGACCGTGACGCCGATTAAACGGCTTATCGACCTTGTGGAATTGCTTGCCCCGGACGCACTGAATGCTTGAGTCCATTACAGCTTTCGACGGAATCGCGCTGGCGGTTGTCGTGATCTCAGGGATCATGGGGTTTGCCCGTGGATTTCTCAGGGAACTGGCCACTCTGGGCGCTTTCATCGGCGCACTCGCCGCGGCTTATTATGCCCGCGTGTTCTTCCATGATGACCTGTCCGCCCTGCTGCCGCCGAATCTGGCGCCCTGGACCGCGGACGTGATTCTGCTGATCGTGGCCTTCATCATCGTTTATGTGCTGATTGCGTGGATCGGACAGCGACTTTCGAAAAATATCCATGGCGCAGAAGGCATCGGCATGTTCGACCATGTGGCCGGCGCCGTGTTCGGTGTGCTGCGTGGCTTCGTAGCCCTTGTTTTCTTTGTAGTCCTTCTGGGACTCGTGCTCGAACAGAGCCGGATTCCAAGCTTCATCCAGAACGGAATCAGCTATCCGCCGCTGCGGAATATGGCCGATTTCGTGAATGTTGAAGCAGCGAAGGTGGGAAAAGAGGTGCAAGCCCCCCTTTCCTCTGAAGAGGAAAACGGGCAATAGGCCCCTGTCGCAAGTCTGTCACTCAGGAGGCGCGTGTCGTATGGTCCATTTTGATCACGATGACGACAAGCCCCGCGAAGAATGTGGCGTTTTCGGAATCTTCGGAAACCACGAAGCGAGTCTTCTGACCGCTCTGGGCCTGCATGCGCTGCAGCACCGCGGACAGGAAGCCTGCGGCATCACTTCCTTCGACGGCAAACGTTTTCCCTCCGAGCGCCACATGGGCATGGTGGGCGAACATTTCGGCGGTGACCTGCGCGCCCGCCTGCCCGGCCACGCCGCCATCGGTCACAACCGCTATTCCACGCAAGGCCGGCCGATGCTCCGCAACATCCAGCCGATCTTTGCAGACCTTGCCGGTGGCGGCTTCGCCATGGCCCACAATGGCAACCTGACCAACGCCCGCGAACTGCGCCACCAGCTGGTGCAGGACGGATCGATCTTCCAGTCGACCATGGACACAGAGGTGATCCTTCACCTCGTCGCACGCTCCAGCCGTCCGCGTTTCCTCGAACGCCTGATCGACGCGCTGCAGAAAGTCGAAGGCGGCTACGCCCTGGTCGGCCTGACCGGAAAGAAGCTGATCGGTGCACGCGACCCGGTAGGCCTGCGCCCGCTCGTCCTCGGCCGCCTTGGCGACGCCTTCGTGCTGGCGTCCGAAACCTGCGCGCTGGACATCATCGGCGCCGAATTCGTGCGTGAAGTCGAGAATGGCGAGATTGTCGTCATTTCCGACAAGGGCATTGAATCCCATCGCTTCTCTCAGGCCCGCCCGGCGAGCCCCTGCATCTTCGAATATGTCTACTTCGCGCGCCCTGACAGCATTGTTCAGGGCCGCTCCATTTATGAAGTACGCCGCCGCATGGGCCACCAGCTGGCCGCGGAAACCATGGCCGAGGCCGACGTCGTCGTGCCGGTGCCGGATTCCGGTGTGCCTGCAGCGCTCGGATTCTCTGAAGCCTCCGGCATTCCGTTCCAGATGGGCATCATCCGGAACCACTATGTCGGCCGGACCTTCATCCAGCCGACCCAGACTGGCCGACAAAGCGCCATCTCCAAGAAGCACAGCCCGAACAAGGCCGTTCTGGAAGGCAAGCGCGTCGTGCTGGTGGACGACTCCATCGTTCGCGGCAACACGTCGAAAAAGATCGTTCAGATGGTGAAGGACGCCGGCGCCAAGGAAATCCATTTCCGCTCCGCCAGCCCGCCCATCGTGAATCCGGATTTCTACGGTATCGACATGGCCGCAAAATCGGAACTGTTCGCCGCCATTCACTCGCATGAGGAAATGGTGCGTGAGCTGAAGGTGGACTCCCTCGGCTTCCTGTCGGTTCCGGGCCTCTACAAGGCCATCGGCGAGCCGGTGCGCAACAACATGCTGCCCCAGTTCGCAGACCATTGCTTTACCGGCGAATACCCCACCCCGCTGGTCGATTACGAGCATGACGAGAGCGACAAGGAGCGTCAGCTGTCCCTGCTGGACGACGCGTAAGGCCTGCGCTAGACGCGCGGCATGACCCAACCCCGTCTTATCCTCGTGACCGGCGCCTCCCGTGGCATCGGCCGGTCTGCCGCCCTGCACCTTGCGAAACAGGGTGACGTCGTCATCGCCATTGCCCGCTCGAAACTGGCCCTTGAAAAGCTGGACGACGAAATCCGCGCCCTCGGCAGCGAGGCTGTTCTGGTGCCGATGGACCTGAAGGACACCAAGGGCATCGAGACGCTGGGCAAGGTGATTGGCGAACAGTTTGGCCGCCTCGATGGCCTCGTCGCCAATGCGGGCATCCTTGGCACGCTTGGACCGCTGGAGACATGCGGGCCGCGCAGCTTCGAGGAAACGATTGCGGTGAACCTGAATGCCAACTTCCACCTGATCCGCGCGCTCGCCCCCTGGCTGCACAAGTCGGACGCCCCGCGCACCGTGTTCGTAACATCCAGCGTGGCCCGCCACCCCCGTGCCTTCTGGGGCCCCTACCAGGCCGCAAAGGCCGGGCTCGAAGCCATGGTGCTCGGCTGGGCTGACGAGCAGGAGAATTTGTCCCTGCGCGCGAACCTGTTCAATCCGGGCGGCACCCGCACCGGCATGCGCGCCGAAGCCATGCCCGGCGAAGACCCGATGAGCATTCCGTCACCGGACGATGTGGCTGCAGAACTGGTCAAACTGGTCAGCAAGGATGAGACGCGGACGGGCCAGCTGATCAACTACCGCGAAGTCGCCGCCGCGCATTGATGGCGAGCAAACCCACCGTCCGGTCCGCAACGCGCGAAGACCTGCCGACCCTGAAAGCATTCGAGCAGGGCATCATTACGGCTGAGCGGCCATATGATCATACGCTGAAGCCGGACCCGATCAGCTATTACGATATCGGCGAGTTGATCGATTCCGATGAGGCGGAAGTGTCGGTCGTGGAGCTGGATGGCGAAATCGTCGCGTCGGGCTATGCCCAGAAAAAGCGTTCGAGGCATTACATCCAGCACGAATACCATGCCTTCCTGGGCTTCATGTTCGTCCGTCCGGAATATCGCGGCCAGGGACTGAACAAGGTGCTGATCGATCACCTGACCGGCTGGGCGAAGGCCAATGACCTCAGCGAGATCCGGCTGACGGTCTACTCCACCAATGAGCCCGCCATCCGCGCCTATGAGAAGGCAGGCTTTGCGCCCTACATCACCGAGATGCGCCTGAATCTGGACGAGTAGTTTCACACTTGCGCTCTTCCTCTCGGACCGTTTCCCACCGTTTGCGCAGGCGCGCGACCCGTTCCGGGAAGCGTGCCTCCAGCATCTCGACCTGTTGTACCCGGTCGGTCCGGAAGTGGCGGAAGCCCTCTCGCAGCTCGCACCAGGCACACATCATGCGGATGTCGTCGGCATAAACGATCAGGAACGGCCACACCGTGCGGCGCGTGATATTGCCTGCCTCGTCGGCATAACCAAGATCCAGCTTCTTCTGTGTACGGATGGCTTCACGCACCAGCGCCACATCGAATGAGTCCTCCGGCCGCTTGCGGAAGCTGACCGGGACGAGCCCTGCATCCATGATGACGGGCTGCAAATCCAGCGGCACGGCGGTCGACAGCTTCGCGATCAAATCCTCTGCCCCGCGCACCAGCCGCGCATCGCCGCGCGCAGCCACCCAGCGGGCGCCCAGCACGGCGGCCTCCAACTCGTCCGTCGTCAGCATCAGCGGCGGCATGTCGTAGCCGGAGTCCAGCACATAGCCTGTGCCTGCCTCCCCGCGGATCGGCACGCGCTGCGCGATCAGCTCGGCCATGTCGCGGTAGAGCGTGCGAAGGCTGGTCTCAAGCTCCTCCGCCAACTCCCGCCCCGTCACCGGGCGGTTCTTCCGGCGGAGGATCTGGATGATCTGGAACAGTCTCTCGGTGCGTCTCATGGAATAGGCCCTACTGCCACGCTGCTGACACCATGCTGTCAGCAGGCCTCAGGTATCAAGTCCTCATCGCAACCCGAACCAGGAGAAAGACGATGATCACGCTTTATGGATGGGGCCCCATGTTCGACTGCCCCTCGCCCAGCCCCTTTGTCATGAAGGCTGACATCCAGCTGCAGATGCTGGGCGTGGAATTCACCCGCGCCATCGCAGACCTCAATGCCGTGCCGAAGCAAAAGGCACCCTACGTCATCGATGACGGCCAGCTGATCGAAGACAGCAACTTCATCCGCCACCACTATGAAACGAAACTCGGCAAAGGCCTCTATGACGGCATGAGCGGCAAGGACATTGCCCTCAGCTGGGCCATGGAGCGTATGGCGGAAGGCCAGCTGACGAAGATCATGGGCTATGAACGCTGGATGAAGGAAGACAACTTCAACAAGGGACCGGCGCAGTTCTTCGCCGATGTGCCCGCACCCGCCCGGCCATCGGTGCTGAAGGAAGTCCGCGACGGTGTCACCGCAACCAATATGGGTGAAGGCACGGGCCGCTTCACCGAGGCCGAACGCATGCAACTCGCCGACTGGGACATCGGCGCCATCGCACTGCAACTGGGCGATCAGGACTATTTGCTGGGTGACGCCCCAACCTGCGCCGATGCTGCGGTGGCCGCGGTGCTGATTTCCTGCGCAACGGAGTTCTTCGACACGCCGCTGAGCGGCCTGGTTCGCAAGCACGATAACCTCGTCGCCTATCTTGACCGGATGACGTCCCGCTATTTCGGGCATGCGACCTGGCCGGAATGGCCCGCGCTGGAGCAGGAACCCGCCTGATCAACATCCACCGTGAGCTGATCATGCGAGCCGGATTTCCCGGGGGATGGTTTCGGATTCCCCGGGAATAACGTATACTGCGCTCCGGAATGGAGGCAGCATGAAGGGCGCGATATTCTACTCCGGCCAGTATGGCAGCACAGCGCAATATGCCGACTGGATCAGTGAGGCCACCGGCCTGCCGGTCTTCAACGCCAAACGTGCGAATGCCGATCCGGCAGACTTCGACTTCGTGGTCCTTGGTAGCTCGGTCATCATATACAAGCTCACCATCCGGAAATGGGTCGCCCGGCACTTGCCAAACCTGCTGAACCGGCCGGTCCTCATCTATACCGTGTCAGGTGCAGCGCCCGGCCCGAAACTCGACGGGTGGGTGCATGACAGCCTGCCCACCAGTCTTGTCTCTCACGCAGAGCGCTTTGCCTTTCAGGGCCGGCTCGACATCAATTCCGTTGGCTGGTGGACGCGCACGGTCCTGAAGATCGGCGCCATGATGAACAAGGACCCGGAAGGCCGGAAGGACGAACTTCACGGGTTCGACTATATGGACAAATCCGCGATTGATCCGCTTGTCGCCCGCATCCACGAACTGACGGCCACGCCGCGCAACGGGGCTTAAAGCTTGAAGTGCTTCGACAATTTCAGGCCCTGTCCCTGATAGTTTGATCCCTTGCCGCCATAGAGCGCGCCAGGCTTGCCCATCATTGGCTCGTAGATCAGCTTCGCGACCGGCTGGCCATGTTCCAGAATGAACGGCACATCGCGCGAACGCACTTCCAGCACCGCGCGGCTGCCGCCGGTATTCGTACCGAAGCCCGGATCGAAGAAGCCGGCATAGTGTGCACGGAACTCGCCCAGCTCCGGCGCGATGGGGGCCATTTCCGCGGCCTCGTTCGGGGCCACTTTCACGGTCTCGCGGCTGACGAGGATATAGAATTCTTCCGGGTTCAGCACGATACGCCCGTCACGCGGATAGACCGGTTCCCAGAACTGGGCTGCGTCATGCGCACCGATGCCGCGCAGGTCCACAACGCCGGAATGGTGTTTCGCCCGGTAACCCGCCGGTTGGCTTTCCGGGGGCTCCAGATCAATGGAGACGACTTTCTCTTTCAGCGCTTCCGGCTTTTTCTTCTTGAACCGGATCTGCGCGAGCCGGTCCCCCGGGCGCACCATGATCGGGAACGTCCGCGGCGAGACTTCGAGATAGAGCGGGCCGGAGTATCCAGTGGGCACTTCATCGAACGCGCGGGACCGGTTGGTGACCAGCCGCGTGAACACGTCGATCCGGCCGGTCGAGCTTTTCGGGTTTGCCCGCGCAGCAATTCCGGCTGGCAGGCGCAGATGCTCCTGCAGCGGCACGAGGTAGACACAGCCCGTCTCCAGAACGGCACCTTCCTGTGTCAGGTCGATCCTGTGGAGGTGGATGCCGGGCTCCTGCAGCATCTCGGCGACGGTGCGCTCCTTGCCAGGCAGGAAACTCGCCCGCAGACGGTAAGCATCCTCTGCCAGACGCAGATCAAGGCTCGCCGGCTGGACCTGTCCTTCGTCCAGCGGCGTGTCCGTCCGGATGGCGCCGGAAGCTACCAGCGCCTCGATTTCCCGGTCAGGAAGAACACCTGTATCCTGTGGCATCACTTGCACCCCTCGCCTTCTCAGGCATAAGGGCGAAACACGGAAACACAAGGAATAAGCTGCCATGGCAGACGCATCGGGCGGAGACGCCAAAAAAGGCTGGAAACCTGCCACCAAAGCGGTGCGCGGCGGCCTCATGCGCTCCGAGCATGGGGAGATCGCCGAAGCGCTCTATCTCACCTCGGGTTACGCGTATGACAGCGCCGAACAGGCGATGCGCCGCATGGCAGGCGATGAGCCGGGATTCGTCTATTCCCGCTATGGCAGCCCGACCTGTGAAATGCTGCAACAGCGCCTCGCCCTGATCGAAGGCGCCGAAACCTGCCGCGTCACCGGGTCCGGCATGGGCGCGATCTCCTCGGCCATCATGGCCCCATTGAAAGCGGGCGACCGTGTCGTGGCTGCGACGGCACTCTTCGGCTCCTGCCGCTGGATCATCGCCAACCAGATGCCGAAATACGGCATTGAGACGGTCTTCGTCGACGGCGCCGATATGGACGCCTGGGAACGCGAGATCGCCAAGGGTTGCCAGCTGGTGCTGATCGAAAGCCCCGCCAACCCGCTGCTGGACGGCGTGGACATCGCCGCCGTGTCGGAACTCTGCCGCAAGGCGGGCGCCCTGCTCGTGGTGGACAATGTGTTCGCGACTCCGATCCTGCAGAAGCCGCTGGAGCTTGGCGCAGATGTCGTCGTCTATTCCGCCACCAAGCACATGGATGGCCAGGGCCGGGTCATGGCGGGTGCGATCCTTTGTGACGAAACGCGGATGAGTGAGGTCTACGATCCATGGCTGCGCCATATGGGCCCGGCCGCCTCGCCGTTTAACGCCTGGGTCGTGCTGAAAGGCCTCGAAACCCTGCAACTGCGTGTGGAAGCACAGGCCCGGTCAGCGGCGCGCCTCGCCGATGCCATTGCCGATCATGCCACCATTTCCGCCGTGCGCTATCCGCACCGCAAGGATCACCCGCATTACGAAATACACAAGAAACAGATGCGCATGGGCGGCACGATGATGGCCCTGTCTGTGAAGGGTGGACAGGAAGCAGCCTTCCGTTTCCTCAACGCGCTGGAACTGGTCGATATCTGCAACAATCTCGGCGACACCAAATCGCTGGCCTGCCACCCGTCCACCACGACGCACCGCGCCCTCAGCGACGAGGAGCAGGCAAGCATGGGGCTGGACCGCTCCTGGATCCGCTTCTCGGTGGGCCTTGAAGACACAGACGACCTTGAATCGGACCTGATCCAGGCTCTTAACAAGGTGTAAATAAACAGCGGGCAATTTCACCGAATGGCTCGAAGGTCGCCCCCACCTCAGTACGAACACGTCACCGACGGAGTGCGCATCCGCGTGCGCCCGAAATTCATGTATGACGAGTCCGAACCGGCGGCCGGCCGCTTCATGTGGTCCTACACGGTCGACGTCGAAAACGAGAGCGACCGCACCTGGACGATCATCCGGCGCCATTGGGAAATCGTCGACGCTCTGGGACGGCTTCAGGCCGTGGATGGTGAAGGCGTGATCGGTCAGACGCCGACACTCGGGCCAGGCGAACGGTTCAGCTACACGTCCGGCGCGCCGCTGTCGGCACCGTCCGGCATGATGCGGGGCACCTATGACCTGGTGGATGAAGAAGGCGGCGAACTGGTCGCCCTGATCCCCGCCTTCTCGCTCGACAGTCCTTACGACCAGTCGCGGCCGATCTGACGGACTAGCCTTTCAGCGCTTCCCTGATCGCGTTCTTGACGCCCTGCTCGTCGGCGCCGCCGATCGCCGTGTCGCCGATGTAGAAACCCGGCGTGCCATCCAGGTTCAGCGCGTGTCCCAGCCGCTGCATATCATCCAGCTGCTTCTTCAGTGTCACTGACTGCATGTCTGCCCGCATCTTGCGGACGTCGACACCGATCTCTTCGGCCAGCTCGTCGATCTTCTTCTCGGTCAGCTGGTCATTCGACTTCAGGTTCATCAGCGCGGCGTGCATGTCGTAATACTTGTCCTGCTTGCCAGCGGCGAGCGCCGCCAGGGCTGCCGTCTCACTGATGCCGCCGAAAATCGGGTATTCCTTGAAGACAACGCGCACCTTGTTGTCGAACTCTTCCGGCAGTTCCTGAATGAACGGCAGGGAGCGCTTGCAGTAACCGCAGCGGTAGTCGAAGAATTCCACCACCGTCACCGGCGCGTCAGCCGGGCCGATAAAGTAATCCGTATCCAGACTGTACAGCTTGTCCTTGTTCTGGCTGATCGCTTCCTGTGCAGCCTTCGCTGCCTCCGCCCGGTCACGGGCGTTGAGGGCAATGATCGCTTCCTCAATCACTTCCGGATGGGTCACGATGTATTCGTGAATAAACGTCTCGAGCTCGGCGCTGTTCATGTTGGCCGGAGCCTTGTTACCTTCTGCACAGGCAGGGGTCATGGCAACCAGGACAACCGCGGCGGTCGCAAGCAGGGGGCGGATCATCATCAATACCTTTCCAGGCCCGTCAGGGGGCTGCTTTGTTTGGGCGCGACTATACTGGCACGGGCTGGCCCGTCCATCAGTCCTGACAGAAAGTTGAACGGATTCAGTGCTCACCGACTGTGATTGAGAACTGGTTCACCCCCCGGCGGGCGGCCCGATCGTAGAAATCGCGGTTGTCCGGATTGCTCGGGTCGGTGATCAGCAGGATGTCGTCGGCTCGGCGATAGTTCACCGTGTTCCGGTCCAGCTGGTCTCGGGCGCGATGCGCGAAGATATTGGCGCGCTGCAGGTCACCCACGGCATAAGCGGACTCCGCTGTAGCCAGCTGCGCCTCGGCACGCCGGCCCTGCTTCTCAAGGGTGATCGCCAGCTGCTGCCAGGCGAACGCATTCTCCGGCTCGGCGATCAGCGCGTCGCGGAGGGCAGACTCGGCCGCCTCCACGTCACCGGGCTCGGCGCGGGCGTTCAGGGAGCGGGCATAGTTGATCAGCAGCAGCGGCTGGCCGGGCTTCAGTTCCAGCGACCTGCGATGCGGCTCGACGGATTCAGCCGTCTGCCCGCCCTCGAACAGGATCTGCCCTTTCAGCTCCCAGAAATACGGGTTGTCGGGCTCGTCCGCCAGCAGCGAGTCGATTCCGTCCAGTGCCACCCGCATGTCGGATGCCTGCATGGCAGCGATGGAGCGGGCATAGCGGGCTGGTTCACTCTGGTCGCTGTCGGGATATTCCCGGCGCACTTTGCCGGCTGTGTCGAGAAAGCCGATCAGCTTGGCGCGCATCATTTCGTACTGGTACTGCTCCCTCTCCGTGGGCGGAACATCCCGCGTCGGGGACTCATCAGCCAGCATCCGCACATTGCGGATACGGTCAGAGGCCAGCGGGTGGGACCGGAAATACGGGTAGCGACGCGCCTGCGAGATCACTTCCTGGGCGCGGAACTTCTCGAAGAACTCCACAATGCCTTCCGGCGACTGGCCGAGTTCTGTGAGGTAAGACACCGCTGCGGTGTCCGCCATCGCCTCTTCGGAGCGCGTGTGGACGAAGAAGTTGAGGGCCGCGAATTGCTGCGACGATCCGATCAGGGCCGCGCCGGCTCCGCCTTCCCCCGCTGCGATTGCAAGAATACCAAGACCGATGGAGATCAGCGCCGGGCGGGAGGCAACACCGGCTGCACGGCTGCGCGTAACCGTATGGCCGCAAGCAATGTGGCAGGTCTCGTGCGCCAGCACGCCCTTGATCTGACCGGGCGAGTCCGCCGCGATGATCAGGCCGGTATGCATGTGGATGTTCTGGCCATTGGCCACGAAGGCGTTCAGCGACGGATCATTGATCACATAGAGGCCGACATCTTCGTGATTGAGGCCCGCAACATCGAGGATCGGATTCGTCCACTCGCGCAGTGTTTCCTCGATCTCGGCGTCACGGATGAAACCCTGCGCAGAGGCTGAGACAGCCACGGACAAAGCGGCTGCTGCCATTGCGATATATCGCAGGAAAGTACGGGCCATGCGGGTCCTGTCTCCGTTTTCCGCCATTCTCAATGAATCTACGGGCCTCAGCCCGTAAATGCGAGGGGGAAGCTACAGAATAACAGAAATGTCAGGGTTTGGCTGAGGGGAAGATGAACGAAAGCGCCGGATCGAGCCGGATTCCCACCTTTTCGCCCGCTTTTGGCGCCTCATGGCGTGGCACGAGCGCGACGAGACGCTGCCCCGCCGCGTCCAGAACCAGCCGGTTCATTGCCCCTGTCACCTGGCTGGCCAGCACGGTCGCATGCACTTGAGAGCCCCGATCCAGGCAGACCCCCTCAGGGCGTACGACCAGTTCCGTTCCGTCCATGACCTCGGCCAGTCCTGCGGGAACGTCGCTCGCGGCAAGCCGGTTCACCGGGCCGAGCGAAGCCGCCACATCGGCGCTGACAGGGTTCATGTAGACCTCGGCCGCCGGGCCTTCCTGGCGCACCTTGCCGCCGCGCATGACGGCGACATGGTCTGCCGCCTCCAGCGCCTCGACCGGGTCGTGGGTCACCAGAAGCGCCGGGATACCTGCAGCGCGCACAGCCTCCAGCGCAGCATCGCGCACGCTGGCCCGCAGTGCCGGGTCCAGTCCGGAGAACGGCTCGTCCATCAGGATTGCCGCCGGTTTCGGGGCCAGCGCCCGGGCGATCGCAACCCGCTGCTGCTCACCGCCGGACAATTCATGCGGATAGGCATCGGCCCGCCCGGTCAGGCCGAGACGGCCAAGCCAGTCGAGCGCCGCGGTTCTGGCAGCCTCCTTGCCCAGCGGCTTCAGGCCGAACTGAACGTTCTGCAACGCCGTCAGGTGCGGGAAGAGCGCAAAGTCCTGGAAGATCAGACCGATGCGCCGCTTGTCAGGCGCAAGCGTTGTTTTCGTGGAAGACAGCACGCGGTTGCCAAGACGGACTTCGCCGTCGTCCACCGGTTCCAGCCCTGCGAACAGGCGCAGCAAGGTCGACTTGCCCGCCCCGGACCCGCCGAGCAGTGCGGTGACCACACCTGGCTTGAGGTCCAGCGAAACGGCATCGACCACCCGCACGCCATGATAAGCGCGGCTCACTCCAAGGGCAGACAGGCTGTCACTCATGCGTGTGTTCACCCGGCCGCGAATGGGACAGGCGCCACGACAGCAGGATGACGGGCACCAGCCCCGCCAGAGTGATCAGCAGCGCCGGCAAAGCCGCTGCCGCGAGGCGTTCGTCAGTCGCGTAGGCATTGGCACGCACGGCCAGCGTGTCCCAGCTGAACGGGCGCAGCATCAACGTCGCGGGCAATTCCTTGAGGCATTCGACAAACAGGATCAGCGCCCCGGCGCTCGCCCCGGAAAGCGCAATCGGCAGGTCCACTTCCCGCGCCCGGCGCAGCGGTGACGCGCCCAGACTTTCGGCTGCGTGGCCAAGCGAGGCGGGCGCACGGGCGAGCGCAGCCACCATCGGCTCGGCGCCGGTCGTCGTGAACCGGCTGGCATAGACCCAGGCCAATGCGAGCACCGGTACAATTCCCGTCAGCGTCAAACCCAGCCCTCCCAGAACGACCAGCGCGCCCAGCGCCAGCACCGCTCCCGGAATGGCATAGGCAGACGAAGCCGTCAGCCGCGCAAAGGCAGCCGCCGGTCCTTTCCCGCGGCCCGCCAGCGCGATCACCAGCGCCAGCACGAAGCCGAACGCTGCCCCAGCACCCGCCAGGATCAGCGTGTTCTTCAGCGCCTCCCCGACCGGGGCGACATATTCCCGTGCCTCCAGCGCCCGCCAGACGAGGCGCGAGACGGGCACGAGGAAGCCGATGGAAAATCCGACAAGGCAGAACATGGCCGCACCAAGCCCCCACGGGCCGGCCAGTTTTGTGCGGGATACGGCCCGCCAGCGGGTGGAGCTCTGCTGGCTGCCTGCTCTTCCCCGGCTCCAGCGCTCGGCCAGCAACAGGCCAACGACCAGGATCAGCAGCATAACTGCGAGTCGCGCGGCCGCCGCGGGTTCCCCAAAACTCTTCCAGGCGCGCACGATGCCGAAGGTCAGTGTCGGCACACCGAGATACTCTGCAGCACCATAGTCTGCGGCGGTCTCCATCAGGGCCAGCGCAAGGCCCGCGGCAATCGCCGGGCGGGCGGCTGGCAAGACGACACTCCAGAAGCTGCGCAGCGGCGAGGCGCCAAGGCTGCGCGCCGCTTCCAGCGCGCAAATGGACTGGGAAACGAACGCCGTCCGCGCCGTGAGATAGACATAAGGATAGAGACCACTGGCCAGAACGAAGGCGAGACCAGACATCGACCGCATCGAGGGGAACCAATAGTCCCGCGCTGACCAGCCGGTCATGTCCCGCAAGGCTGACTGGACCGGTCCGCCAACGCCCATCAGGTCTCCCCAGGCATAGGCCAGCACATAGCCGGGCGCTGCCAGCGGCAGGATCAGCAGCCATTCGAAGACAGGGCGCCCCGGGAAATCATGCATGGTCACCAGCCAGGCCGCAGGCACAGCGAAGGCGAGCATGAAGAATGCCGCAAGAGCCAGTGTGCCCAGCGTCCCGCCCAGATAGGATAGCATCAGCGTATCGCGGATATGATTCCAGGCTTCCCCGCCGCCCATGACCAGCGCCGCGAAGAGAACGGAAACAACCGGCACAGCAATGATGACTCCGGCCAGCACTGCCGGCATGTCAGCGGGCCGGAAGTTCAGGCGCTTTGGCAGGGATACCCGCGCAAGAAGGGGAAGACCGGCCAAGCGCGCCCCGCCTTAGTTCCAACCGGCCTTGTCATAGATCTCCTGCGCTTCGGACTGGTGCGTGCCCAGTTCCTCCAGCGGAAAATCGCTCTTCCGGAAGTCCGGAAGGGCTGCGAGGCCTTCCGGCAGGGGTGCGCCTTCGATCATCGGGTATTCCTTGGTCTCCCCGGTCAGCCAGGTCTGGCCATCCGTGCTGGCGAGCCATTCAATGAACTTGATCGCGTTCTCGCGGTGCGGGGCATTCGCGGCGACGCCTGCGCCGGTGACGTTCACATGCGTGCCGGTCGTATCCTGCTCCGGAAAGCTCAGTTTCACCCTGGCGGCAGCGGCCTGCTGGCTCGGCGCGCCGGTGGTCATGCGGACATAGTAATAGTGATTGGTCAGCGCGACGGAGCATTCACCTGCCGCGATCGACTCGATCTGCGTGATGTCCCCGCCCTGCGGCGGACGGGCAAAGTTCGCGACGACACCGTCAGCCCAGGCCTGCGCTGCGTCATGTCCCATCCGGCCAATCAGCTCCCCCATCAGGGACAGATTATAGATGTTGGTGGAGGATCGCTGACAGACCTCTCCCTTGAAGCGTGGTTCTGCGAGGTCGCTGTAATGGGCTACCTCCTCCGGCGTCACGCGCTCGGGATCATAGGCGATCACACGGACCCGGCGGGCCAGGCCGAACCAGTAACCATCTTTCTGGCGGAAGTGCTCGGGGATCTGTTCGTCCAGCACTGTGTCCTGCACCGGCTGCAGCAGTCCTGCTGCTTCAAAGCGGTACAGCGTGCCAGCATCGGACGAAATCACGACGTCCGCCGGGCTCGCATCGCCCTCGGCTTTCATGGTTTCCAGAAGTTCCGGCGCGCCCGATTCGCGGAAGCGGACCTTGATGCCGGTCTCGTCCTCGAAGGCCTTGTACATGGCCTTGTCGGAATCATAGTGCCGGGCGGAGTAAACATTGAGAACGCCCGCGCTTTGCGGCTTAGCCCCTGTTTCCGCTACAGATTTGCCTGAATCAGAGGCAGGAGCGCCTGCATTCCCGCATGAGGCGAGGAGCACGGTGGCGGCGGCGAGCGATAGGCGAATTCCGGTCATGTCAGAGCCTGTTTTTTGCTTGTCAGGCCATCAAACATGGTTGAGAATAATTCGCAATAAAGCGATGTAGCGACCTTTTGCCCGTTTTTTGCACATGCGAAGGGAAATCTCCCGCTCCGGGAGAAAGTGCTTCAAAATTCCTATGGTTTCCGATTTATTAAAATGGAAACCCGGGGAACATGGGGGTTGGTGGTTATGACGACCGACATTGTGGTGGATCTAGGCTTGAAGTCGGCGGAAGAAGTCGCCCTTCTGGCAGTCGTGGTGGACGCATTTGTTCAGCAGTTCCTGGGACGGAACCGTCAGGGCGACGCGCCAGACATGATGGTGCGCACGGCCTTCACGCCGGATGGCGAAGTCTCCAAGGCGGTGATCTTCCAGGATCGCAAATGGGCCGACGCGTTCGTCAATTTCTGGGAAAACCAGAAAGACCAGGCCGACGCCGCCTGATCCGGACCGGATCGAAGCCGCACAACAGGACCATCTGCCGCCGCGTCAAAGCGGATAGTTCACCTTCGCGCACAAACCGCCTACATGAGGGGTCATGAGCCCGCCCCTGCCTCCGCCGATTTCGAGCTTCACACCGAAAGTCGCCATCCTTGGCGCGGGCATTATCGGCCTGGCGACAGCTTTCGAACTGGCCGTCAAACGCGGTGTGCCGGTGACAATATACGATCCTGCCCCGATGGGACGCGGCGCCAGCTGGGCCGCCGCCGGCATGCTGGCTCCGGCCTATGAGGCCGCCGCTGAAGACGGCGTGCACCCGCACCTGTTCGAGCTCTGCATGGAAGGCGCCGAACTCTGGCCGGACTTCTCCATCGACCTCGCCCACGCCGCTGATACCGATTCCGGCTATAGTGGCCGCCCCTCCCTCGCGCTTGCCTTCGACAAGGCCGAGACGGCTGCCATGCACAAGCTGGCCCGTGCGCTGGATGCCCGCGGCATCGCGCATGAGGAACTGCCGCCCGCCACAGCGCACCTGCTGGAACCCTCTATCGCAAAAGACCTGATCGCCGCCCTGCAGATGCCGACCGATGGCCAGGTGGACAACCGCGCCGTCGTCCGTGCCCTGATCATGGCGCTACAGCGCAGCCCGCTGGCGACCCTTCGCAGTGAAGCCGCACCGCTGCGCAGCGAAGGCGGACGCCTCACGCTGGAAGGCCACGACCTGATCCTTGCCGCAGGCGGCTGGAATACTGGCGCGATCAAGGTGGAAGAAAACGGCCAGCCGCTCAGCCTTGTGAACTGGGACCCGGCCCTCGACCAGATCGATTGCTATGGCGGCCAGATGCTGTCGGTTGCACATGGCTATGGATCACCGGAAACGACACTGCGCTGCGGCGCGATCTACATCGCTCCGAAGGCTGACCGCGTGATCATCGGCGCCACGGTGGAGCCGGGCATTGCCACCGAAGCGCCTGAGCCTGAAGCGATCGCGGCCCTGCACGCCCGTGCGGCGCGCCTTTGCCCCGTTCTGGAAAACCTGCCCGTCATCGAAACCTGGGCCGGCATCCGCCCCGGCACGCCGGATCATGCCCCGATGATCGGCCAGACGGCCTCACAGGGCCTGTTCGTCGCCGCCGGCCATTACCGGAACGGCATCCTGCTCGCGCCGATCACGGCACGGATCATAGCGGACCTGATGCTGTGCAAGCCGCTCAGCTCGTTGCATGAAAGCTTCGCGCCAGATCGTCTCTACGCCGCAGCCTGAAAATTTTCCCCTCGCCCTTGCAATCCCGGCACAGGCCCTCTAAGTCGGCCGCTCGGCGAGCCCCGCCAGAAAACTGAAGGATGCCCGAAATGAAAAACGCACAGCGCCTCGCCCTGCGTTCCAACTTCATTTCACGGCCCTTCCATGACCAGCTTTCTGACGCTCGACTCCCTCTCCCTTTCCACGCCTGACGGCACCCCGCTTTTTCGTGATCTGACGCTCTCGCTCGGCCGCGAGCGGGTGGGCCTTGTCGGCCGCAACGGCTCTGGCAAGTCCACGCTGCTGCACGCCATCATGGGAAGTGTAGCGCCAGCGAGTGGCAACATTCACCTGAACGGCACGACCGGCATGCTCCAGCAGTCGCTGGATGAAGCGCTGGATCTTGCCGGCGTGCTCGGCATCACCGACGCACTTGCCTGCCTCGCCCGGCTGGAGGCCGGAGACGGCAGCGTGGAGGACGCCGCAGACGCGGACTGGACGCTGCCTTCCCGGGTGGAACAGGCTCTTGCCGATACAGGCTTGCGCGATCTTCCACTCGGCGCACCCGTCGCCACTTTGAGCGGCGGCGAACGCATGCGCGTCGCCCTTGCACGGCAAATCCTCGAAGCGCCGGACCTGCTCCTGCTGGACGAGCCGACCAACAATCTGGACACGGACGGCCGTCAGGCCATTTCCAACCTCATGCGCACATGGCCGGGCGGGCTGCTGATCGCCAGCCATGACCGGGAGCTGCTGGAACAGGTCGACCGGATCGTGGACCTTTCCCCCGTTGGCATCACCCTCTTCTCCGGCGGATGGAGCGAATATGCCGAAGCGCGCGAAGCCGCCCGTGAAGCGGCCGAAGCAGACCTTGCCCGCGCCAGCGACACGCTGAAACGCACACAGAAGAGTGCGCAGCAGGCAAAAGAGAAACAGGACCGGCGTGACAAGGCGGGCCGCGCGGCCCGTGCGAAAGGCGATGCTCCGAAGATGCTGCTCGACAAGCGGCAGGAACGCGCCGAAGCGACTCGCGGCAAAGGCAACGCGCTCGCCGCCCGTCAAATGTCGGAGAGTGAACAGGTACTCGCCGACGCCCGCGCCCGTATCGAAATCCTGGCCCCCATCACAATGGATCTGCCATCCTGTGGGCTTCCCTCCGGCCGACGGCTGCTGGACTTCCAGCAGATCGAAATGGCGTTCGGCGACCGGCACCTGTTCGGCCCGCTCGACTTTCAGCTGACAGGCCCGGAACGGGTCGCCATCGCCGGACCGAACGGATCCGGCAAATCCACTCTGCTCCGCCTGGTCATCGGCGCGCTCGCCCCCTCTTCCGGCACTGCCTCCCGTCTGACTGATAACTTCGCGCTGCTGGACCAGCACGTCAGCCTGCTGACGCCCGGCGAAACGATCCTCGAGAATATGCACCGGCTGAACCCCGGTCTCAGCGCCAATGCCTCACATGCCGCCCTCGCCCGGTTCGGCTTCCGCAATGATGATGCGCTACAGGTGGCGGGTACGCTGAGCGGCGGGGAGAAACTGCGCGCGGGCCTCGCCTGCGTCTTTGCCCGGGAAACACCGCCGGACCTGCTGATCCTCGACGAGCCAACCAACCATCTGGACCTGCGCGCCATTGAAGCCCTGGAGACCGGCCTCAACGCCTGGGACGGCGCCATCCTGCTGGTCAGCCACGACGGGGCCTTTTTGAATGCCATCGGCGTGACGCGGACGCTGAGCCTATGACGCTGGGTCGCGCCGTCCGGAGTCTGGACGATTTCATGTCTGCGTCTTAAGTCTGCCTCCGACAAGAGGAGACACCGGATGTACCAGATTGCGCCGATGAGCGAGGACCAGGAAGCCATCAAGGCCGCCGTCGAGAAGACGCTGGAGCCGTTCGACGACGAATACTGGGGTAAAGTGGACGAAACCGGCAACTGGCCGGAAGAGTTCTGCGATGCCATGGCCAAGGGCGGCTGGATGGGCATCGCTTTCCCGGAAGAATATGGCGGCGCGGGGCTCGGCCTCACCGAAGCAGCCATCATGATGCAGACCGTGACGCGCACGGGCGCGGGCTTTTCCGGCGCCTCGGCGATCCACCTCAACATCTTCGGCCCGAAGCCGCTTGAGAAGTTCGGCAATCCCGAACTGAAGCAGGAGAACCTGCCCAAGATCATCTCCGGCGAGGAGAAGATGTGCTTCGCCGTGACCGAGCCGAATTCCGGCCTCGACACGTCCAGCCTCGAAACCCGGGCCGAGCGAACCAACAATGGCTATGTCATCAATGGCCGCAAGATCTGGACAACCGGCGCACAGCGCGCCGACAAGATCCTGATCATCGCCCGCACCACGCCGAAGGATCAGTGCGCCAAGCCGCACCTCGGCCTGTCGCTCTTCTACACAGACCTCAACCGCAACCGCATCGAGGCCAACCCGATCCCGAAAATGGGCCGCAAGGCGGTTGAGTGCAACACGCTCTTCATCGACAACCTCGAAGTGCCGAAGGAACACCTGATCGGTCAGGAAGGCGCGGGCTTCAAATACCTGCTGCAGGGCCTGAACCCGGAGCGCGTGCTGTTTGCCGTGGAATCCATCGGCCTCGGCTTCTCCGCGCTGGAGCGCGCCGCGCGTTACGCCAATGAGCGCGTCGTGTTCGGCCGCCCCATCGGTCAGAACCAGGGCATCCAGCACCCGCTGGCGAAATCATGGGCAGAGCTCTCCGCCGCCGAACTGCTCGCCTACAAGGCCGCCGGTCTTTACGATAAAGGCCAGGATTGCGGCGCCGAAGCGAACTCGGCGAAGTATCTCGGCACAGAAGCAGGCTTCCGCGCCTGCGAAACCGCCGTACTCACCCATGGCGGTATGGGCTACGCGAAGGAATACCATGTCGAGCGCATGATGCGCGAAGCCATGCTCGCCCGCATCGCCCCCGTCAGCCGCGAGATGATCCTGAACTTCATCGCCGAACGCGTGCTGGGCCTGCCCAAGAGCTACTAGGACAAAACGCCCCTACATATCGTCGGCTTTGGTCATGTGCTGGAAGAATTCTTCCTTGCTGTTTGTGCGAGGATAAGGACCTTCCGGCACAGGCACGCCAAGGAAAGCACAGAGCGGCTCCCAGCCATCCCTGGCAGAGTGCACCAGCAGGCGGTCTGCCGGGATGGCCGCCTTCACGGCGGCTTCGTGCGCGTGGAAGACTTCGATCAGCTCTTCCTTTGTCTTCGCCGGGCCGAAGCTGCGTTCGAGCACTTTGGTGACCATCTTGAACCAATCAACGGCTTGCGGCGGCCATTTGTCCGGCGCCCAGACGGTGGCGAGGATTGTCTCGGAGATGCTGCTGTACCAGCTCTCTGCCGAACGGGATGAAAGGATGATCTTCGCATCCGGATAATCGTCCGCCAGCTCTTTCCAGAAGGCCGCCGACGGCCAGTCCACGGCTGAGCGGTAACCGGAATAGATCGCGTCGAAGTCCGGCTTCCCGGCCAGCGCATCATTCCACAGCGGCACCTGTTTCTCCCCCTTCTCGATCACTTCGATCATGTGATGGCACGGCCCGAAGCCCAATTGTTCCAGCGCGAGTTTGAGGGACATCGTCCCCGTCCGGCCAAAACCGGCACTGATTGCCTTGAGTGTCAAATCATCCTCCCTGAGCCCGGTTGATCCGGAACTGTTTCATCAGCGCTAGCACAATTACGCGGCGCCAGACAGATAAACCCTAGTGGCGCGGAACGCGGCCGCGGATGCGGTCAAACCCTGCCTTCACATTGGCGAAGCGTTCCATGATCGCGGGCTCGAACTCATTGTCGGTAAAGATGTAGGGCCAGTTGCCTTCGATCCCTTCACGGACCAGATCGCCCACATAGAGCGGATCGATCCCTTGTGCGATGGCTTCCCGCGCCATCTCGGCAAATTCGGAATCCGCCATATTGGCGTCCTCCCCCGTCGTGTCGCGCGCGCCGGCAAAGCGGTCCGGTACGTTGCGGGCAGAGTCCATGATCTTTGTCCGGATGAACCCCGGGCACAGCACCGACACACCGATGCCGCGCGGCTCCAGCTCTGTCCGCAAGCCTTCGCTGAGGGCAACGACACCGAATTTGGTCACATTGTAGGGCGGGTTCGTAACCGGCAGGAACCCCGCAATTGAAGCGGTCGACACGATCTGGCCGCCCTCGCCATGCGCCTCGATCAGCGGCCCGAATATCTCGATCCCCCAGATCACCGACATCAGGTTCACGCCGATGGTCCAGTTCCAGCCCGCATCCGTCCACTCGCCATAGCGCCCGCCGCCACCCACGCCGGCATTGTTGACCAGGATGTCCACCCGGCCAAAGCGTTCCATCGTGGCATCGGCTGCCGCCTGCAGCTGTTCCTTCAGCGACACGTCCGCGATCACGCCATCGACGTCGGCATTGGTCTGCTTCAGCCCGCTGATCGCCTCGTCCAGCGTGTCTTTCTCAATGTCGCACATCATCACCTTTACGCCGGACTGCGCCAGCGCCGTGGTGATGCCGAGCCCGATGCCCGAAGCTGCCCCCGTTACAAAGGCGACCTTGCCTGCCAGATCTTTCATTACGTCCTCCCGGTTTATTGTTTTGCCGGGAAGCATGCGCCTGCCCTGCCCGCCGGACAAGGGCGCGCGCACGGAAAATCAATTGAGGGTGGTCAATGACCGGTCAGGCTCAGGCCCGAATTCAGGCGACGTCGCGCGTCGCCCCTTCCAGCATTTCCCGGTAAGTCGGGAAGCGCTTTTCACCGATCAGATAGGCGTGCAGTTCAAGCGCCTCCAGCGGCGGGGCGTAGAGATAGCCCTGCACCAGGCGGCAACCTGCACTGCGCGCGATCTCCAGCTGCTCGCTGGTTTCAATGCCCTCGATGATGCACTCGATCGACAGCGACCGGCAGAGGTGCTGGATCGTGGCAACGAGGCCGAGACCGCGGGCGGCCGTGTTGATGGCCGCGCCAAAGCTGCGGTCGATTTTCACGATATCGAATTCCAGCTCCTGCAGGTAGCGCAGCGAGGAATAGCCCGTGCCGAAATCGTCGAGCGCGATCTTGAGGCCCATGAAGCGGAACTTCATGAGATTGAAGCGCGCTTCCTCCATGTCGTTCAGCAGCGACGATTCCGTCACTTCCAGAACCAGACGATGACGTACGCTTTCCGGCTCCGCCAGGATCATCGCCACCAGCGCATCGCTCGTCTCGCGGCTGATGATATCCTGCGCCGACAGGTTCACTGACATGGAAGGCAGTTCCGGCCAGTTGCGGAGCTGGTCCAGCGCCTTGCGGACGACCACGCGGGTCAGCCGCTGGGTCATTCCCATCTTCTCCGCGATGGAAACGAATTCCAGCGGTGACACAGAGCCGAGTTCGGGACTGTCCCAGCGGGCCAGCGCTTCGCACCGGGTCACATCGCCTTCGGTGGAGTTCACGATAGGCTGGAAAACCAGGCGCAGTTCCTTGTCGAGATCGGCCTTCTTCAGCGCCTGGTGCACGACGGCTTCGCGCATCTGCGTTTCGGCATGGTCGGCGGAGAACTCGATCGCCTGCCCCACCTTGTGTTCCTTGGCGCGGAACAGGGCGAAATCGGCCTGCTCCATCAGGTCGTGTGCGGATTTTACCGGGAAGGCGCGCGAGGAATAGCCGACCGAGGCTGACACGCGGCTCGTATCCTTGTTCGGCAGCCGCACAGGCTCGTTCATGGCATTGACGATCTGCTGCGCGAGGCGTTTGGCCTCGTTCGCGCTGACTGTCTTGGGCAGGATGTAGGCAAACTCATCTCCGCCGAGACGCGAAACGCTGGCCTTGTTGCCCAGCACGCGCTTCAGCCGCCGGGCCGTTTCCACCAGGACGGCATCACCTGCCGTGTGACCGAACACATCATTGATCGGCTTGAAACCATCAAGGTCGACCAGGCCGACAACCGGAAGCGATTTATCCGCTTTCGGATTATACGATGCTTCGACATCGATGAAGAACTGGCGCCGGTTCGGCAGCCCTGTCAGCATGTCGGTCAGCGCCATGGACTGGTTCGTGTCGGCAAGCTCTGAAGACCGCCGATTTTCAGCATTCAGCCGGTTCAGCAGAACGACCGATTGGGCGAGGCGCAACTTGTACGTCCGGGAAGCCATGAAGAAGACCAGGTAGGTGATGCCCAGCTGCATGGTCGCATAGAAATAGAACCGCTCATTCCAGTCGAAGAACAACAGGCAGAAGACGCCAAGCGTCATGAACAGGCAGACACCCACGAGCCGCGGCCGCGAAATGGCGCAGATTGTCGAGGACGCTCCCGTGAAAGCGGTGAAGAAGGACAGGTAAAGCCGTTCCTGGCTGGTGGCGTAAGGCAGCAGCGTCCAGACCCAAACTCCCAGGACCACGAACAATATGGAAGTCAGGATTTCCACCTGGAACAATTTCTTGCGCGCCTCTTCCGGAAACATCAGCCGGGCGTCACCGAACTTCCAGAACGCAAGGCGGACGGCGCTTAGAAACACGAAGATGCAGGGAACGCCCAGTGTCAGTAACTCTGGTGCCTTGCCTTCGAAGGTCGCGCCAAGCGCAATCGCCGCCACGGTCAACATCATGTAGAGCGCAGGGATATTCTGCGAGATCGCCCGCAGCTGTTCCATCATGACAGCTTCTTCCGGCGTGCGCGCGTTTTGCAGCATGGTCCGGTACGTGTTGATGTTGGTTCTTTTGAGCATGCTCTCCGCCCGGCTGGTCTCTTCTGACTAGACCGGAAACCCTAATCTTCAGTGGATTCCGGGCGCGAATTTCCGGGCTTGGTTAAGCATCTGTTTAACATGTTGGATTGCCTGCGGACTGTCCCCGTCAAAAGCGGTGCGATCTGTTGTAATTGCGGCGGTACGCCCCAAACAATCCACCCCATCGTCCGGGCCTTCAGGATGGCGTCATGTCGTTCCTGCGTCCACCTCCCGGCCTCTACCCGCAATTCGTTGCGATCTGGCCCCTGATCTGGGTCCAGGTGCTGCTCCTGCGCCTGGCCGTGCGGGCCGCGTATGGCCGGGGCGTGAAGTATCGCTGGAGCGTCAGCCCGAACTGCCGGGTCTTCCTGGTTGCGATTGACTGGATCCCCGGACAGAAGTCTGAACGCGTTTCGCTGAAACCCTGCACGCATTTCAATGACCGCCTCGCCGCCGCCTGCGATGGCCGCGCCGCGACGCCGGCTTATCTTCGCATTCCCGCCATCATCGCTCCGCTCGGCCAATCCATGCGGACTGAACGGCTCGCGCAGCAGTTTGCGGTGCTGCAAGCCGATGCGTCCGCACGCCGTCTGGATCAGGCGCACCTGCCCCTGCCGGAAACCTGACCCGTCCCGCTCTTCTGAAAATCCGGTTCCCTCCTCCCAAAGCGCCTTTACGGGCGCCGCACGTGCTGGCGCAAAGGTTCCCTGCCTGCTCCCTCTTGCCGTCGGCGCGGCCCACGCTAAAACCGCTGCCATGACTGACCAGCTTCCCGACCGCCTCTGCGTCGACCCCGACAGCCCGTTCCACGATCCGGAGCTCCTCCAGAAGGAGATCGGCGTGCGTTTCAATGGCACGGAAAAAACCAATGTCGAGGAGTACTGCATCTCCGAAGGCTGGATCAAAGTCGCCGCCGGCAAGGCGCTCGACCGCAAGGGCAAACCGCTGACCCTGAAGCTGAAAGGCCAGGTCGAGGTCTGGATCAAGGACGGCAGCGAGGGCTGAAGCCTCTTTCAGTCAGCTCCAACTCGCCGTAAGCTCCCCTTCGGGAGGGCCCCGTCATGGCGATTTTCATACTCGGTCTGGTGATTTTTTTCGGGGCGCACGTTTTCTCGGCTGTGCGCTCGCGGGAACCAGGCAAGGATCTCAAAAAGATGATGGGATATGGCCCCTTCATGGGGACCTATACTTTCGTCTCCATCATCGGCTTCTTTCTGATCTGCGTCGGTTACGGCGAAACCCGCGGCATGGGGCTGGTGTATGCGCCACCCATCTGGGGCAAGCATGTCAATTTCGCCCTGATGCCGCCAGCCTTCATCCTGATCGTGGCTTCGCAGCTGCCCGTCGGGCGGATCAAGAAATGGGCAAAACACCCGATGCTGGTTGCCGTGAAGCTTTGGGCATTCGGGCACTTTTTCGCGACGGGCCAACTGAATGCCTTCCTGCTGTTCACCGCCTTCCTCACCTTCGCGGTTTTCGACCGGATCATGGTGAAACGCCGCGGCGATACCGGCCCGGCTCCGGATGCGCCGACCAAATTGTGGCCCGACGTGGTTTCGGTCATCGGCGGCATCGTGCTGTATGTGGCTTTCGTGGGCTACCTGCACAGGGCCCTGATCGGCATACCCGTGATCATGCCGGGCCAGGGCTGACAGACAAACTCCCTGGCGTCCCAGAAGGAATTCTTGCCCGGAACTGCCGGAGCGGATAAGCGCAGCGCATGTCAAAGCAAACCCAGATCACTCGCAAGACCGTCAAGGACATCGCCAAGGCAAAGGGTGGTACGCCGCTGGTCATGCTGACGGCCTATGACGCGCCGATGGCCGAACTGATGGACCCGCATGTGGACATGCTGCTGGTCGGCGACAGTCTCGGCATGGTGGTCCACGGCCTGCCGTCCACCGTCGGCGTGACGATGGAAATGATGATCCTGCACGGCCAGGCCGTGATGCGCGGCTCCGAACAGGCCTTTGTGGTCGTCGACATGCCGTTCGGCAGCTACGAAACCAGCGAGGATCAGGCCTTCCTGAACGCTGTCCGGATCATGAAGGAAACCGGCTGCCAGGCCGTGAAAATCGAAAGCGGTGCCTACGCCGCCAAGCAGATCGCCCACCTGGTCGAGCGCGGCATCCCGGTCATGGGCCATGTCGGCCTGCGCCCGCAGGCGGTCAATGTCGACGGCGGATTCCGCGCCAAGGGCCGGACCGAATCCGAGCGTGAAATCGTCATCAACGAAGCCCGCGCGGCCGACCGCGCCGGGGCCTTCGCCATCGTCATCGAAGGGGTCGCCGAAGACCTTGCGGCGGAGATTACCGCCGAGGTCAGCTGCCCCACGATCGGGATCGGCGCCTCAGCCGCCTGCGACGGGCAGGTGCTCGTCGCCCAGGACATGCTGGGCCTGTTTGACTGGGCTCCGAAATTTGTCCGCCGCTATGCGGACCTGCGCACCGAGACGGAAACTGCGGTGAAGGCCTATGCCGAAGACGTGCGGACCCGCAAATTCCCCGGAAAAGCTGAAACCTACAGCCTGCGAAAACCTTGACCAGAACAGCGCTGGCACATTGCAGCCAGCGGCGGCGGCGTCTAGGTTCCCGCCAGAATTGTGAACCCCCACCGGAGCGGCCCCTTGAGCGACATTTTTGAAGAAGTCGACGAAAGCATTCGCCAGGACAAGATCGAGACGGCCTGGAAGCGCTATCGTCTCTTTGTCTATGGCGGCGCAGCGCTTCTGATCGGCGCCGTGGCACTCAATGAATTCGTACTTCACCCCCATTTCACCCAGATCCGTGCTGAACGGGCGCAGGCCTTTGAACGGGCGGCAACCCAGCTGGCGGACGGTGACTATGCCGAGGCCGAGGCCGATTTCCGGACATTGGTGGACGAGGAGTCGAGCCTGTCTCCACTGGCCGCGAACTACCTGGCCCAGACCGTCTATGAAGGCAGCGGCGATGCTGCCGGCGCGACCGACGTGCTGGCGGGCATTGGCAAAGCCGACGGAACGCCGTTTGAGCGCGCCGCCCTGCTGAAAGCGGCCTATGCGAAGGCAGACACCGCATCGCTCACCGAACTGGAAACCCTGCTGGGCGACCTCAAGGATGAGGAATCCGGCCTTGGCGCCCTCGCCCGCGAGCTGATCGCCGCGAAGGCCTATGCCGAAGGGGATGCTGCGCGCGCGCGGACTGCCTACAACCGGCTGAAATTCGATGCTGCGGCCCCGCAAGGCGTGGTCCGGCGTGCGGACATCGCGCTTGCCGCAATCCCGATCCCCGCCGAAACAGCCCCAGCGGCCCCCGCTGAAGAGGCTGCACCTGCCGAGGCGTCCGAAACCACCGAGGAGACCGGTCAATGACCCCAACCCGCAAGTTCCTGCTGGCCGGAGCCGCCCTCGGCTTCCTGGGCCTGACCGCCTGCTCCAGCCTGCCCAGCTTCAATTTCGGGAACAACAAGGCGAAGGAACTGGCCGAGGCTGAGAAAGCCGGCCGGATCACCATGGTCCTCTCGGACACCGAACTTGAAGCCAGCCCGGACCTCGCCACCGAGACGATCACCCTGCCTCCGCCGCAGGAAATCGACTCCTGGCCGCAGGCAGGCTCCAACGCCGCGAAGGTGAACGGACACATCAAGGCCGCAGAGACCCTGTCGGTTGCCTGGCGCAACGGCGTCGGCAAAGGCTCAGGCAAGAAGTCTGCGCTCTCCACGCCGCCGGTTGCCAGCAAGACGACCGTCTTCACCCTCGACTCCGAGCAACAAATCGTTGCGACCGATATTGCCAGCGGCAACACCAAGTGGCGCAAAAAGCTGAAAGGCCTGACCAAGCGCGACAAGGCTGCGCTCGGCGGCGGGCTCGCCGTCGAAGGCGACTCGCTGATCGTTGCCAGCGGCTTCGGCTATGTCACGGCGCTGGATGCCAGCACCGGCGACGAGAAGTGGAAGAACACGCTGAACGCGCCCATGACAGGCGCCCCGACCATCAAGGATGGCCGCATCTTCGTTGAATCCAACAACAATGAAATCTTCGCCCTGGCGCTGGATAACGGTGAAATCGAATGGTCCGACCAGGCGATTTCGGAAACGGCCCGCGTGCTGGGCAGCCCGAGCCCCGCGGCTGTGGAAGATTTCGTCATCGCCCCCTTCTCTTCCGGTGAAGTGATCGCCTATCTCGCCTCGAACGGCCGCCGCCTGTGGACGGATGCCATCTCCAGCGCCGGGCGGTTCACACCGATTTCGGAGATCAATGACATCGGCTCTCGTCCGGTCCTCGCTGGCGGCCTTGTCTTCGCCTCCAGCCAGTCCGGCATCACCATTGCCATCGACGGCCGCAGCGGCCAGCGAATCTGGACCGCGCAGATTGGCTCTGTGCAGCCGCCTGCCGTGACCGGGCAGCATATGTTCGTGCTCGGAACGGACGGCCAATTGGCTTGCATCGACTCCACGACAGGCCAGGCATACTGGATCGTCCAGCTGCGCCAGTTCGAAAAAGAAGAGAAAAAGAAGAAACGCATCTCCTATTCCGGTCCGGTCATCGCATCCGGCCGTGTGCTGGTTGTCGCATCGACCGGACACCTGCTCGCCTACTCGCCGGAAACCGGGGAAGAAGTCGGGTCGATGAAACTGGGTGACCGCGTCTACCTCGAACCCATTGCCGCGCAGGACAAACTCATTGTCCTGACGGACGATGCAAAACTGATCGCAATCAAGTAAGGGGCGGCGCCGGCAGGCGCGAACCCCCGTTTATGTCACGGGCCTGCCATGCCGCTCAAACTCGCCATTGTCGGACGACCGAATGTCGGAAAGTCCACACTCTTCAACCGGCTCGCCGGCAAGAAGATCGCACTGGTCGATGACCAGCCCGGCGTTACCCGCGACCGCAAGGAGGCCGAGGGCCACCTCGCCTCCATGCCGCTGATCCTGATCGACACGGCGGGTTATGAGAGTGTCCACGATGACAGTCTCGAATCCCGGATGCGCGAACAGACCGAGGCCGCCATCGCAGAGGCGGAGCTCTGCCTCTTCCTCGTCGACGCCCGCACCGGCATCACGCCGGACGACGAGACCTTTGCCCAGCTGCTGCGCAAGTCCGGCCTGCCAATTGTCCTGGCTGCCAACAAGGCGGATGGCCGTCAGGGCGAAACCGGCGTGCTGGACGCCTGGTCACTCGGCTTTGGTGAGCCGGTTGGCCTGTCTGCCGAACACGGCGAAGGCTTTGCCGAACTGTTCGCCGCAATCCGGCAAGCTCTCGGTGAGGAAGCTTTCGAAAAGGCAATGGAAGAGCCGGAGACGGACTATGCCCGCGGCGGTGGCGAAGACATTCTCGAAAAACTTGCTCATATCGACATTGATGACGAGACCCTTTCCGACGACGATCTCGTTGCCGCGATCGAGGAAGCCGACGTCGATGTGGAACCGGAACCGCCGCGTGCCGACAAGCCGATCAAGCTGGCCATTGTCGGCCGGCCGAACGCCGGCAAGTCCACGCTGATCAACCAGTTGCTGAAGTCCGACCGCCTGCTGACCGGACCGGAAGCCGGTATCACGCGGGACTCCGTGACGCTGGACTGGGAATGGGAAGGCCGCCGCGTGCGCCTTGTCGACACCGCAGGCCTGCGCCGCAAAAGCAAGGTGCAGGAGCGGCTGGAGCGTATGTCCACCGCCGAGACCATCCGCTCACTGAAATATGCCGAAATCGTCGCGCTGGTGATGGACCCGCACGATGCCCTCGAAAAGCAAGACCTGCAGATCGCCGACCTCTGCCTGCGTGAAGGCCGCGGCCTCGTCCTCGTCGTGTCCAAATGGGATACGGTGAAGGACCCGGACGCAGCTGCGCGCCACATCCGTGATATCGCCAACCGCCTGATGCCGAATGCCGGCGGTGCGCCGGTCGTGTACCTGTCCGGCCTCACCGGCAAGCATGTCGACCGGCTGATGCCGGCAGTGATCCAGGTCCACAAGGACTGGACCGCGCGCGTGAAGACCGGCGACCTGAACCGTTGGCTGCGCCACACGATCGAACGTCACCCGCCCCCGGCGGTGCAAGGCAAACGGATCAAGCCGCGCTACATGGCACAGATGAAGTCGCGCCCGCCGACCTTCGTGCTGATCGCCTCCCGCGGCGACCAGATGCCGGAGACGTACAAGCGTTACCTGATCAATGAACTGCGCAGGGATTTCGACCTGCACGGCGTGCCGATCCGCCTGTTCGTGCGTCAGGGCAAGAACCCCTATGCCGGCAAGCCCGCGGGCTTCCAGAAGCCCCCTTCGAAAAAGGGCAGCAAGCACTGACGGCGCTGCACACCAGAAAGTTATTCGTCGGATAGCGCGCGCCTTTATAAGAAGAGGCAGCTATCAGAAGGAACCGCGTCATGAATCAGATTCAGGACATCGTCAAAACCTATTACGGGGAAACCCTGTCCACCTCGATGGATCTGAAAACCGATGCATGCACCACGGCGGACCGCCCACCCCCGCATGTCTCCGCCGCCCTTGCCGCCGTGCATGACGAAGTCGCCGCGAAATATTATGGCTGCGGCCTTGCCATTCCGACGGTTCTGGACGGATTGAAAGTGCTCGACCTTGGCTGCGGCGCCGGGCGGGATGTTTTCGCTTTGGCGAAACTTGTCGGACCGGAGGGTCACGTCACCGGTGTCGACATGACCGACGCGCAGCTGGACGTCGCCCACGCCCATGAGGCCTGGCATGCTGAGCAGTTCGGCTATGACGCGCCGAACACACGTTTCGTCAAAGGCTATCTCGAAAAACTTGGCGAGTTGGACCTTGAACCGGGCTCCTTCGACCTGATCATCTCCAATTGCGTGATCAATCTTTGCACCGACAAGCCGGAAGTTTTCCGTCAGGCCCATCGCCTGCTGAAACCGGGCGGGGAGCTTTACTTCTCTGACGTCTATGCCGACCGCCGCATCCCGGCAGACCTTGCCGCCGATCCGGTGCTCTACGGTGAATGCCTGTCTGGCGCGCTCTATTGGGGGGACTTCCAGTCCATCGCCAAGGCCGCCGGCTTCACCGATCCGCGCACGGTGAACCATCGCCGCCTCGGCATCATCGATCCGCTCCTGCAGGACAAGCTGGGTCCGATCCGCTTTGCCTCCGTCACGGCGCGCCTCATCAAGCTCGACGGGCTGGATTCAGCTTGCGAGGATTACGGGCAGGCCGTGATCTACAAGGGCGGCATTCCGGGCATGGAGCAGGTGTTCGTGCTGGATGCCGAGCACAGCATTGAAGCTTGCCGCGTCTTCCCGGTTTGCGGCAACACGCTGGCCATGCTGATGGATACACGCTTTGCGCCTTACTTTGACGTGCTCGGTGACGGCGCCACGCATTACGGCCTCTTCCCCGGCTGCGCTGCGCCGGATGTGTTCGCCGCAAGCACCGCGGAGGAAGCTCCCGCCTCCCCCGGCGGCTGCTGCGGCTGATCTCTCCGGATAGGTAATCACCCGCATTGCCTTTTCGTGCACAATTATATAGATATCTATATAGTTGTCATAGAAGGAGGCGGCGATGCTGTCCCGGCGTGCACTTCTCGTTACTGGCGGCGCCAGTATTCTTGTCCTCGGCGGCGGTTATGCCGGCCTTTCCGCCATGAGCGATATCAGCCCTGCGCGTGAACCCTGGCGGCAGGCGGAACAAGGCTTCGGTGACTCCCGCCTGAACGCCGCCGCCTATGCCATCCTCGCGCCCAGTCCGCACAACCTGCAGCCATGGACGATCCGGCTTGAGGGTGACGACAGCCTTACCCTCTTCTGCGACCTGGACCGCCGCCTGCCGGAAACGGATCCGCCGGACCGTCAGACCACGATCGGCCTCGGTGCCTTTCTGGAGCTGCTGCGGCAGGCTGCTGCCGAACAAGGCAGCCGGCTGGAAATGACCAAATTCCCGGAAGGCGAACCGGGTGACCGGCTGGACGCTCGCCCCATCGCACATGTGCGCTTTGTCGAAGATCCGGATGTCACGCGCGACCCGCTGTTCGGCTACGCGCTGAGACGACGCACGGCGCGGGCGAAATTCGATCCCGGCAGGCCGGTTCCGTCCGACAGGCTGGCGGCGCTGATGGACGTCTCGACGGCCTTGCCCGGCCTTGAAGCGCTGAATGTCGATGGCAGCAGCGAACCGGAAAAAGTCAGCTGGCTGAAAGACGTCTGCAAGCGTGCCTGGGAGATCGAGCTCCGCAAGCCTGAGACCTGCCATGAAAGCTCTTACCTCACCCGCATCGGTGCCAGGCAGGTCAATGCCAATCCCGACGGCATCTCCCTCGCGGGGCCCATGATGGAAGCCTACCGCATGACCGGGATGCTGACGCAGGAGAGCATGGACGAAATCGGCTCCTCCGCATGGGAGGCGACGCTCTCCATGTATAACGGCCTGATCGAAAGCGCGCCGACATTCCTGTGGTTCTCCACACCCGGAAACTCGCGCGCCGAACAACTGGACAGCGGCGCAGTCTGGATCCGTTTGCAGCTGGCCGCCGCCGCTGTGGGCGTTGGCTTCCAGCCCCTCTCTCAGGTGCTGGAGGAATACAGCGAAATGGCCGTCCCCTTCGCGGAGATCCATGACCGGCTGGGTGTCAGCCTGCCCGGCCGTGTGCAGGGCCTCTTCCGGCTGGGCTATGCGCGCGGGCAAGCCCCTTCCCCCCGCTGGCCGCTTGAATCGCGGCTCATCACATGAACCGGCCAGCCGGCCTCGCCGGAGACCCGGTCGAGTTCGCGGCGATGACGGAGATTTCCATCATCGCCCATCTGGCCGACACGGCCTTCGCCCGCCGCCTGCCGGATGGTCTGACCACGGCGCAGTTTGCCGTTTTGAACCATTTGCTTCGTCTCGACACGCAGCAAACCATCGGCGAGCTCGCCCGCGCGCTTCAGGTGTCCCAGCCAACCATGTCGTCCACCGTGCGGCGTCTGGAGGAGAAAGGTTTCGTGGCGCTGGTGCCGGATCCCGATGACCGGCGTATCCGGCGCATTTCCGTTACACCTGCCGGCGCCACGACGCGGAACCTGGCGGTACAGGCACTGGATGCCACGAAGAACGAGTTAGCCGCACTATCGCAAAAGGAATGGCAACAGATCCTGCCGCTTCTTTACAAGTTGCGGGTCGCGCTCGACTCGGCGCGCTGAGCCCTACTCTTCCGTCCGGTCCACGCTGCCGCGCAGGGATTTGATCTCTCCGCGCTTCTTCTTGGTAGCGATGCGGCGGCGGATGCTTCCCTTGGTCGGTTTGGTGCGAATGCGCCGCTTGGGTTTCTGGCTGGCCTTGAGGATCATCTCCGCCAGCCGCTTGCGCGCCGCTTCCCGGTTCAACACCTGGCTGCGATGATTGCCCGCTTCCAGGATCAGGCGGCCGTCATTCGTTATGCGGCTGCCGAACAGTTTCACGAAGCGCTCCTTGATCTCCGCCGGCAGGGAGGATGCCTCAACGTGCCAGGTCAGCTGTACGGCGGTGGAGACCTTGTTGACGTGCTGCCCGCCCGGCCCTGAGGCGCGCACGAAGGCTTCCGACAGCTCCCAGGCCGGTACGGTGAGCGTGTCAGACACACGAAGATCGCCGAAATCGGACATGGATAAAGCTTAACTCCCCGTTCAGAGACCGTTCAGGCCGGAAAAAGTAGGTTTGCTCCAATGCGCGATGCGCGACAACCAGACGGCCCGCCAAACATTGTACGGCGGGCTAATCGACGGAGGCTCAGCCTGCCATGAAACTGATGAACACATTCGGAAAAGCCATGGCGGCGCTGGCCGTTGCTGGCCTGACCATCGCCCCCATCGCGAGTGCTGATCCTGACCGTGGCCGCGACCGGGGTGGCTATGACCGTGGCGACAGAGGTGATCGTGGTGACCGCGGTGATCGCAGCCGCCGCGACCGGGGTGATCGTCATGATTACCGCAGAGACCGGCGTGACTATCGCGGTGACCGACGCGATTACAGCAGGCATGACCGCCGGGACCGCCACGACTATCGCCGCAGCTACCACCCGCCGCGCTATGCCTACAGGCCACCTGTCCGGCACTATTATGCCCCGCCGCCGCGCTACAGTTCCTATGTGACCTATGGCTACCGGACCGGGCCATACTTCCGCTCGGGCTATATCTCGCCCTACCGGATCGGCGGCTATTACCGCCCGCACCCGCGCACGATCTATATTCGTGATTATGACCGTTACGGCCTGTATGCCCCGCCGCCCGGATACTACTGGGTTCATGACCATGATCGCGGCGACGCGATTCTCGCCTCGGTGGCCACAGGCGCAATCATTGGCCTCGTCGTCGGCGCACTCGCTTACGATTAAGGCCGATCGGGCGTCCTGCCCGCTTGGTGAACGCCCGGATGTCTTCCCGGCATCCGGGCGTTTTTCGTTCAGATTGTGAAATTGGGCCAAAAAGTCGCGTTCTTAACTTTTGCGTGGCGCAAATCATGCTTAACTCCGAGTCGTCCGGGATGGTCCCGGACAAAAAGTACGCGCCTGTTGCGCGCCTGAAAGGAGGTGATCCATGTCGAGTCAGTCAACCATGACTTACAACGTCGAATATCACCTCGCCAGAAAAACTCATAACAACTTGTTTTAATTGTGTTTTGTGAGGATTTGGCAAAGTCATTTATGCCTTACATTTCGCCGCGAAAATCGCGTTTCCGCAATATTTCCGCAGAGTTCTAGCAGAACAGTAGCGGTCGAATTCGGCAACCGGTGCGAAGCTGACAATTGAAGGCAGCGGCCCAACCAGGCACGAAAAAGGGCGGCGAACCGATGCTCACCGCCCTTTTGATCTTAACTTGTTTGATTGTTATCCGCCGTTGCTCATTTCAAGGCTCCTCTCACCACAGTTCTCAAGCACAGTTTGTGCCAATCATTCTACCTAACACTTAGAGAGCATCTTTATAAATCACAACCTCCCCCACAGCAGATTGTATAAGATTTACCCAAGGACGCAAAAGTTTGTAGTTCCTTCTAGTCGGTGAAATTAGACCGTCTGAGTATTGGTCACGCCCGTGCGAAAGCACATTGCGCAGTTTTCTAAAGTGATCGGCCACGGTGTCGACACCCCCGATCTTAAAAGTATCAAAGGTAGCTTTTTCAGCAATTAATGGTGGAAGACAATACCCCCCATCAAAGCATGCTTCGTTCGTGAAACAATGTTTATTGGCGTCGATATCACGCCATAAAATTCTAGGGTCGACGCATTTTTCCAGAAGCTTCTTTCTTCGTGGGATCTCGTCACTTTTTCCAGACATATCCGACGCGAAAACAGACAAAATGTCGAAAAGCGCCTTTGATTCCTGTGTACCAATATCCGGCCTAGCCAGAATAAGTTTTAGCTTTGTAGCAGTATCTTCATTGGCAAAGTGCAACGCCGCATACTCAATAATCCGGTAGTACAGATTAAAACGTGTAATTTCGTTCCCTGTAAAAGCCGACATCCAATACGTCAGAATATGCTCGTCGATATATCTGCCGGTAATCTTCTCAGGGAACGTATCAATTAGGTAGCGATCCCGAGCTGCCGCTTCTCTGACATCGCTGTCGTCGTCATGAACCAGCACGATCGGAGATGAGGTGTCATAATAGGTCATGTAAAAATTGACTACATTGACCTTCTTCACGAGGTCTTCTTCATCCCATTCCAGCCCCTCTATAAAAAATGAGATCGGCTCTCCGATAGAGGTCTCGCTCTGCTCAGGGCGCTTTGTGTAACGATGATAGGATTGAAGGTTACGAAATTGAGTCACTCCTGGGTTTGAAGCAGGAAAGGTATGTTTGGCAATTTCTAGAAGAATGTCCGTTGACCGACCAAATCGACAATGAATATTGGTCCCTTCGAGCGAAATATCAAATTCTCTCGACTTTAGATCATTGTAGCTGTCAGCCAGTTTGTATGCAGTCCAGATCACTTCAAGGGATTTGGTCTCGCAATGCCAAATCGCGCTAAAACGCTTTGGCAATAGCACCTGATTTAGCGCTTGGACCAATGGGGCTAATGCTTCGTCCGCCTCGGGCAGCACAACTTTCAGCGACGGGTCTCCCCAAGGCTGAGCGATTATCTCTCGCGCTTCTCCATCATCCTTCGGCAATAATACTGAGTCTGGATTGTTCTGAAAAAACTCCTTCAGACCCAATTCAATAGCTCGTTCACTGATCTCCACAATTGGGGAGTCTTCGCTCATGTGTCTTCCTATAAGTAACTGTCCCAAACTGATTAAACTTCACATCGAAACATACAAGTCTAATCCAACCAATAGGAGTGCCAGTTTGAACGCTCTGCAATTCATTATTTACCGGACAAAGATAGGCTTTTGTGCAGGCGCAAATCGTGCCTAAATGATGCTGTTACCGGTCGATTTGTTTCCGCAATGTTTCCGCAAATGGTTGCAACGTAAGTCATTGATGACATTGAGGAATTCAGTCGAAACTGACAATTAACCGCCTGCAAAGGCTACAGAGAGTCTCGGTAATACATTGTAATCAATGACTTTTTTTGAAAGGAGGTGATCCATGTCGAGTGAGAAACCAGGTGAGGCCAAGTGGTCCAAGTCCTATGGTGTCTGGCTGGAGCAGCCTCTGACCAGCGCCTAGAGATTTGTACCGGTAAGCTGAGACGCTGCCGGGACCATTGTCCTCAACGGACTCACGGGAGCCGTCCTCATCAGGGCGGCTTCTTTGATTCTGGAGGGGGGGTTCATGATCCTTGGCGGTGATCGCTGGCCGAAACGGGTTCGCGCGGGCGTGCAATTCGGTTATCTGGCTGCAAACACCCGAACGGAGACCTGCCCATGACCGTCCTCACCCACGCCGCCTCCGGATGGACCATCGGGACAGGCAAGCCGCTGTCCGTGATCGCTGGCCTGAACGTGCTGGAAGACGAAGGCCTGGCCCTGGAAATCGGTACGGAGCTGAAACGCGTCTGCGACGCCCTCGGCCTGCCCTATGTGTTCAAGGCAAGCTTCGACAAGGCGAATCGCTCCTCGATCAAATCCTATCGCGGACCGGGCCTGGAATCGGGTCTGAAGACACTGGCCAGTGTCAAAGCCAAACTCGGCGTGCCGATCTGCGCCGACCTGCATGAGCCCGGCCAGGCCGAACCGGTCGCCGAAATCGTGGATATCGTCCAGATCCCCGCCTTCCTGTGCCGCCAGACTGACCTCGTCGTCGCCACCGCAAAAGCGACCGCTGCCGCCGGCGGCATCATCCAGGTGAAGAAAGCCCAGTTCATCGCGCCTTGGGACACGAAGAACATCGTCTCCAAAATCGGAGAGGCGGCCGATGTCGGCGTGATCCTGTGCGAGCGCGGTTCCAGCTTCGGCTACAACAACCTCGTCGTCGACATGCTGGGCATCCCGGAGATGCAAAAGCTCGGCTGCCCGGTCACAATCGACGCCACCCATGCCGTCCAGCTGCCGGGCGCTGACCCGCGCACTGCAGGCGCCTCCACCGGCGGACGCCGGGATGGCGTGGCGATCATCGCGAAAGCCGCCATCGCATCAGGTGCGGACGGCGTGTTCCTCGAATTTCACACCGATCCCGACAAGGCGCTGTGCGACGGGCCGAGCTGCCTGCCGATCACGGATGCCGAAGGCCTGCTGACAACTCTGAAGGCGCTGCACGAGGTGGTTGCCGCGTGAGGCGCGATGCCAACCAGGAAACGCGCGTCATCCTGCTGAACAAGCCCTTCGGCGTGCTCTCCCAGTTCACGGACAAGGGAAACGCAGGCTCGAAGCGGCGCACTCTGTCGGAATTGATCGACATTCCCGGTGTGTATCCGGCGGGCCGGCTGGACCAGGATTCCGAAGGCCTGATGATCCTGACCAATGACGGCCGCCTGCAGCACCGCATAGCCAATCCGGCCAACAAGATGCCCAAGACGTATTGGGCGCAGGTGGAAGGCATTCCGGACGAAGCCGCGTTGCAGCGCCTGCGCGATGGCGTGGACCTCTCCGACGGCATGACGGCGCCGGCGAAAGCCAGCGCCCTTTCTGCGCCCGAAAACCTCTGGCCGCGTGTGCCGCCGATCCGTTTCCGCAAGTCCGTGCCGGATAGCTGGATCGAGCTGACGATTACGGAAGGCCGCAACCGCCAGGTACGCCGCATGACGGCCGCTATCGGCCACCCCACCCTGCGGCTGCTCCGCGTCCGCATCGGCGAGTGGGAGATCGGAAACCTGCAGCCCGGCGAATGGCGCGAGGGCCATGTGCCGCAGCCACCAAAACACAGGAGTCGGGGCAGTTTGCGCCACTGACACGACAGGGACGACAAGACCCAGGGGAATTCAGAATGGAAAATACCGCCCAGCTCCAGTCCATCGGCGGCTGGTTCGACCAGAACGCGCCGCTATGGGCCCGGGACGCCGCCAGCTATATCGCCACCGTCTGGAACCAGGGCGATTACGGCCTGACCTATGGCGAGATCTTCACCGCCGTCCTGATCGTGGCCGTCGCCCTGATGGTCCGCGGCCTGTTCGCCCGCATCATCGTATCGTCGATCATGCGGCTGACGGCCGGCACCAAGACACGCCTCGACGACGCCCTGGTCAATTCCATCTCCACACCGCTGAAAGTCGTGCCGGTGATCATCGGCATCTATGTCGCCCTTCAGGTCACCGACATTTCCGGCGATGCGGAAGTCTACGCCAACCGCATCCTGCGCTCAGTGATCACGCTGGCAGTATTCTGGACGCTGGCCCGTGCCGTGAACGCCTTCGAGTTCATGTTCGGCACGCTGCGCAACGCGCTCTCCTCCGCCGCCGTCGACTGGATGGTGAAGGCGCTTCAGGTCCTGCTGGTCGTGCTGGGCCTGGGCGCGGTGGCTGAACAATGGGGCATCCAGATCGCCCCGCTGCTCGCCGGCCTTGGCGTGCTGGGCATCGCGGTTGGCCTCGGCGCGCAGGACCTGTTCAAGAACCTCATCTCCGGCATCCTGATCATCACCGAGAAGCGCTTCGTGCCGGGCGAATGGATCAAGGTGGATGGCGTGGTCGAAGGGACGGTCGAAAAGATCAATTTCCGCTCCACGCTGGTGCGCCGGTTCGACAAGAGCCCGGTCTATGTGCCCAACAGCGCACTGTCCGATGCGGCGGTGACGAACTTCTCCCGCATGACCTACCGGCGGATCAAATGGGCGATCGGCGTTGAATACCGCACGACGGTCGACCAGCTCAAATATGTCCGTGACGAGATCGAGGCCTGGCTGTGGAATGATGACCGCTTCGTCAAACCGCCCGAAGCGGCACTGTTCGTACGCGTCGACAGTTTCAATGCCAGTTCCATCGATTTCCTCATCTACACCTTCACGAAGACGAAGGACTGGGGCGAATGGCTGGCGATCAAGGAAGAGTTCGCCGTTGCTGTCATGAACATCATCGAAAAGGCAGGCACCAGCTTCGCCTTCCCGAGCCAGACGATCTACATGCAGGATACCGACCCGCCGGAAATCATGGCGCCGCCCGCTCGCAGTGAAGGCGTGGAGCGCGCGCAGGAAATGATCGCCAACAGCGGAAAGCGGCGCGGCATGGGCGAAGCTGACGATGACGGCTGAGCCATGGGCCCTACTCGATCTGGGGCGATAACTCCGGCGGCACCATGGTGCAGGTCAGGGGTGACGCGTCTTTCAGGGCGAAGAACATCGCCGTATCTTCCAGCGTGTTGAGATGCGCCGTGAACTGTCCATCGGAGCATTCCGGGCCGATCCGCGTCGCAGAACATTCCAGGTAAAGCGGCACGTTCACCTTGCCGGGAATCAGAACAGCGACCACTTCTTCATTGCCGTAGAGGACGACGTGCGCGCTCATATCCGGCTTGTCGCAGGCATAATCCATTTCCTGTGACAGGCCGAGCGATGCGGCGCGGTCTTCCGGGGTGCTGCCCGCGTCACTCAATGCGGGGACTGCTGCATCGTCTGCAGGTTCCGCGACACGTTCCTCCGCAGGGGGCGATTCACCCGGATAACCTGACCCCACCGCGTCGTCGCACGCGGTGGGGATCAGCAGGAGTGTTAAGCACAGTCCGGCATGGCGCATCACGCATGATCCTCCTCCACCCTCGGGGAAAGAATATCATGTGGCAGGCGATTCCGGAAATACGGACTATTTCACCCAGGCGCCCGGGGCATTCGTCCGGTAACCGAGCGACCGGTACGCCGCATCGATCAGGCTCTGTCCACGGTCATTCAGCAGGATGCCATTGCCCATCTGGTTCATCGTGTAGCTGAAGGCGAGACCGCAATCCGGATCGGCAAACCCGATGGAGCCGCCCGCCCCGACATGGCCGAAGGCCCGCTCGCCCATGATGGCGCTGGTGCCCGGCCCCATCTTGCGACGGCGATTGTCCATCGACTTCATGAACCCGGATGCAAAGCGTGTCGGGATCAACAGGGTCGCGTCCCGGTGCGTTGCGGTCGACACCATGGTCATGTTGTTGAGCCTGTCTTCCGACACCAGCGACCCGTCATTCATGGCGAGCGGCGTGTACATCGCCACCTGTCCGCGTGCGTTGGAAAGGCCACCGCCGCCGCCGATTTCCGCGGTCTGGCCCTTGCGGTCGTTGAAGTCCCAGCCGCCCGAATTCATGAAACTCTTGTGCTGGATCGACTCCGGATCGGTCATCAGCTTGATACCAAACTCCGTCGCCTCGTCGCCCGGCTGAGGCGCGTACTGCCGGATCGGAGCGATGTGCACATCCTCCGTTTCCGGAAGGCCGAGCCAGAAACGCGCGCCGGTCTTCTCCGCCACCTCTTCCCGGAAGAAGGTGCCGAGCGACTTGCCGGACACACGGCGCACAAGCTCACCCACGGTCCAGCCAAAATTGATCATGTGATAGCCATTACGGGTGCCCGGCTCCCAGAAGGCTTCCTCGTCTGCCATGCGCTGGACCATATAATCCCAGTCGCCAAAGCCGCCCGGCTTCACCGGGTCGCGGAGCGTCGGCAGCGCGCTCTCGTGGTTCAGCATCATCTGAACCGTGGTCTTCTCTTTCCCGTTCTTCGCAAACTCCGGCCAGTATTCCGAAACCAACGCCTCGGGATCGAGTTCCCCCCGGTCGATCAGGATATGGGCACAAAGGGCCGTCGCCGCTTTGGAGCAGGAGAAGACGATGGAGATCGTGTCTTCCTGCCAGGGGTCATTTGTCTCGGGATTGGCCATGCCGCCCCAGAGATCGACCAACGTTTCGCCGTTCACGGACAGGCAGACTGACGCGCCGACCTCGCCGCGCTCTGCAAGGTTCTTTTCGAGTTCGCGCTTCACTTCCTCGAAACGCGGGTCGCACGTGCCGTGCACCTGACTGTCAGACATTTATTTCCTCCCGGTATTTTCCCGCGAGCATAAGCACCCGTTCCGATGGAAGCGAGCACGAAAAGGGCCGTACCTTCCGGCACGGCCCCATAACGTCGCGGCAATTCGCCAGTCAGCTGGTGATTGCGTCAGGCAGGCTCCTGAGACCCTTTCTTCGCAGCCGGCTTTTTCTTCTTCGGCTTTTCGGCCACGTACTTGAAGGCCAGCTTGCTATCGTCGTCCTTGTCGATATCGATGTGGACCACGCCGCCTTTCTGTAGCTCGCCGAAGAGGAGTTCCTCCGCCATCGGCTTCTTGACGTGTTCCTGGATCGTCCGGGCCAGAGGCCGGGCGCCCATGTCGGCATCGAAGCCGCGCTTAGCCAGCCAGTCGCGCGCCGGCTTGGAGATTTCAATCGAGACGTTGCGGTCTTCCAACTGGACTTCCAGCTGCAAGATGAACTTCTCGACCACGCGGTCGATGATTTCCGGCGTCAGGCCGCCGAAGGTGATGACCGAATCGAGACGGTTGCGGAATTCCGGCGTGAACAGGCGCTTGATCGCCTCGTCCTGCTCGTCGTCCTTCTTGCCGGCGCCAAAGCCAATTGCATTCTTCGCGGCATCCGATGCACCGGCGTTGGTGGTCATGATCACGACCACGTTGCGGAAGTCGACCTTGCGGCCGTTGGCATCGGTCAGAGAGCCATTGTCCATCACCTGCAGCAGGATGTTGAACAGGTCCGGGTGGGCCTTCTCGATCTCGTCGAGCAGAAGCACGCAGTGCGGATGCTGGTCGACGCCATCTGTCAGCAGGCCGCCCTCGTCATAACCGACATAGCCCGGAGGCGCGCCGATCAGGCGGGAGACGGTGTGCCGCTCCATGTATTCCGACATGTCGAAGCGCAGCATCTCGACGCCCATGATGGAGGCGAGCTGTTTGGCGACTTCGGTCTTGCCGACGCCGGTCGGGCCAGCGAAGAGGTACGAGCCGATCGGCTTGTTCGGTTCGCGCAGGCCTGCACGGGCGAGCTTGATCGAAGCGGACAGCGCCTCGATGGCTTCGTCCTGGCCGTAGACCACGCGCTTGAGGTCAGACTCCAGCGACCGCAGGGCTTCTGCATCGTCGGACGAGACCTGTTTCGGGGGAATGCGGGCGATCTTGGCCACCACGGCCTCGATGTCGCGCACACCAACCGTCTTCTTGCGCTTGCTGGACGGCAGCAGCCATTGGGCGGCCCCTGCCTCATCGACCACGTCGATGGCCTTGTCCGGCAGTTTCCGGTCCGTGATGTAGCGGTCCGACAGCTCCACCGCCGACTTGATCGCGTCATTGGTATACCGCAGGCCGTGGAAGTCTTCGAAGCGGGATTTCAGGCCGGTCAGGATCTTGATGGCGTCAGCCACGGTCGGCTCCACCACGTCGATCTTGCGGAACCGGCGGGACAGGGCGCGGTCCTTCTCGAAATGCTGCTTGTATTCCTTGAAGGTGGTCGAGCCCATGCAACGCAAACCACCGCTCTGCAGGGCCGGCTTCAGCAGGTTCGACGCATCCATCGCGCCGCCGGAGGTCGCCCCGGCACCGATGATCGTATGGATCTCGTCGATGAACAGGATGGCTTTGTCCTGCTGCTCCAGTTCCTTCATGACCGACTTCAGGCGTTCCTCGAAGTCGCCGCGGTAACGCGTACCGGCCAGCAGGGCGCCCATGTCGAGCGACCAGATGATGGCCTCGTCGAGGATCTCCGGCGCTTCGCCATCGACAATTTTCTTGGCCAGGCCCTCGGCGATGGCCGTCTTGCCGACGCCCGGGTCACCCACGAGGATCGGGTTGTTCTTGTTCCGCCGACAGAGCACCTCGATGCAGCGGTTGATTTCCATGTCGCGGCCGATCAGCGGATCGATCTTGCCGGCACGCGCCTTTGCGTTGAGGTTCACGCAGTAGGCGTCGAGCGCTTCGTGCCCTTGCTTCACGGCTTCCTCTTCGGCGGGCTCTGCGCCGCGCGGGCTGGACGGGCGCGACATGCCGGGCTGCTTGGCGACGCCATGGGAAATGAAATTGACCGCGTCATAGCGGGTCATGTCCTGCTCCTGCAGGAAGTAGGCAGCGTGGCTTTCGCGCTCGGAGAAGATCGAGACCAGCACGTTTGCACCGGTCACTTCGTCCCGCCCGGAGCTTTCGACGTGCAGGATGGCGCGCTGGACCACGCGCTGGAACGCTGCGGTCGGCTGGACGCGGCCTTCCCCGTCCTCGACGATCAGGCTGGTCAGCTCTTCATCGATGTAGCGGACCAGTTCTGCGGTCAGGACTTCTATATCGACCTTGCAGGCCCCCATCACTTCCTTGGCGTGCTCATCCCCTGTCAGAGCCAACAGGAGGTGCTCGAGTGTGGCGTACTCATGCTCCCGTTCTGAAGCCAGGGTGAGGGCCTTTTCAAGAGCCGTTTCCAGGGAGGGGGACAAGCGTGGCAATGTGGAAGCCTTCCGGGGTTAGAGGTCTAGTCGTCTTTCTCCATGACACACTGGAGAGGGTGTTCGTGCCGCTTCGCAAGGTCAAGCACCTGGGCAACCTTTGTTTCGGCCACCTCATATGTGTAGACCCCGCACAGTCCGACACCCTTCTGATGCACGTGAAGCATGATGCGGGTCGCCTGCTCGCGGGACCGGTTGAAGAACCGTTCGAGGATGAACACGACGAATTCCATCGGCGTGTAGTCATCGTTGAGCAAAAGCACACGATAGAGCGAGGGTTTCTTGGTCCGCACACGCGTCTGCGTGGACAGGCCATATTCGATTCCGTCATCGCCAGTTCCGCCGTCGCCGGGAGGTGCCGGCGGCTCAGGATCGTTCATTCGGAAATGCGGAATGCCCTTGCTCATGAGTCTTAAGATATACGGTTCAGGGCAAGATTGAAGATGTGACAGGCGGCAAAATCATTTCCTGCCTGCTTTTAGAGCAGGCGTGCTCAGCGAGTACCTATCAATTCGAGCAGTTCCTGCACGCGTTTGGCATTGGTTCCGAGATCGGAATAGCCGATCCGGGACGCCGAATAGATGGCCACGCTGGACCGGCTGTCGTCTCCGTCCACCGGCACGGCCTGAACATAGACATCGTCCTTGAACTTCATCAGCGGCGTCACCGCAATGAACGAGATCCGCAGCGAGTCCGGATCCGAGGCGCGCAGGCGCCACTCTACCCGTTCCAGCACCAGGTCCATCACCACGTTGAACACCTGCTTCGGCGTCTTGTCGAACACCGGCGCCGTTTCGTCGACGGACACCATGCCGGTGAACCCCTCCGGCGCGACCAGGCAATTGTTCGGCCGGGCGGGGCGCTTCAGGGCGGGAAACTCAATCAGATCAGGCAGTGGTGACATGGCGCCATCTAACCGCGTTGCGTAAGACTCGCCAATCCTGTTTTTTGGCCGGATTTCCGGGGCATCTGCCGCGACTGGACGGGCGGAAACATATGTCCGGAAAAAAAGAACCGGACCAATCAGGTCCGGCTCTTTCCAATCTACTGCACTCTACAACCAGGCGGTGTGGCCCGATCCCAGAAGCTTATTTTGCAGCGAAAGCCATGAACGGCTTTGCCGCGTCGCGCCATGCAGACATGCAAAGTTCTGCCTGCGCGTTCATTTCTTTCGTATACGCCGAAAACATGGATTTCGCAAATCCAGCCTGGATTTCCATCACCTGGCGAACGTCTTTCGCGGAAGTGATCGCCTGGGTGGCTTCAACGCCCTGCTCCAGCGACTTGGTGAAGAAATCCATGTTCCGGCTGCCCAGCTGGCGCGCCATGTCGGTCGAAGCCGCGGTGCGCTCGCTGATGGCTTTCAGGCCGGTTTCGGCATACCCGCCGAACATGCCAGCAAAACCGGAGAGCTGTTCCATGCTTTCGTCGAGCATCTTGGTGGTGGTGTCCGTTGCTGCACTTGCTTCGGCCTTCGCACGCTTTGCGGTGGTGGCCGTCTTTGCCTTCGTCATCGATCGTTCCTTCTATACCTATACTACCCTGCGCTTACCCTAGGGGAGCTAATACTCCTTTTTCTTCGCTCTCGCAACATTTTTTTGTGCGCTGCAACATGAGGCAGCCTGCACGGTTTTTGCATCGGTTCCATTACGATTACGCAATCCGTGGCCCGATGTGCCGTTAAGGTGTGGTCAAGGGATTTGCACGATTCTAAGTTAAATCCCGGAGGGCCGGGGTTAACATGTCGGGAGACCTGAATGTTCCTGCGCGCTTTCGCAGCCCTTACTCGAGTCGTGTGTACCGCAGCGATCCTGACGGGCATGGCCTTTGGTGGCGGGACTGCTCTGGCAGAGAAATATGCCGCGATCGTGATCGATGCCGACACCCAGCAGGTGCTTCACGACCGGCATGCCGATGAACCGCGCTATCCGGCATCACTGACCAAGGTCATGACCCTCTACATGCTGTTCGACGCGCTCAAGAGCGGCGAAGTCTCCCTTGATGAGCGCATGGTCGTCTCCCGCCATGCCGCGGCCCAGGCCCCTTCGAACCTCAAGCTGAGAACCGGCTCCCGCATTACGGTGCGCGACGCGATCGGCGCCCTGATCACGAAATCGGCAAATGATGTGGCCGTTGTCGTTGCCGAACGGATCGGCGGCACCGAAAGCCGCTTTGCCCAGCTGATGACGGTGAAGGCCAAGTCGCTTGGCCTGGAGAACACCCGTTTCGTCAACGCATCCGGCCTGCCCAACTCCCGCCAGCTCAGCACTGCGCGCGACATGGCCCTGCTGGCCGATGCGATGCTCACGGATCACGCCGACTACTATCATTATTTCTCAACCGAGAAGTTCAGCTGGGGCGGCAAGACCTACAAGAACCACAACAATCTGCTCGGAGACGTGGACGGCGTGGACGGTATCAAGACCGGCTATACCCGCGCCTCCGGTTTCAACCTGATGGCTTCGGCCAAGCGCGACGGGCACCGTATCATCGCCGTCATGCTGGGCGGATCGACCGCCCGTGCCCGCGACCGCCACGTCGAAGCCCTGCTGGAAGCCGCCTTCAGCTCCTACACGCTTCCGGCCGACGATCCGGAGCTGCGCACGCGCCTCGCCTTTGCCATGCTGGAAGAACCGCTGAGCCCGGAAGCGGCTGCTGAGCCCATGCTGAATGGCAAGCCGCTGTCGGTGATCCTCGCGACCGAGGCTGCCGCCGCACGGATGGCTGCCAACGACAATCAACTGGCCGAATCTGCGCAGGGCGACGCCGACGATATGCCGGCCCCACCCGCCATGGACGCGCCTGTTCTTGTGGCCGAGTCAGCCCCGGAAGTTGAGCAAGCCCTCCCGATTGATCCGGCGAAAACCTCACTCGGCCGCTACTATGCCGAAGCGCCCGCTGAGAATGCGCCGGCTTTCTCTCCGGAAGAGTATCGCCGCCGCCAACTGGCCAAGTAGGGTTGTCACCACGACCGGCTTGCCGGAAAACGCGGGCGCAATCCCAGTAGGAGCAGCGCCCGTGGCCCAGGAATCCGATCTAGATCTCGCCCGCAACACGATCCGCATTGAGCGGGACGCGCTGGAACAGCTGGAAGCCTGCATCGGCCCCTCCATCGCCGAAGCCGCCGACAAGATCATGGCGACGGACCGGCACGTCATTGTCGCGGGCGTCGGCAAGTCCGGCCATATCGGCCAGAAGATCGCCGCCAGCCTCGCCTCGACCGGCACGCCGAGCTTCTTCCTGCACCCGACCGAAGCCAGCCATGGCGACCTCGGCATGGTCGTGCCCGGCTCTGTCGTGATTGCGATTTCCTATTCCGGGGAAAGCCGCGAACTGGTGGATTTGCTACGCTTCTGCAAGGGCAACAACATCCCGCTCATTGGCATGACGCGCTCCGCCGAGTCGACGCTGGGCCGGGCCTCCGACGTGCTGCTGGAGATGCCGGTTGTGGCCGAAGCGTGCCCGAACGGCCTTGCGCCGACCTCCTCGACCACGATGGCGCTGGCGCTGGGCGACGCGCTGACCATCGTGCTGATGGCGCGCCGGGGCTTCTCACGGGAGGAGTTCGGCTTCCGCCATCCGGGCGGCAAACTTGGCCGCTCCCTGCAGACTGCAGGCGACTATATCGAGACTAAAACGGATCATATGCCGATCATCAGCGCGTCAGCCGATGTCCGCGACGTGATCCTGGCGGTCTCCGAAGGACGCAAGGGCTGCGTCGGCGTGATCGACGAGGATGGCCGCCTGATCGGCATGGTCACCGACGGCGACATCCGCCGCGCCATGCTGGCCGGCAAGCTCTCGGGCACGGCCGCCAACATCATGACCGACGACCCGAAGGCGCTCGGTCCCGACGACCGCATGTCTGCGGTCATCAAGACCTTCACCGCGCAACGGATCTCGAACGCCTTCGTAACCGTCGACGGCAAGCCGGTCGGCATCATCGATATGAAGGACCTGCTTGCCGAAGGGTATGTCTGATCCGGCTTTCGCTTCGGCTTATTGGCCGAGTTCGAAGACCACGTTCACCGTCGCATTATAGCCGACTTCACCGCCTGCAATCGGCGTCGAGACGTCGGCCATCTTGGCTTCAGCCATACGGGCCATCGGCATCGGCTGGGGTGAGTAGCTGCCGCTTTCATTGATCGTCACGATACGCAGCACGCGCAGGCCTGCCGCCTCGGCGTAAAGGTCCGCGCGGGCGCGGGCGTCTGCCATGGCTTTGCGGCGGGCTTCGTCGCGCACTTCCGAATCGTCATCGAGCGCGAAGTTCAGGCCGTTGAACGTGTTGCCGCCAGCCTTCACGAGGCTGTCGAGCGTCGAGCCGAGATTGTCGAGATCGCGTACCTTGATGGTTAGCTGGTTGGAGGCCGTGTAGCCGATCAGCTTCTGCTCTCCGCGGGACGAGCCGTCCTTCAGCTTCGTCTCGATATAGTTGTAGCGCGGCCAGAGCGAGAAATTGGACGTCTGCATGTCCTTCTTGGCGATACCGGCCTTTTCCAGCGCATCGAACACGCCGGTCATGGATTTGGCCTGCGATTCCATGGCGGCAGTCGCCGTCTCGCCTTCGGCCTGAACGCCGGCATTGATGAAGGCAATGTCCGGCTCGCGCTTCACGGTCGACTGGGCAGAGATGGAGAGCGTGGTCTCAGGCTGGATCGAGTTCGGAGCCTGGTAGGCACCTGCCACCGATTGCTGGGTCAGGCCGAGGGCCGGGCCCTGCATCTGGGCGCAGGCGGCCTGAGGCACGATCAGGGCCAGGGCGGCAGTCGATGTAATAAGGGGCAATAAACGGCGCATGAGACTCTCCCATTGGTAATTGTCTGAGTGTTGTACCGAACACTCTGGGAGGCAATCTTGTTCCGATTGTGTCTCAGGCCGATGACAAATCAGGCGTTTTCATAGCCTTGCGGGTTCTGGCTCTGCCAGGCCCACTGGTCGCGGCACATGTCTTCCAGCGTCAGCTCCGCCTGCCAGCCGAGCAGTTCCTGCGCCAGCGACGGATCGGCCCAGAAGGCCGCAATGTCGCCAGCCCGCCGCGGCGCAAATTCCATTGCGATGGACTTGCCGCACGCTGCCTCGAAGGCTCGCACGACTTCCAGAACGGACGACCCATTGCCGGTGCCGAGGTTCACGGTGAAAGGCCCATGAGAGTGCTTGAAGCGGTCGAGCGCCAGCACGTGCGCCCGGGCGAGGTCCACGACGTGAAGGTAGTCCCGCACCCCGGTGCCGTCGGCCGTGTCATAGTCATTGCCGAACACGTTCAGGTGCGGGCGGCGGCCAACCGCCACCTGCGCCACATAAGGCATGAGATTGTTCGGAATGTCGTTCGGGTCTTCCCCGATCATGCCGCTCGGATGCGCGCCGATGGGATTGAAGTAGCGTAGGATCGCCACGTCTGTCAGGGCGCCTGATCCGGCCACATCGTTCAGCAGCATTTCTGCGGTCAGCTTGGTGTTGCCATAGGGGTTCGTCGGGCGAAGACGGTGGGATTCGGTATAGGGCAGGAATTCCGGCTCGCCATAAACGGTCGCGCTGGACGAGAACACGATCTGGCCGGCGCCCGTTTGCAGCATCGCCTGGATCAGGCTGTGCGTGCCCATGACGTTAGCGCTGTAATATTCGAGCGGCTTCTCGGTCGACTCGCCGACGGCCTTGAGTCCTGCAAAGTGGATGGCCGCTTCGCAGTCATGTTTTGCGAGGATTTCCGCGATGCGGTCCGTGTCGCGGACATCGGCCTCATACCATTCCACCGGTGAATTGGTCAGCTGGCAGATCCGGTCGATCGCCTTGGGCGAGGCATTGACGAAATTGTCCACGATCACAGGCTGGTACCCACGTGAGACAAGCTCCACACAGGTGTGCGATCCGATATATCCGGCTCCGCCGGTCACAAGTACGCGTGTCATGTCCCCTACCTAGCAAGAATCACGCCCGGTTTCAGGGAATTAACCACATTTCCGATAAGACCGGGTTACCCGCTTTGGTGAGATTCATCAGGCCCATTGCAAGGCATGCAGCAGCCGCCTAAACGGGAGCCTCGGTGGGCCTGTAGCTCAGTTGGTTAGAGCGGACCGCTCATAACGGTTTGGTCGCGGGTTCAAATCCTGCCGGGCCCACCATTCATTTCCGGTGCGCCTTCAGCGCACAAATCGATCGAGGATCGATTTGAGGAAATGAATGCCCGCCGCGCAAGCAAGGGCCACAACCAGATCAAATTTACGATTTGAATGCGCAAGCGTAAGCGCAGCGCCTTCGCCCCCTAAACCAGCTCGGCAATCTCGTTCCGGAAATACTCGATCGTCGGCTTCAGGCCTTCGGCGAGCGGGATGGTCGGTTCCCAGTTCAGTGCAGCTTTCGCCTTGGAAATATCCGGCTGGCGCTGGCGCGGATCGTCCGACGGCAGGGGCCGGTTCACGATCTGCGAGGTCGAGCCCGTCAGCTCCAGCACCGCCTCGGCGAGCTGGCGCATGGTGAACTCTCCGGGATTGCCCAGATTGATCGGGCCGGTGACGTCATCCTCGGAATTCATCAGCCGGATAAGGCCGTCCACCAGGTCGGAGACGAAGCAGAAGCTGCGCGTCTGCTGCCCGTCGCCATAGAGCGTGATGTCTTCGCCGCGCAGGGCCTGCACGATGAAGTTCGACACGACGCGTCCATCGTTGGGGTGCATGCGCGGACCGTAGGTGTTGAAGATCCGGGCGACCTTGATCTTCACATTGTGCTGGCGGTGATAGTCGAAGAACAGGGTCTCGGCGCAGCGCTTGCCTTCGTCATAGCAGGAGCGCAGGCCAATCGGGTTCACATTGCCCCAGTATTCCTCCCGCTGCGGGTGCATCTCCGGATCGCCGTACACTTCAGACGTCGAGGCCTGGAGGATCTTGGCGCGCGTCCGCTTGGCGAGGCCCAGCATGTTGATGGCGCCGTGCACGCTCGTCTTCGTCGTCTGGACCGGATCGAACTGGTAATGAATCGGGCTTGCCGGACAGGCCAGGTTGTAGATCTGGTCGACCTCCACAAAGAGCGGGAAGGTCACGTCATGGCGCATGATCTCGAAGCGGGGATTGTCCAGCAGGTGGGCGACATTTGTTCGCCGGCCGGTGAAGAAATTGTCCACGCAGAGGACTTCCGCGCCGGATTCTAGCAGGCGCTCGCACAGGAAGGAGCCGATGAAGCCGGCGCCGCCGGTGACGAGAATTCGAGGGGCGTAGTGCATCCCCTGTCGATCTTCTGTTTTCTCTCAAGGGTCAAGCACGGAAATGACGACGGCCAGACTAGGCTTTTTCCCGGCCGCCCTTGTCGAAATAGGCATGCGTGCCGCGATGGAGCACCGTATCGCCCGGCGCGATCGCGTGCGCGTCATAGTCGGGCAGGCCTTTCACATCGGCATAGACCGAGCCGAAATCCTTGTAGCAGGTGTCCAGCAGGGCCTCGAAACTGTCGATGACGAAATAGGTCTGCTGGAAGTCATCAATGATGTATTTCGTGCGCATCAGGCGCTGCACGTCGAAGCCGATCCGGTTCGGGCTGTCGTCTTCCAGTGCGAACACCGTTTCCTGCGGGCTGGAGAGGATGCCGGCGCCATAGATGCGCAGGCCGTCGTCTTCGCGGATCAGGCCGAATTCGACCGTGTACCAGTAGAGCCGGGCGAGGTTGTGGAGCTGGCCGAGGCGCATCGCGCGCTGCCCGCCCTTGCCATAAGCTTCCATGAAGTCGGCGAACACTGGATCTGCCAGCAACGGCACATGGCCGAAAATGTCGTGGAAGATGTCCGGTTCTTGCAAATAGTCGAACTCGGCTTCAGGGCGGATGAAGGCGCCTGCCGGGAACCGGCGATTGGCGAGGTGGTCGAAGAAAATCTCGTCCGGCACCAGCTCCGCGACCGGCACGATGCGCCAGCCGGTGATCTTCTCCAGCCGGTCCGAAAGCTGGCCCATATGCGGAATGCCGGAGGGCGAGAGTTCCAGCTGCGCCATGGCATTCAGCGCCGCCGTACAGGCCCGGCCCTTCGTCACGTCCTTCTGGCGGCGGAACAGCCTGTCCCACCGGTCATGCTCTTCCGCGCTGTAGCTGTCCCACGCCTGGTCGATGGTGAAATCGGCCGCCCGCGGGGCATCGGCATAGCGATTCTTGGGGGTCGTGATGGTCATGGCACCATCATACACCAAACGGGAAATTGGTTACAAATGAAACCTAATAGCCTCACACTGGCTTGAGGCGGACGGGTCGACGCCCCTTGGAGAAAGTGCCAGTAACACTCTGGGAACCGGGCTGGGCATAAGTGTAGACGCAAGATGACCGAAAACCCCCGAACCAATCCTGCTGGAACGCCCGGCAATGCCTCGCCGGACCCGGTGTTTTCCGTCGTGATCGTCAACTACAATGGCGGTGCGTACGTGCAGGCGGCGCTCGATTCGCTGGGCGGCCAGACGCGGCGGGATTTCGAGGTCCTGCTGGTCGACAATGCCTCAACTGACGGCTCAGTTGATAATCCAGACGTCGCCGACCTGCCCGCTTTCACCCTGATGGCCGAAACCGAGAACCATGGCTATGCCCGCGGCACCAATCTCGGCGCGCGGCGGGCGAAGGGCGAATGGATCGTCTGCCTGAACCCGGACGCCGTGGCCGATCCGGACTTCCTGGACAAGATCGCCGACGGCATTCGCCGTCATCCCGGCGTCGGCATGTTTGCGTCAGCCCAATACAATCTGGAAGATCCGAGCCTGCTGGACGGGGCCGGCGACGCTTATCTCATCTTCGGCATTCCGTGGCGCGGCGGCTTCCTGCGGCCAGCGACAGAAATGCCGGAAGAGGGCGAATGCTTCAGCCCCTGCGGCGCAGGCGCCGTGTTCCGGCGCGAACTGTTCCTTGCCCATGGCGGGTTTGATGAGGAATTCTTCTGCTATTGCGAAGACGTGGACCTCGGCTTCCGCCTGCGGCTCGCGGGAGACACCTGCATCTTCCTGCCGCGTGCGGTGATCCACCATGTCGGCGGCGGCCTGTCCGGCCGGGCCAGCGACTTTTCGATCTATCACGGGACGCGCAACCGGGTCTGGACCTATGCCAAGGACATGCCCGGCCCGATCCTGTGGCTGACCCTGCCCGGTCACATCACGCTGTCGCTGTACCTGCTCATGCGCGGCGCGATGGTGGGGCGTGTCCGCGAAACCTGGCGCGGCATGCGCGATGGCCTCAAGGACGCCGCCCGCATGCGCCGCAAGGGACAGGAGACGCGGCGCAGCTCACGCGTACCGCTCTGGCGGCTTGCCCGGACCATGGCATGGAACCCCTGGCGGATGAGCCAGCATCGCGTTCATGTCCGAAAGCTTTCGGGCAACGGGCCCGTCAGCTCCCCCAGTGCGTCAGAAGCCCTTTGAGATAGGTGCCGTACTCGTTCTTGTACTGAGCAGCGAGCTGTTCCAGCTGGGCATCATCAATGAAGCCCTTGCGCCATGCCACTTCTTCCGGGCAGGCGATCTTCATGCCCTGGCGCTTCTCGACCGTCTGCACGAATTGTGAAGCCTGGATCAGGCCATCGAACGTACCGGCATCCAGCCAGGCCGTGCCGCGGGCGAGGCGGTGCACCTGCAGGTCACCGCGATTGAGATAGACTTCATTGATGGAGGTGATTTCCAGTTCGCCGCGCGGCGAGGGCTGCACATCCTTGGCAATCTCGACAACGTCTTCGTCATAGAAATAGAGGCCAGTCACGGCCCAGTTGCTCTTGGGGTGCACCGGCTTTTCCTCGATGGAAATTGCCTTGCCAGCCGCATCCATTTCCACGATGCCAAAGGCGGACGGATCGTTGACCTGGCAGGCGAACACTTCCGCGCCTTTCTCGATCGCGCCGGACTTGGCGAGCTCACCGCTGAGGCCCGCGCCGTAGAACATGTTGTCCCCAAGGGCGAGCGCGCTTTTCCCGCCGCCGACGAAGTCCGCACCAATCAGGAAAGCCTCTGCGAGTCCCCGTGCTTCCGGCTGTTCTGCATACTGAAAGTTCATGCCCCAGTCGCTGCCGTCCCCCAGCAGCTGCTGGTAAAGTGGAAGGGCGTCCGGCATTGAGATGACGAGGATATCCCGAATACCCGCAAACATGAGCGTGGTGATCGGATGGAAGATCATCGGCTTGTCGTAAACCGGCAACAGCTGCTTCGACACGCCCCGCGTGATCGGGTGCAGGCGTGTGCCTTTGCCTCCGGCCAGAATAATGCCCTTCATGAATTCCACTCCCCGGTAATCACCAGTTGTTCTACACAGTCCCGCGTACTCGCCTGCCAATGCGGCAATTCCACGTCATAAGCTGCTGCAAGTTTCGACGAATTGAGACGTGAATTGGCAGGCCGGCGCACAGGTGTCGGATATTCCGCAGATGTAATGCGTTTGACCTCAGCGACGGGGCCGCCCAATTCGGCGCTGCATTCGAATATGTAATGTGCGAAATCGGCCCAGGTCGCCTCGCCGGTTGACGTCATATGGTAGACGCCCGCTTTCACCGGTGCGGCGCCGGACAGGACCTGCGTGGCAATCTTCACAATACCCGCCGCAATGTCGGCAGCAGCCGTTGGATTGCCGCGCTGGTCGTCGACAACGCCCAGTTCGTCACGCCCGGCGCCGACGCGCAGCATCGTCTTCACGAAATTCTTGCCGACCGGGCTGTAGACCCACGCCGTGCGGAGGATGATGTGATCGGCATTGGCGCTGGCAACCGCCTCTTCGCCGGCAAGCTTCGAGCGCCCGTAAACCCCGAGCGGCGCCACAGGATCGGTTTCGACATAAGGCGCATCCTTACCGCCGTCGAAGACATAATCTGTGGAAAGATGAATGATCGGAATGCCTGCTTTCGCGGCTGCGGCGGCCAGGTGTCCCGGCGCCTCTGTATTCAATGCGAAGGCTGCTGCCTCGTCGCTCTCGGCCTGGTCCACGGCCGTGTAGGCTGCCGCATTGACCACGAAATCCGGGCGGACCTCATCGACGGTCCGGGCGATGGCTGATGCGTCCAGGATGTCGAGATCCGGACGCCCGCGCGCCACGACCTCAAGGCCTTCCGGCAAGACCGCGTCGGCCAATGCCCGCGCCACCTGTCCGGCCCCGCCAGCCACGAGTATCGTCTTGTCAGCCATGTATGCTTTCCCGTTTCGGAGATCCGGACCTATGCCTTTTGCGGCTCGGACAGGCCGAGGCGCTCGCCGGAGTAGACTGTCTTGCGCAGCGGCGTCCACCAGTCGGCATTGTCGAGATACCAGCGCACGGTCTTGGCGAGGCCGGTCTCGAAATTCTCCTGCGCCCGCCAACCAAGATCCGTTTCCAGCTTGGTGGCGTCGATGGCGTAGCGGTGATCATGGCCGGGACGGTCTGTGACGAAGCGGATCAGTTCGCGGCGCGGACGCTCGCCCGGCACCAGCTTGTCCAGCTCATCGCAGATTTTTTCGACCACCTGCAGGTTGGTCCGCTCGTTCCGCCCGCCGACATTATAGGTTTCGCCGAGTTCGCCCTTCGTCGCAATCAGCGACAGGGCCCGGGCATGGTCTTCAACATAGAGCCAGTCGCGGATGTTGGAGCCGTCGCCATAGACCGGCAGCTCCTTGCCTTCGAGGGCGTTCAGGATGACCAGCGGGATCAGTTTTTCCGGGAAATGGTACGGCCCGTAATTGTTGGAGCAATTCGACACGACCACCGGCAGGCCATAGGTGCGGAACCAGGCCTTGGCGAGATGGTCTGACGCGGCCTTGGAGGCCGAATAGGGCGAAGACGGGTCATAAGGTGTTGTCTCATGGAACAGGCCTTCCGGCCCGAGCGATCCATACACCTCATCCGTCGAGACATGCAGGAAGCGGAAGTCATCCTTCTCCGCTCCTTTGAGGCCAGCCCAGTAAGCCCGCGCCGCCTCCAGCATGGCGTAGGTGCCGATGACATTCGTTTCGACGAAGTCGCGCGGCCCCGAAATCGACCGGTCGACATGGCTCTCGGCGGCCAGGTGCAGGATCTGCTGCGGCTTCTCACGGGCGACGATGTCCGTCATGGCCTGCTGGTGGCAGATGTCCTCAACGATCAGGCGGCACCGCCCGGTTGCTTCGGCCGACGCGATATTGGCCCGGTTCGCCGCATAGGTCATCTTGTCGATGACAACGACTTCGGCGTCTTCTTCCAGCACCAGATGACGCGCCAGCGCAGATCCGATGAACCCGGCCCCGCCGGTCACGATTACTTTCTTTCGGGTCATCGTCCCTCGTCTCCAGATACTGTCTGCCCGTCAGGGCTCGATAGGTGCGCCCGGCAATCTGGGGGCGATACGGTCCGCATCTTTCTCACCCCATTCGCCAACGCTGTTCAAGGCCTTGTCACCGTACCGGCGGACTGACACGCCGGTCGTGCGGCCCCCTCTATTCGGCTGCGTGAAGTTCCTTCCCGGTGGCCTGCCCGTGCTCGCTGGCGTCCGCGACGCTCTCCGGCCGCGCATGATCGGCAGCAACCTCCTTCAGGATGCCGCGCAGCTCTTCGGCCTGTTCGCCGAAGGTGACGATCTGATCCCGGTGGGGGTTCTCATATTTTTCCAGCTTTTCGGGATGATCGAGGATGGCCTGCACTGCGTCCCTCAGGGCCACATGGTCACCATCGCCGGTCAGCGGAATGATGGTGCCATTGACGCCGTGCATGATGTCCTCGACGACACCGCCGGAATCCGTGGAGATGACCCAGACATTCCGCGAAAGCGCCTCCCTGACAGTCAGTCCGAAAGCTTCCTTGCACTGAGACGGGAACACCAGGACATCCACGCCGGCGAAGAATTCGTCGATTGTTTCCTGATTGTAGGCCGGCACGAATGTGGTGAAGCCGGGGAAATTCCCGCCTCGGCCCTCAAAGGACGAAAAGCCAAGGTTCAGCGTATTGTCCACGACCAGAAGCTCGGCTTTGCTATCTTCTTCCAGTTCACTGAAAGCGCGGCTGACGAGATTGACCCCTTTGACCGGGTGGTCTCCGCCAACATAGGCAAACCGGATCTTGCCGCCCTTGCGCGGTGTCTTCTGCACCAGGGCTTCGGGAACACGGACGCCATTCTTGTTGAGCCTGATGCGTTCCGGATCGACTCCGTTGGAAATATACAGCGACCTCAGAAACTCACTCGGGGCGAGAAGCAGTGCCGCATTGTCGAGGTATTTTTTAAGGGCAGCCCGGCGAAGTACCGTGTACCCGAAATTATCGACGCAGGTGCGGCACACATTCAGATCGATCTGTTCCTGGAAACAATACTTGTTATCCGATTTCACCATGAAGTGGCGCTCGCAGAGCCACCACGTGTCATGAAGCGTGATGACGTAGGGAATTCCCAACTCGATGCACGCATCCATGATCGACGCGCTGATCTCCTGAACGCAATGGAAGTGCACGATGTCAGGCCGGTAGGATTCCAGCACTTGCCGGAATTCGTCCTGCATCTGGAGGTTCTCATACTCCATCGCGCGATCCGTAAACGCCGGGATTTTCACGCCGAGGCAGTCGACGCCTTTCGCGAAATAGCGCTTGCGCGCGTAGGGGTGCGTGTCTTCCCCAAGCGAGGTGAAGACAAGGAAATCAAGGTCCGGGTCGTCCGCCATTTTGCTGACGACCTCTTCGGCAACAATGGTTGCGCCGCCAAAACTGCGCGGCGCGTAGAACACGTTCGCCACCAGGACCTTCAGCGGTTCATCCTGACGTTCGTCAAACCGGCTGACAATCGGTGCGACCTGGGCCTCTGCGATATGATGCGGTGAATAGTTTTCAAGGACGGAGGCAAGCGCCGCCTGCCCCATGGCTTCGCGCTTGTCCTTGTCGCGGACCAGCTCTGTCAGCGCGGCTTCCCATTCCTCATCCGTGGAAACGGCGTAGCCAGTGACGCCATTCTCGATCACTTCCCGGAATGTCTTGGTCGCAGAGCAGACCGACGGCAGTCCGAGGACGGACGCTTCGAGATACTTGATGTTGCTCTTGGCGTCGCTGAACAGCGTCATTTCAAGCGGCGCGAGGCTGATGTCCGCCTGTGCAAGGGTGGCAAGGTAGTCCGGGAAGTTCGAAAACGGCTTACGCACCACCCGGTCGAAATAAGGCTCAAGCGTATCTGGCAGGTTCAACTCGCCGATAATCTCCAGTACGACATTCGGGTTCGCTTCCATGACCCGCGCCAGCCCCGGGGCCGCCAACGTGAAATCGATATCGTGCGTCTTGGTGCCAGAGCCGTAGATGATCCGGACCGTGTCGGAGTCCGGCTTCTTGCCGAACTCGTTCCGGATCCGCTCTGCCGTGGTCAGCGTCTCGAAATCGAGGCAGTTTTCCACGACAAAGGCATCCTTGACGCCTGCCTCGCGCATATAGTCCGCAATGGTACTGGTGGAAGCGATGCCGTAGTCGACCGCCTGCAACGCAGCGCGATACACCGGCACGCCATCCAGAACGGATTTGCGCAGGTCCGGCTCAAGCTTGTCGAGATTGGAATTGGTGAGATAGGCCGGTTCATCGAAGATAAGATCATCGACTTCCCACATCGTGGTCACGCCGAGACGCCGGGCCTCCTCGATGACTTCGAGCTGCTCCGGATAGCCGGGGACGCGGTAGAAGATGATGATGGTTGCCGTCTGGAGCGCCTTGAGAACTTCATCCTTCCGCCACCAGTCATAGGCTTCCACCGGAATGCCCAGGTGCTCGAAATGGCGGACCTTCTGCAGCACCCGGTACTTCTTGCACTGAGGAATCGACAGTTCGGCTGAAATGACGACTCTGGGTGCCAACAGCGCGCCGGCTGCCTCTGGTACGGCGGCGGAATAGACATCCTTGCGGTCACCGGTCACGATACTGGCCGAGGCTCCAGGCCCCGCTTCCGCCTCGTCGCCTGCGTTTGCCGAATAGGGGTCACGCGTCAGCCGGTACCACGATCTCAGCTTGCCGGGCATGAACAGCGCCTTGGCAGCGTCGACGACACCGCGGCGGCGGACATAGTTGACCGAGCGCCGCAGAAGGCTGGGCGAGCGTCCGGCCTGCCGGAGCGCGAAACGCACGCCCTTGCGCACACCCCGGATGGGGGCCGTAACGCGCCAGCTCGTCGAACCATAGATCGCTTTCAGCACGCTTTCCTTGTGGACCAGCTGCCGCTCCACATTGGAGATGTGGATCTGTTGGGCGCCGATCGTTGTCTGGGATTGTGCGATGACCCTGGCATTGTCCTTGAGGGCCTCTTTTGCACTCTCGGCGAACAGGTTCGCTTCAGCCAGTTCATCCCGGAGTTTCGCAATGGCCGTATCGCGCTCCTCGATCAGGCCCTCGTTATATTTGACGACCTCTCCGAGGTCATGGATCAGGCCCTCGTTGTATTTGACGACCTCTCCCAGATCATGGATCAGGCCCTCATTATATGTGATGATCTCGCCCTGCTTTTGGATCAGGCCTTCATTATATGTGACGATCTCGCCCTGCTTTTGGATCACGCCTTCATTGTGCTTGATGATTTCGGCGAGCTTCCCGATGAACCCATCATCCTCGAGCACGCCCCATTCCGCCAGTGGCGGCAGCTCGCCGTCGGACGCGAAGATGATCGAATAGACACCGCGCGGAAGCGTGGACTCTTCCCGCTCGAACTCACCACCGCCCAGCAGCCGGTAGGCCGCGAATTGATTTTCCGTCCACCCCTCGTCCGGCACGATGACCGAACATGCCGTTGCCTTCTGCTGCAGCGACCGCGTGTTCGCAAATGCGCCGGACAACAGGTCCCAGAACTCCTGCCGCGTCAGTTCGGACACGTGGAATTCATTGTGGGCCCCATGGGTCGTGGAATAGATTTCCTTGTTGGGCGAAGACATGATGACCAGCCCGCCCGGCACCAGCACCCGCCGGATCTCGGAAATGAACGCATCATGTCCGTAGAAGTGCTCGATCGTCTCGAAGCTGACAAGCACATCAACGGAATTGTCCGCCATCGGAATGGCCGTTGCACTGCCCTGAATGTATTCCAGCTTGTCGTGACCGTAATTGTCCTGCGCGTGCCGGATCGCATCCTCGTCGATATCCACGCCGGTCACATGGCCGGCAACGGTTGCGAGCATGGCAGAGCCATAGCCTTCGCCGCTTGCAATATCGAGCACGCGTTTGCCTTCGCAATAGGCCAGCGCCATCAGATAGCGATGCCGGTGCTCCTGCTCGACCTCGCCGCCCATCTGGGTGGTATATCGCTCGCCCGTGAAGCCGAGCGGGACTTCGGCGACCGGAAAGGCCAGTTTCTTCGACTGATCTTTCTTCATGCGTACATTCCTTTTCCTCAGGCCACCGACAGCTCAATGTCCAGCATGGGAATTCCGACAATCCCCTTCGTGAAATGGGACGCTGCGACCCGGAAGAATCGCGCATCGTCCATCCAGTGATGCTGGACATGAGTGCTCTGGGTGCCATTGGCGATGGCGACGTTTACAGAATAATCCCCCGCCGGAAGATAGGGCATCTGAAATCTGAAATGGGCGGTGAGCAACGCACCCGCCCGGGCCGGCACGGGTGCGCTGGCATAGGTGAGGAACGTGTTGTCCCCGAACAGGTTCTGCCCCAACTTGTCCTTGATGTAGAAGCCAAGGATCGGGCGGTCGAGATCGACATGCGCCTCGGCGGTCACTTCAAGGACAATCTCGTCGCCGCCGACCACCACCGGCAGCTCGTGCCCATCGGTGCTGAGCAGGCGTGCGTTCTGGATGGTCGCTCCCCGGTTCCCGAACCAGGGACTTTCAGGGTCGAAATCGAACACTTCGATCTCGTTGCGCATCGTCGAATTGTCGAGCAGTTCGCGTCGCGGGTCCTCAACCTTGCGGCCCTGCGTTACATCGGCCTTGCGCGCGCCGCCGATCTGGAAGCCGTCGCCCTCCCCGTCGCCATACAGCGAGGCGATGTAGGAGAACGCGATGTCCTTGGCGGAGCCTTCGGCCCGCATCTCACCCTTGTCGATCCAGATGGCCCGGTCACACAGATTGGTGATGGACGAGGTGTCGTGCGACACAAACAGGATGGAGCCATGCTCCTTGAACTTGTTGATGAACCGCATGCATTTCTGGGTGAAGGCCGCATCGCCCACAGCCAGGATTTCGTCGATCACCAGGATGTCGGCATCGACATGCGCCGCCACGGCAAAGGCGAGACGGGCATACATGCCGCTGGAGTAGAGCTTCACCGGCTGTTCCATGAAGTCGCCGATCCCGGCAAACTCCGCAATCGCCTCGAAACGCTCTGCCACCTGAGACCGGTCCAGGCCGAGGATCGTCGCAGAGAGGAACACGTTCTCGCGTCCGGTGAACTCCGGATTGAAGCCGGCGCCGAGTTCCAGCAAGGCCGCCACCCGGCCGTTCACCTGCACACTGCCCGTCGTCGGCGTGAGAATGCCGCAGATCATCTGCAGCAGGGTCGACTTGCCCGCCCCGTTGCGGCCGAGGATGCCAATTGTCTCGCCGCGCTTCACTTCGAAGCTTACGTTCTGCAACGCCCAATACTCTGCATAGTATTTGCGCTGCCCGAAGGAGAGCATCTGCTTCAGGCGATCTTCCGGCTTGCGGAAGATATTGTACTTTTTCCCCACGCCTTGCGCGGAGATTGCGATTTCAGACGACATCGGCAAATCCCGACCGCAGCCATTTGAACACTTCAAACCCGATGACAGCGATGATCGCAGACACGGCCACCGCAATGCCGAACGGAATCAGGTCCGGCATCGTGCGCCAGAACAGCACGTCCTTCGAGGCTTCCAGTGCCGGTGTCAGCGGGCTTGCTTTCAGGATGGGACGAACCTGCTCCGGTATAGCGGTGATGGGGAAGAAGATCGGGCTCAGGAACATGAGCATCTGGACCAGCACCATCACGACATGGCCAAGGTCACGCAGATAGACCCCCAACGCCGAAAGGATCCACGACAGGCCGACAGAAAACAGCACCACCGGCAGGATCGTGAATGGCAGCAGCAGCGCGAGCGGCCCCGGCAAACCGTACATGACCGTATAGAGTATCAGCAGGATCACCGTGCCGATGCACAGATTGATCAGGGCGCTCATGAGCGTCACCACCGGCAGGATCTCCAGCGGAAACACCACCTTTTTCACATAGCTGACATTTTCCATGATCAGGCCGGGCGCCCGCCCGACTGTCTCGGCGAACACACCGTAAATCAGGAAGCCGGAATAGAGCAGAAGAACGAAGTTCGCCTCCACGCCCTCCTGCACTTCCCAGCGCGGCCGGAAAATATAAGTGAACACGAAAGCGTAGGTGCACACCATCAGGATCGGCGTGAACACGGCCCACAGGAGCCCGAACATCGATCCGCGATAGCGTCCTTCGATCTCGCGCCGGGCCAGTCGGCCGATTAAGGCGCGGTTGTTCCAGCAGACGCTGACAATGTTGCCCCCGGACCGCTTATTGAGTGCCGCAGCATGTTGCATGGCCTACCATTCGAGCTTGTTTCCACCCCCCAAGCAAGGCTGGGTAGTAGTCGAATTCCAATAGGGGCGCAAGCGAACCACGCCCCCCGAATCCACCTTCTTCGAACCCTTTTCTACTCGACCGTTTCCGGCAGCTCCACCAAAAATTTCTTCTGCGTTCTGCGCCGAAAACCTGTGGATCTAATCCACCTTGTCGCGCAAGACGAATCCACCTTGCCGCGCAAGTAGAGCACTATTTTCTTTTTATATAACAGGGTGGTGTGTGTATTTCACAGAAGTCACGGCCAATCAGACGCGCGCATCACGGAACGATAATCAAGACTAGGTAACTGACGGGCCTCAAGCCTGATCGTCGATGAAAATTGTGTTCGAATACGTCTCGAAAAGAGGTGAGTAGCCGCGCGCTTTCATCAGTTCATGAAACCTGGAGTCCCGAACCAGCTTCCCAGCCGAAACGATTCCCGTTTCAATACAGAAAATGAACGGCCGGAAGCGGCCGAAATCCCAGGCCGATATGACCTCAAAATCGAGGCCTTCCACATCGACCGACGCGAAATCTATATCCGTCTTCCCGAACTTCTCGAGGATCTCGTTGATCCCGACGACCTGGACCTCGAACGACTTCACCTTCTTGGCCAGCCCCTCGGCCTCAAGCCGGTCGCTCCAGTCGGATGACAAGGAGGAAAGCCCGTCCAGATCCATGACGTTCAGGGTCAGCGGCGGCCCCGATTTCGCAGCCACGCCGACATTCTCCACGACATCGCGTGGCCGCTTGGCGCGGATGCGCTTGCAGATGTCGGGATTGGCGTCGACCAGCAGGCCGGACGAGCCGTCACGATAGAACAGGTAGGTGTTCGAGTGCAGGACCGGGTCATTTGCCCCGATATCGACATAGGTGATCTGCTTGCGCCCCAGCGTTCGCAGCATCTCCATGACGTTCACGTCCTCGCCATACTGCGCGAAGGCGGAGCGCCCGTGCAGTTTGGCATCAAGCAATTTCCGCCGGTAGAATCCCTTGTCCTCTTCCGGCATGGAATTGTAGCGGCGCCAAAGATCCAGCAAGCCCATTTTACTCTCCTGTCAGCCCGCCATCGGCCTTTTCCCCGGGCCGGAAGGCGAAAAGCTTCAGCCCGAAAAAGCTGACCAATGTCACCACAACAATGTTCGCAGCGTATGCCGCGTAGGGATTCAAGCCAACGATTTCGATCAGGATCACAAGCCCTGTCCAGGAAACGGCAAACTGTACGGCATAGACCCCGACCGTTTTGAAAAACTGCTTAACGCCGTCCCCTTCAGCGCCGAACACAAAAAATTTCGACATCACGAAGCCGTTGAGCACACCAAGGCTCGCCCCGCAGACCGATGCGATAAGATAGTGAACACCAAGCCAGACCAGGCCAACATAGACGACGGCGTTAATGATGACATTCATCACCCCGACGACACCAAAGCGGGCAAACTGTGCCATCGTTTCCCGCAGCCAGGCGTTCAAGTTGCTCATCCCGGTTTCCGGTCGCGTTCGCTCAGTTCCACAATACGGTTCATCGCCTGGATCGTCTCGACCCCGCGCGCAGCAGAGATTTCCTCCGGAAGCGGCGCGCCGTCCAACGCGTCGAGCACATGCCCGACCACCTTGTCGACACCATAGTGAAGGTTGCCCGTCACCAGCCGCACACCGTTGGTGATGAAGCCCTTCCAGTGATTGAAGGTCGACACCATGGAAGTGCGCAGGATGTCCCCGGCGAGGTGGGTATTATCGCTTGGCACGATGGACAGGATATCCCGGAAGAAATCGTAACAGGCCAGCTTCTTCGAGCCGGAAACAACGAACATCCATTCACAGACCGGCGCATTGAAGTTGATCGACATCTGCGCCGGGATACCGCCTGCCGTCATCATGGCATTCATCAGGATTGGTGTGCGGTCTGCCGGGTCAGGCAGGAACTGCGCGTCGGCATTCAGCACATCCAGCGGCCCGCCCAACCGGCGCAGCAGGTAGAAGAAGTGCGCTGCCTCATCGAAGAACAGGCCCAGCGGCAGCGAATTGTACCACACAGGCAGGCGCCGGTTGCGGCTTGTGAACTGCAGCATGAAGAAAGACTGGATCTCGCCCAGCTCCCCGCTGGCGCAGGCATCCAGCATCCGCTGCGCACCGTTCGCATACTGAAAATTGTGCATCACAGCCATGACCTTGCCGGAACGGTCGGCAAGTTCCTTGTTCGCAATCGCCTCTTCGGGGCGCAGGGTGAACGGCTTCTCGATCAGCACATTCAGTCCGCGCTCGATTGCGGCAGCCCCGAGTTGGGCATGAGTCTGCGGCGGCGTTCCGATCACGGCAAGATCCACCTCGTCTAGCCACGGGATTCCCGCCAACTGCTCTGCCGGGTCCATCGCCGGATCAACGATGTGCGTGCGCGGCGCCCCGACCGATGTCGCCGTCGCCTGCACAGCCTTGGGGTCTGCTCCGATTGCGCCGACCACCTGGACCCGGTTGCCGTGTTTTTTCAACGCGGGAACGTGGCGCAGATTCGTGATGTTCCCGCCACCGATCAAACAAACCTTTTTCATCTTGTCTCTTCCCGGATCTGATCCTTCTGGCCGGCCCGCAGTTCCTGCAGCCGTTCGAGTGCCCGGCGCGCGATCACGCGCCAGTCGTGTTCATTGTGAACCTTGTCGCGCAGTTTGCGCCCCATGCTTTGACGCAAATCCGCATCGGCCAGCAAGCGCGCCAGCGCAGTTTCGAATTCCGCGGCATCCTGCACGATCAGACCAACCTCCGGCGTGTCGATCAGCTCGGCCGTGCCGCCGCGCGGGGTCGCGATCACCGCGCAGCCCATGGCACCCGCCTCCAGCACCGTGGTTGGCTGGCCTTCGGGATATCGCGACGGATACGCCATGATGTCGGCAGCACCGAACAGCGCCAGCACATCCGGATGCGCGCATGCGCCGAGGAAGCGGATTCGGGCATCCCCTCCCGCCAGCGCCTTCAGCTGCGCCATGGCGGGTCCATCGCCCGCAATCACAAGCGCTGCATCCGGCGGCGCGAGTTTGCGGAAGGCCGTGATCAGCGTGTCCGCCCCCTTCTCGATCAGCAACCGTGCGGCATACGCCACGAGGCAGCTGTCCGGCGCGACGCCGATTTTTTCCCGGAAAGCCGCAGACCGCTCAGGCAAGGCCGCGACGTTCACGCCGTTTGCCATCACTTCGGACGTCTCGATCCCGAACTCGGAAAGCCAGTGCGCCGCAGACCGGGACACGCCGCATGCCGCCACGACGCGCCGGCCAATCTGTGCTGCCAGGTAACGCTCATAGAACTTCAGCCCAGCATCCACGACCGGGTTGCCGCCAGCCACATAGCCAGATCCATGATTGATCAGCATACAGGGTATTCCAAGCTCGCCCGCGAGTTTCGTCATGGCCAGGTTCGATGCAAAAAGATGCGTGTGCACGACCATTATGTCCGGCTGCCAGGCCCGGATCGCGGCGTACTGCTTTTGCAGGGCGCCAGAGACTGGCGCCGGCATGGGCAGGCGCCCGCCCGCGAGCAGAAGCGACGGCAGGCGGAAGACCTCGATGCCGTCGATCGTCTCGTGCAAAGCCTCACCTTTCGGCTGCGCGGCGACCACGGCGACGTCCGCCCCCTGCTCCACCAGGGCGGCGCTGAGATTGTAGATATACCGTTCCACCCCGCCGATCTGCGGCAGGAAGTGTCCAGCGGCCATGCAGATGCGAAAGCCTTTTTTGGGAGATGTCATCATGCCGGCACCGGCACCCAGTAACGGATGATGATCATGAATATTGTCAGGCTCAGCATCGCGGCGCCCAGCGTCAGCTGATGACGGACGATGGCCAGCGCGACGCGTTCACGGACGGGCACGAAAGTCGACAGCAGGATGGCCGCCGAAGCGAAGAGGAATGGAAACACCGGCAACAAATACCTGCCCTGCACACCTTCGACCATGGATGCCCCAATTCCGACCGTTTGCGACGTCCAGATGATATACATCACCAGCATCAGCAGAGAGACCGACAGGACCGCCCCGGCGATGGAATAGGCGGCGAAGAGCAGCATTTCACGGCTCTTCGTCTTTGGAATGTCTGCAACGATGGCCGCCAACCCGACACCGAACCAGGCCGTGATCACCGGCAGAGGGAAATGCGCATTGAGCCATCCCAGAATGCCAAGCGAAGAGACGTAATAGAAGTCGACCGAATGGCCGAGCGTCCGGAGCAACAGGCCCGGAATGCCGAGCAGGTTGCCGCCGACATAGTCCATCTGCTCCTGAATGGTCGCATTGGCCGATGCGTCTGACGGGACGCCGAAGACAACGGTTCCCACGAATATGCCCGCCAGCGCCGACACGCCGGAGATGCCTGCCACCTTCAGGAAATTCCGCCACCCGAGCCGGGAGAAGAGCACAAACAAGGCCAGCATCATCGGCGCGTACACCATCTTGCAGTGCCCCAGCAGGAAGGACAGCCCGAAGATCGCGATCCAGTGCTTCCAACTGATTTCCGCACGATGGATGGTGGACACGATCGCAGCGAAATAGCCGACGGCAACGAGAATGACCGTCACGTCGTAACTGGTCGATGCCGCGAGGCTCAGCATCATCGGCGTCAATGCCAGGAAGGCGAGGCTGGATGAAAACTGCGGCACGAGACGGATCGCAAGCCCGATGCCCAGCACGAAGGCGACGAGGTTCCCGATACGCGCGAAATACTGCGCCGCCGACCAGTTGAACACGCCCGGCGAGACGGCATAGAGCACCTTGCCTGCCCAGATCCCGGCTGCCTGCGGCAGGTAGAGCAATGGGGACGAAGACTGCGCCGAATAGGAATGGAACACTCTCGGCTCGTGCGGTGTATGGTCTGCCGAAAACGCAAACCAAGCGCCATAGCTGTAGCGCTGGGACGTATCGGTCATCAGCGATGTGTGATTCTCGACGTACTGGACGAGCGATTCCGGCACGTCCTGCCCCCAGCGCTCGCCGTCATAGCGCGGAAAGAACTGGCCCTCCGCCACCATGATGGAACGCACCAGATGACTGTTCTCGTCCGGCGTCTGCAGCGGCGGCGTGATGAACACCAGCAGCAAGCCGAAGAACAGAAGCATGTAGTGCAACCGGGGCATCAGGATATCGAGCTTCGCGCGGCTCAGCGGATCGGCGCGCGGGATATCTGTCTCGGCGGTCTGATGCTGGTCTTCCATCGAGGATCTCACTGTGCTTGCCGATTCAGGTTCTGATGGTCGCGAAAGGCCGAGCTTATTGGCCTTCGTCGTCCGCGTACAGGTAGTGGTTAAGCAGGGCGAGCTGCGGATGGATGGGTTCGTTGGGCACGTTCAGGACATCGAAATTCAGCGCTGACAGCAGGAACTGCACCCCGAGCATGATCGGAAGGGCCGACAGCATGACGATGCCAGGCGACGCGATGTCCATCGGGTCGGCCCGGGTCGCAAAATGATCGATTGCAACGGACGCGCCAAACGCGACGAGCGCCACGCCTGCAAGGGTCTCCAGCGTCGCCACCGAAAAGCTGCGCACCAGGTAATGACCGACGAAACGCTTTACCGTGTTGCGGGCATGGTAATAGAGGAACGGCAGAATAATTCGCCGCACACTGAGATTACTCTCCTCATCCTCATAGATCGCCGGCATGGCGATGTCCCGCACCACGGCCCGCAGCGAGCCGAGATGGTAGAGCATGTCGGACTCGAAGAAGTATCTCTTTGCAATCTTCCGTGTCAGGAGCTCCTTCGCCACCGCCCCATGGACAGCAGTGTAGCCGTTGGTCGGGTCGAAGATGGTCCAGTAGCCGGAGGACACTTTTGACATGAAGCTCAGCACCGAATTGCCAAACAGGCGGATGAACGGCATGCGCTTGACGTGCGACAGGCTGGAGAAGCGGTTCCCCTTTGTGTAGTCGGCCATGCCTTCCGCGATAGGCACGGCCAGCGGCGCCATCCAGCGCAGATCCATCTGGTTGTCGCCATCGACCTTGATGATGATCTTGGCGCCCTGCTCCACGCATTTGGCATAGCCAGTCATCACGGCGCCGCCGACGCCCTGGTTCTTTTCATGGAATTCCACGAACAGATTGGGACGCGAGAGGTTCTCCACGACATATTTGCCGGTTTCCTCCGGGCACTTGTCGTCAACCGCCACGATTCCCTGAACCCAATCGGGCATGGCACTCAGGACATCGGCAATGTGCTTGCGGCAACGGAACATCGGAATCACGACCCAGATGCCCATTCCGGCGAGTTCTGCGCGGCGCGAGCCTGGTCTGGTATCGGTCAAACTGAAGGCCTCGCAACAGGTTCCGCGGAACCGCCGGCACTCAGGCTCGAATCGCCGCCTGCCGGATTGGATCGGGATTTGAATCGAGGGTGTTGTGCCGGGTCCGCCGACCGGGGTCAAGCCAGCCGTCGTAACTGAGGATAGCGGGCAAAAACCCTCTCGACATTCAGGCAGTGTGGGTTCGAAGCGATCAGTTCCCGCTTGATGAAAGGAATGCCGTTCCGAACAAGATCCGGCCACAGGAAATGGGTCGGATTAAGCGTCTTGAGGTGCCAGAGAATGCGCAGATTCTCGATCGACCGTCGGCGATCACGGAGCGACAGGTTGCGCAGCCAGATCGCCATGCGGCGCAGGCGAGGCATTTCCGGCGGTGGTTCGTAGAGCGCCCCGAGGCTCAGCCCCGCATCCCGCATCGCCTCTGTCATGCCCACTTCGTAGCGCCCGATCAGGTCTAACTTTGAGTCGCACGGCCCGACCGATTCCCAGAACCGGGCGAACGCCTCCGACTGGAAGGCCGGCCGCTTGTAGCAGACATACCAGGACTGGATGTGCCAACCACGTTCCCAGTTCGCCACCAGTCCACAGACATCGCAGGAAAGCGCGCTTACCCGGTCCAGCAGGCCATCGGCCGGGGCAAGCGGCCCGACCACGCTGTCATTCGCCAGAACGACCTCGTCGAAGCCCTCAAGTGGACCGGCCAGCGCCAGCCCGGCTTTCCAGCTGCCAAAATCGTAGCCGGTATTTTCCCGCTCCAGCACATCGTCGCAAACGGCATCCAGCCGAGCCTTGTCCTCTGGTGAAAAAGGGCTGGTGCTGACCAGAATCAGGCGAGCCACCTGTGGCCGGTACCAGTTCAGCGTGTCGAGCACGCCGGGCTCAAGGCCGTTCTCACGGTTGAAATGTGCGAAGATCAGGCAGCGCCGCGTCAATCCGGTATCTTCCCTTGGGTGTCTTCTCCCCTGCCCAGCGTCTTCCCTCTGATGCGCGCCTGCGTCAACTGACGACGGCGCGGCTGGAACAGAGGCGCCAGTTCGTACCGTCGCTGAAAGCCGGCTCGGCGCCGCCCGCGGCATCGCTGACGAAGACCATGGTGCCTGGCACATGGGCTGAGGCCAGCGGCAGGCCCGCAGCTGTGAAACTGGCCAGCCGCGTCGGCACCTCAAGGTACAGGGCCTGAGGCGAGCCGCGCAGGATGTACTGGTCCATTCCGCCGCCCAGGTTTCGGAACAGCTGGAATTCCGGCGTCCCGCCCGTCGCAACGAAGCCCGCCCGTGATTCCACCCGCAAATTCATCGCCTGCGTCTGGGTCTTGAGGGCGAAATCGACGAGATCGACCCCCGCAAAGGGCGACATCTGCGTGAACATGGCCCCGGCCACGCCGACGGTACCGTCATTCACCAGCTTCAGGGACACCGGCCCCAGCCCGCCGCCGCCGATGATCTCGGCGCCGGAGGTCGCAGCCGTGCCGCTATTGCGGATCACCACCCCGTCCGGCAGCGCCAGCTCCGTTGCGATGGTTACCGTTCCGGTATCGCCCGCAATCTGCATGGCGTCGGTGAAGGACACGCCATCATTGCTGACCTTGAAGTGGAAGTCGTCGTCCCCACAGAGGCCGATCTCTGCATGGCCGGTGAAGCCGGACTGGTAGACCAGCGCCGCCGTGCCCGCGCTCGAATGCTTGTTGATCTTCAGCCGGTGGTCGCCGCCTGCATGGTTGAACAGGCTTGCCGCCCCCGACACGGCAAGGCGGTTCGTCCCGTCCGGCGCGGCATTGATGCCAAGCTTGTCTGGCCGGGCCCAGCCCGCGCCGTCGAAGTGGAACACTTCGCCTTCGTCCGCCACGAAACAGGTCCAGCCTGCCGCCGGTGTGACGAACGCCCAGGCCCCGTCCTGAAAGATGGCGAGATCGCCAGCGCTGGCGGCCGCCCAGTCCCCCGCCGGACTTGCCGGTACGATGTAGAGATCGCCCTCCGACGGGCTCGCAGGTGCAGGTGACGTGGCTGAGACAGCGACAGGCTGCACGATGGCATCCAGCCGCTGCAGGACTTCATTGTGTGTGACGTGCTTCTGCGCCTGGTTGGGCAGGATATAAGGCAGGCCGAGCCGCGGCGACTGGTCCATGGGAAACCTCCGGCATGATGAACTTCATGCCGGGACGCTACAGACCTCCCCGTCCTGCCGGATTGGCGGGCCGGAACCTGTTGTCATTGCTCGCGGAAGGGGGCGGACAGCGGCCAGCCTGTCCGCCATCCTGGCCCTAGAAAGGCGAAGCGAAATCCGCGAACCGGACCGCCGAGGCGTCCTTCTCCGACACCATTGCGGCCGACAGGTCGATGCCCCAGTCGATGGCAAGATCCGGATCGTTCCACAGGACGGAGCCGTCGCACTCCTTCGAATAATAATTGTCGACCTTGTAGGCCACGACCGTGTCGGCCTCGAGCGTTGCGAAGCCGTGCAGGAAGCCCTGCGGCACGTAGATCTGGTTGCCCGCTTCCGCGCTGATTTCCGCCTTCACCCATTTGCCAAAGGTGGGCGATCCCTTGCGCACGTCCACCGCCACATCGACGATGGCGCCCTGCAGCACGCGCACCAGCTTGGCCTGCGCGAAGGGCGGCGCCTGGAAATGCAGGCCGCGCACGGTGCCTTTGGTGACGGAGAGCGACTGGTTGTCCTGAACGAATTCCGCGCTGATTCCGGCATCCAGGAATCGCTGGCGATTATAGGTCTCGGTGAAATACCCGCGGGCATCGGCAAACCGCGCCGGGGTTACGACCTTTACGTCCGGAATTTCGAGCTCAACAATTTCAAGCGACATGCGTTCTCCCGCGCTTTTCTGCCAACGAAGCGCTGCCGTGATACACATGCCCCCCGGACTGGGCCAGACCGGAAGTCAGAAACACGGTGTAACCAGCCGTGACTTGCCGACCGCGATGTGCCTCCCTTATGTGCACCGCAATATCAGTAGCCTTATGCGCGGAGCCTTTTTCCATGTCCCTGCCCTTCATCGACCTTCAGGCCCAGCGCAAGCGGATCGAATCCGAGGTCAACGCCGCCATCCTCTCCGTCGTGGAGAGCGGCCGTTATGTCCTAGGCCCGGAAGTCACGGAGCTGGAAAAGCAGCTCGCAGCCTGGTGCGGCGCGAAGCATTCGGTCAGCTGCGCCAATGGTACGGACGCCATCGCCCTGCCGCTGATGGCGTGGGAAGTGGGCCCGGGCGACGCCGTCTTCTGCCCCTCCTTCACTTTCGTGGCGACGGCGCAGGTCGTGCCATGGACGGGCGCCTCACCAGTCTTCGTCGACATCCTGCCCGACACCTACAACATGGACCCGGCGAGCCTTGAAGCCGCCATCGCCCGCGTGAAGGCCGAAGGCAAGCTGACACCGAAAGTCGTCATCGCCGTCGACCTGTTCGGACAGCCGGCAGACTATCCAGCCATCAAGGCGATCTGTGACCGCGAAGGCCTGAAGCTGATTTCGGACAATGCGCAGGGCTTCGGCTGCACGCTGAACGGCAAGGGAACCACCGACTGGGCCGACATCGCGACGACCAGCTTCTTCCCGGCCAAGCCGCTCGGCTGCTATGGCGACGGCGGCGCGGTGGTGACCAATGATAACCGCCTCGCCGAACTGGTCGAGGCGCTGCGTGTCTATGGCAAGGTGACGCCGACTGATGCGGCCGAGCGCAACTTTCACCACGACCCGAAATACCTCTCGCTGCGCGTCGGCATGAACTCCCGCCTCGACACGATCCAGGCAGCGGTCCTGCTGGAGAAGCTGAAGATCTTCGCTGACGAGATCGAGCTGCGCCAGAAAGTGGCTGCGCGGTACACGGAAGGCCTGAAAGGCCATATCCGCCGCGTGCCGCATGTCATCGAAGGCGGCAAGAGCGTCTGGGCACAATACGTGATCGAACACGAGAACCGCGACGATCTGCAGGCCCATCTCGGCACGCAAGGCATTCCGACTGCGGTCTATTATCCAGTGCCGATCCACATGCAGGATTTCGCCGCCGAATGGGCCCCGCCTGCCGGCGCCCTGCCTGTCACCGAAGCGGCCAGCAAATACGTCATCGCCCTGCCGATGCACCCCTATCTCGGCGAAGAAGACCAGGACCGCATCATCGACGCAATCCGGGCGTTCAACGGCTGAATTCGGCGTTGAACGCCCGGCGTGCCGGCACGGATGTGGCGTCAGGTCCGGACTTTACGGAATCCTCAGGCCTTGCGGCTATTGATCCGGCGCTGGCGATCAGGCATGCGCCGGACATGGCATATGCCTTTCTGTAAAAAGGCAGTTGGGAATCCGCATTTACCAAACGGGGCATACGCGGCGCCGTTTTCCTGTAAAGTTGCGCGGAAACAAGGGGTTTCGGGAACATGGCTCACAAGGAAGACGTTCTAGTCTTCGATCTGGACGGCACGCTGATCCGCAACGACCTGACGCATGAGCTGCTGGTCCTGTGCGCGCGGTGGAAACCGCACCTGTTGCCGATTGCGCTCTTCAAATTCCTGATCAGCAAGCCCGCAGCCAAACGCTATCTCGCCGAGAAGCTGCACGTCCACTATGACGCCACAAGCCTGCCCTACGATCCGGACGTGATTGCCCTGATGGAGGCCCACAAGGCCAAGGGCGTGCCGGTCGAGATCGTGTCGGGGTCTGACCACATCCTCGTCCAGAAAGTCGCCGACCATCTGGAAGTGGATTTCTTCAAAGGCTCCGAGCCCGGCAACAATCTCACCTCTACCCGCAAGGCCGCCTTCCTGCGCGAGCGTCATGGTGACAGCTTCGTCTATGTCGGCAACTCGACCGCCGACTATGCCGTCTGGCGCGCGGCGCGTAAGGGCTATGGCGTCAACGCCCCCTCCCGCTCCTACAAGCTGAAACAGGATGACGGCCGGGATGTGGAGGTCGAACGACTTGTCGATCGCCGCGGCCGGCTCAAGCCGCTGCTGAAGGCGATGCGCCTGCACCAGTGGGCGAAGAACATCCTGATCTTCATCGTACCGGGGCTTGTCCTGCCGACACTGGACACGACGGACTTTCTGAAGCTCGTGCTCGCCTTCTTCTGCTTCTCGCTGCTCGCCAGCGCGACCTACATGCTGAACGACCTGTTCGACATGCCGGACGACCGGGCGCACCATTCCAAGCACACCCGCCCGCTGGCCAGCGGCGCCCTCAGCGTGCCCCTTGCCGGCCTGTTCATGGCGGTGGTCATCCCGTCGACGATTGCCGTCTCCTTCCTGATCTCGCCCGCGTTCGGGATCACCACGTTGGTCTATGGCATCATGACCTGCGCCTACTCCTTCCGCCTGAAACGCCTGCCGGTGATGGACGTGTTCATCCTGGCCGGCCTGTTCATGATCCGCGTGATCGCGGGCGCCAATGTCGTCGGTGCGCCACCCACGGGCTGGCTGCTCACGTTCATCGGAACCTTCTTCCTCTCGCTCGCCATCGGGAAGCGGTATGTCGAAGTGGTCCGTACCCGCGACAAGGGCAGTGTCTCGGGCCGCGGCTATGTGGCCAGCGACGAGATCCCGCTGCTCGCAATGGGAACGGCGGCGGGCTTTTCTTCCGTCATCTCCCTGCTGATCTACGGCCTTCTGTCGCAGTCGCAGATCTTCCAGTCGGAGATCACGATCCTGCTCAGCTCCGCCCTTCTGGCGGCCTGGGTGCTGCGCTTCTGGATGATTGCCGGACGCGGCGAGCTGAACGACGATCCGGTCATCTTTGCCGTCAAGGACAAGGTCAGCCTGCTGTCGCTTGGCCTGATCGGGCTGATCATGGGGCTGGATATCACGAGGCCGGTCTGGTCGAGCCTGTTCTGAACTGAGGCCGCGAACGGCGTTGCGATCAGACGGTCGTCTAGCCCACCCAGCCGGATCGTCGCGGTGACGCCCGCCACGAAACCTTACCCCTCGGCGGCCGCGTCAGAGACACGCCGCACCCCTCTGTTCATGGTCCTTACATGGTCCATTCACGGTGTTCGACATGGTGTTCCGGGCGCGTCTGACCTCGCTTGCAGCGGAAGGCGCGTTGCCTTTTCCAGCGACGCATGTTACCGGCGCACAAACACATAAAGGAATGTTGATATGGCGAAGACGTACCACGTCGCGGACATCACCCTCGCAGACTTCGGACGCAAGGAAATCGCGATCGCCGAGACGGAAATGCCGGGCCTGATGGCTGCGCGCGACGAGTATGGCGCCGAGCAGCCGCTGAAGGGCGCGAAGATTGCCGGCTCCCTGCACATGACCATCCAGACCGCTGTCCTGATCCAGACGCTGGAAGCCCTGGGCGCCGACGTTCAGTGGGTTTCCTGTAATATCTACTCCACGCAGGACCATGCCGCCGCAGCCATCGCCGCTGCCGGTACGCCGGTCTGGGCCTACAAGGGCGAGACGCTGGAAGAGTACTGGGACTACACCGACCGCCTGTTCCACTGGCATGACGGCACGGCACCGAACCTGATCCTCGACGATGGCGGCGACGCGACGCTCTACCTCGTCCTCGGTGAAAAAGCGGAGGAAGACCCGTCCGTGATCTCCAAGCCGTCTTCGGAAGAAGAGCGTTATCTCTTCGCCCAGATCAAGAAGCGGATGGAAGCCTCCCCCGGCTGGTTCGCCAAGACCAAGGCCGGCATCAAGGGCGTTTCCGAAGAGACGACCACAGGCGTCAACCGCCTGTATCAAATGGAAAAACGCAGCGAGCTGCCCTTCCCCGCGATCAATGTGAACGACAGCGTCACCAAGTCGAAATTCGACAACAAGTATGGCTGTAAAGAGAGCCTCGTCGACGCGATCCGCCGCGGAACGGACGTAATGATGGCCGGCAAGAAGGCCTTCGTCGCCGGCTATGGCGATGTCGGCAAAGGCTCGGCAGCATCGCTCTCCGGCTCCGGCGCACGCGTCTCCGTTTCCGAGATCGACCCGATCTGCGCGCTGCAGGCTGCGATGGACGGGTATGAAGTCCTGACAATGGAAAATGCTGCCCCGCTGTTCGACATCTTTGTCACCACGACAGGCAACAAGGACATCATCACGGTCGACCACATGCGCGCCATGAAGGACATGGCGATCGTCTGCAATATCGGCCACTTCGACAATGAGATTCAGGTCGAAGGCCTGCGGAACTTCGAATGGACCAATATCAAGCCACAAGTCGACATGATCACCTTCCCGGACGGGAAACGGATCATCCTCCTGTCGGAAGGCCGCCTGGTGAACCTCGGTAATGCAACGGGTCACCCGTCCTTCGTGATGTCGGCTTCGTTCACAAACCAGACGCTCGCCCAGATCGAGCTTTGGACCCGTGGCCACGAGTACGAGAACAAGGTCTACACCCTGCCCAAGCATCTCGATGAAAAGGTCGCCATGCTGCACCTTGAGAAGCTTGGCGTTCAGCTGACCGAACTGTCGCGTGAACAGGCCGACTATATCGGCGTGAACACGATCGGCCCGTTCAAGCCTGAACACTACCGCTACTAGGACCCGGACGGGGACGCAGCATGACCACAGGCGATCATATCCTGACTTTGTCCTGCCCTGACCGGGTCGGGATTGTCGCCACGCTGGCGCGGCTGATGGAGGCGCACGAGTGCTTCATCGCCTCCTCCCGCACCTTCGGCGACACCGAGTCCGGGCAGTTCTTTGCCCGGCTCGTCTTCCGCGCACCAGAGGGTGGAGAAGTGCCGCTCAGCCTGCTGGGCGACATCGAGGAAGCCGCCGACGAACTGGAAGCCGACTGGAGCGTCGCCCCGGTCAGCCAGCGCATGAAGACGCTCCTGTTGGTGTCCCAGTCAGACCATTGCGCCAACACGCTGCTCTATGCCTCCCGCCGCAAGGAGCTGCCGATCGACGTGGTCGGAATTGTCTCGAACCATGACAAACTGAAAGATCAGTTCGCCCATTTCGGCCTGCCATGGTTCCACATTCCGGTGACGGCGGCGACCAAGGCGGAAGCTGAAGCGCGCCTGTTCAACGTGATCGAAGAGACCGGTGCGGACCTCATCGTACTTGCCCGTTACATGCAGGTGCTGAGCGACAATGCCTGCCGGGAACTGGAAGGACGGTGCATCAACATCCACCACTCATTCCTGCCGAGCTTCAAGGGCGCTCGCCCCTATCACCAGGCTCACACCCGCGGCGTGAAGGTGATCGGCGCGACCGCCCACTACGTCACGGCGGATCTGGATGAAGGCCCGATCATCACCCAGATCACCGAGACCATCGACCATACTTACACACCCGCCGACATGATCGAGACCGGCCGCCACCTGGAAGGCACCGCCCTGCTGCGCGCCGTCAAGGCGCATGCAGAACACCGCGTCTTCAGCCATGCCGGCCGCACCATTGTCTTCGCCAGATAAGCCCTCAGAGGAAACTGCCATGAAACTTTCCAGCCACGAATTCACGTCCGAAAGCGTCTCGGAAGGGCATCCAGACAAGGTCGCAGACCAGGTTTCCGATGCGATCGTCGACCTGTTCCTTGCCAAGGACCCGTCGGCCAAGGTCGCCGTCGAATCGCTGACCACGACCAACAAGATCGTGCTGGCCGGCGAAGTGCGTACGAACAACGGCGCCGTCGTCACCGATGAGGAAATGAACGAAGCCGCCCGCGCCGTGGTGAAGCGGATCGGCTATGAACAGGATGGCTTCCACTGGAAGAACCTGAGCATCGATAATTTCGTCCACGGCCAGTCCGCGGAGATCGCTCAGGGCGTTGAAGCGGGCCAGGGCCTGTTCAAGGAAGAAGGCGCCGGCGACCAGGGCATCATGTTCGGCTACGCCACCAACGAGACGCCAGAGCTGATGCCGGCAACGCTGGTCTACTCGCACCAGATCCTCCAGAAGCTGGCCGCCCTGCGCCATTCCGGCGCCCGCACGCAACTGGAGCCGGACGCCAAGAGCCAGGTGACGCTGCAATATGAAGGCTCAAAGCCGGTTGGCGTGAACGCGATCGTCGTTTCTCACCAGCACGGCAAGGATGTCAGCCAGGACGAGTTGCGCGAAATCATCCGTCCTGTGGTCGAGGAAGTTCTGCCGGAAGGCTGGTTCCCGCCGGAAGACAAGTTTTACGTGAATCCGACAGGCAGCTTCTATATCGGTGGCCCGGATGGCGATGCAGGCCTGACCGGCCGCAAGATCATCGTCGACACGTATGGCGGCGCTGCGCCCCATGGCGGCGGCGCCTTCTCAGGCAAGGACCCGTCCAAGGTCGACCGTTCGGCGGCCTATGCCACGCGGTATCTCGCCAAGAACGTCGTTGCGGCTGGCCTTGCCGACCGCTGCACGATCCAGGTGAGCTACGCCATCGGCGTGTCGCAGCCGCTGTCGATCTATGTCGACACTCATGGCACCGGCAAGGCAGATGAAGTCCGCATTGCCAAAGCGATCCGGGAACTGTTCGACCTGTCCCCGAAAGGCATCCGGACGCACCTGCAGCTGAACCGTCCGATCTACAGCCCCAGCGCCGCCTACGGTCATTTCGGCCGCCAGCCGGGCGACAATGGTGCCTTCAGTTGGGAAAAGACGGACCTGACGTCGGAGCTCGCACGCCTCGCCAATTAGGCAGGCTACTGAACGATCATCACATTATCGATGGTGGCGACTTCGCTGCCCCGGCAAAGGATTCTGATTCCAGCCGGCAACGGCGCAGGCGCCATCTGGCGATAGCCGACTGTGCCCGGCACAGCGGCCCCGCCGGGTTTCAGGTCCAGGACCAGCCCTTGCGCTGCCGGCATATCCAGCGGCGTCAGGAACCAGCTGTCCTTGCTCTCGACGCCCAGCATCACGATCATCTTCGTCGGCTCATCGCCGATGGTCGGCATGCGGTTCACCCAGGCCTCCGCCTTGGTCACAGCCGGACAGGCTGGCGCAGCCTCCGTTCCGGCTGAAGTTTCCGGCGTGTGCAGCCCGAGGCACTGACATCCGGCAAGCGCCGCAATGGTTCCCAGCGCCGCAACAGCGCGCGGCATTACCAGTCTGTCGAAAGCCTGAACCACAAGGCACTCTCCTCTTCCGTACCCGCGATATGGTTTGGCGTCGTCGATACCACCGCTGCCGCCTCGCCGGTCCAGCTGTCCGCCAGATGGAATCCGTACCGCGTTTCGAAATCGACCTGCCGCCCGCTCGGTGTCAGGCCGGCATTGATCGTCTGATGGATCAGTGCGCCATTGACATCGACCGCCACTGGCGCGTTCAGCGCAATCGATCCCGTCTCCGACCGCCATGGCTGCGCGACGATCAGGCTGAGGCGTCCCGGCCCCGCCGGTCGGCTTGCGCCAAGGGACCATCGGCTTGTCCAGACTTCACTCACGTTGACGCCCGGCAACTCGACACTCGCCATCTCCAGTCCGGAAGACAGTGTCCAGCGCTGCCCGGCCAGCCAGGCACCTTCCAGCGCATAGGCCGTCATGCGTGTCTGGTCTTCCGCACCAAAACGATCCTGCACAGACCCACCGAGTGCTGTGTTTGCATCGTCGACGAAGGTTGCACCGAAGCGGTAGGACCAGCGCGGCTTGTCCCGGCCGAACCGGAAACCGGACTGGCTGCGTCCGCCCTGCTCGGCGGAAAAGAAGTCCATCACGAGGCCCTGCCCCAGATGGTGGCTGAACTTCGCCCAGGCGCCGCCAGTCGAAAAGGCATTACCGACGCCCGGCTCGTTCAACAGAGATATGTCAGGCGCCAGCCTCGTAAGTGATCCGCCACGCCCGACTTCCACATCGTTGGCGCCGAAGCTGTAGCGCATCTGGAAAGTCGATTGCGGATCTTCCTGATAGGGCGCCGTCGGATCGTCATAGAGCCGCGCCTGTGTCCAGTTGAACGACAGGTCACCGGCCCGGACGGAATGGGTATCCCCCGCGGCCCAGTCAGCCCGGGTCCCGAAGTCAACGATCCTGTCACCCGAGAGGCCCGATGGCAGTTGAGCGGAGACCAAGTCTGCGTCCAGAACGAAGCCGCGATCATACCCGTCCCGGAAGACAAGACCGTTCATCGCGCCGGAATTTGAGGCCCAGTCCCCGAAGGCGCCGCCACTGGGGGCCAGCGCAGCGCCGATGGACACTTTCTCTGTCCCGAAGTCCAGCGTCTGCTGGCCTTGTGGCGAAAACGCCCGGGCGAGGTTCAGGATGCCGACGCCGGACACGTCATCGACACCCACACCCGCCGCTGTGCCGGTGATCGGGTCGGGATTCGCGTCGACATAATCATCCGCCGTATCCAGAAGGATTTGCAGCGCGACTTCCGGCCTGTCCTTCAGGTTCGGGAATGTCTGCAGCATCAGCGCCAGCGCACCCGCCATATAGGGAGCCGAGAAGGATGTGCCATTTGCATACCAGTAGTCCGGCGTGTCATCGGCATCGCGGCACTGTTGCGTGACCGTGGCGGAACAAGCAGGCCATTCCGGATGCGAAACATCATCGTCCAGTCCAGTCGTGGCAACACCTTCTCCGGGAGCCAGAATATAATAATTCTTCGCGGCATCCCCCGCGCGGTTGGAGAAACTCGAAATTTTGAGATAGCCGGGGTTTGGTTCGGTGGGCGTCGGCTCCACGACATCAATTGACCCGACCGCCACGACGCGACCAAGCGACTGGGACTGCCCTGCGATATAGGCGGGCTCCGTCGGTTCAGCACCGATCGCCGGGGTGATATTGCCCATCCCGTCATCGGTGGCAGGTTCGGCGTCATTGCCGGCAGAGATGACCACAAGGACGCCCGCCGCCGCCGCATTCCGCACCGCGTTTTCCAGGTCCTGATTGGCATCGATTTCGCCGCCGAGCGACATGTTGATCACGCTGGCGCCCTGATCCAGCGCGTACTGGATCGCCCGCACGAGGGCAGAGTCGCTGTAGTTACAACCTTCGTCCTCACCCGTCCGCGCGCAGCTTCCGGGGCTGTCGGCCCGGATCGAGACGATCGAGGATTCAAAGGCGACGCCCTGCACGCCGTTGAAATTGTTGTCGTCGAGAGGCGTTGTGTAGTCGTCCTGCCGCCGCGCAGCGATGACGCCCGAGACAAGCGTGCCGTGGCCGCTGGTGTCGATATCGTCCGGCAGGCGTGTCGTGGTCGTCGGATCTCCGTTCGCATCGTAGCCGCTGCAGGCTGTGTCGGCGCAGACATCGAATGTCTGCACGAATGCCCCCTGCAGGTCCGGATGATTATCGATCGCTCCGGTGTCGATAACGGCGACCTTGATGCCTGCACCGGTGGCCCCGATCGCATAAGCCGAAGACGCACCGATGACCGGCAAACCGCCCGTCAATTCATATTCGCTCGTCTCGAACGCGGACGCGGGCGCGATGGCTGATGGGAATGGCGGCGGCGGAGGCGGAGGCGGTGGTGGCGGAGCGGGCGGTGGCGGGGGCGGCGACGTCGGGGTCACGGCCGAGCTGCCGCCCCCACCGCCTCCGCTGGCGCAGGCCCCAAGCATGGCCAGAGCAGGCCCGGCGACCGCCAGAACCATGGCAGTTTTCAGGTATCGCGACCGCTGTTTCCGTAACTGCATGCCCTTCGACCTCCGAATTTGGACACCGTCCCCTGGATTTCACAAGTGCTGTGCCGCCTCATCCTGCACCAAAAATCGTGAATGGAACACCAACAGGTGTTCGCCTCGACCTTACGAAAACTCCACGCGTTCCTGCGAGAAATGGAACAGGGACCGGGTCTCCTCGTCGATGGAATCACCGGGCACTTTCAGCAATTGGTGCATCGCATTCTTCCTGTCCTTGAGGGCATGGTCGAAGTCCTGCTCAATCAGGCGGTCGACCCCGGTCCTGACCATCGCATCACGAACTTCCATGTACAGGGTAAGAGACCCGCCAAGGAACATGGATTCATAGGCAATCTTGCTCGCGATCTTGTCATGAATATCCGTATACTGGAATTGCTTTTCCATGGTCGACTTGCGCTTGCAGATAAAGTCGATTTCGTGCCGGTACTGCGGGTGTCGCAGGTAGAGGCTCTTCAGCGCCATCATCTCATTGTCGATGCGGGTCTTGATCTCGTCCGGCAGGGACTCGCTGAGGATGATGACGATATCGATATCCGACCCCTTCACCATTTCCCCCGACGCCACATGCTCGCGCGGCTCATTATGGGCGAGGAAGTAAGCAAGATCTCCAGCGATGAAGGCGCAGAGCTGGCTGCGCACCTCACGCCCAAGGCTGACGAACAATTGCTTCATTACCAGCTGGGCAACGCTGATTTTCTCGCGGCTGATCTCGCGGTGCAAATTGGACAATGTCCCCTGCCGCTCGATCATCTGGTCCCTTTGCCCGGGCAGGCCGAACAGCGAGAAGGAAAGGAAATCGCGCTGGATCGACGGGCTGAGGCGCACCTGGTCATCGCGCGTGATGTCGTAGCGCAGATAATAGCTGGCGAAGTGCGAAACCTGGAACGTCCGGCTGCGATAGCAGGCCTGCCACAGGGCCAGCGCCGGAACATCGGGCATCTCTTCGGCGAGTTCCTTTCCGATCATCGGCCCTTTCGCCGCAATCAGCTGAACAACCCGTGTTTCGATTTCTTCCAGATCGGTTGTGGACAAGCGGCGCTCCTCTGTTCCGGGATTCGGAACAGACTAGCCGCAGCCGCCTACCCACGACAACACGAAGTGGCCGAAAGGAAAGCCCCTGCTTTCCCTGCGCTTTATTCGACCGTGACCGATTTTGCGAGGTTACGTGGCTGGTCGACATCGGTGCCTTTTGCGACGGCAACGTGGTAGGCCAGCAATTGCAGCGGGATCGCCGCAAGGATCGGCAGCGTGAAGTCGTCGCCATCCGGCAGGCGGATCACATGGTCCGCCCGGTTCCCAGCCAGCGCGATGCCTGCATCGTCAGAAATCAGGATCACTCTCGCACCGCGGGCGCGGATCTCCTCAACGTTCGAAATCGTCTTCTCGAACAGCTCGTCCTTCGGCGCGACAACAACCACCGGCAGGTCTTTCTCGATCAGGGCAATTGGCCCGTGCTTCAGTTCGCCAGCGGCGTAGCCTTCAGCGTGGATGTACGACACTTCCTTCAGTTTGAGCGCGCCTTCCAGGGCCAGCGGATAGTACCGCCCCCTACCGAGAAAGAGCACATCCGTTGCCTGCGTCAGCGTCTTTGCAATCTCGGCGATCTGTTCCTGGGATTCCAGCGCTTCAGTTACCTTGCGCGGAAGCGCCAGCAGGTTCTTCACCGCCTTGACCTCGTCACCCGGCAGCAAATGGCCCCGCGCCCGCGCAGCAGCGAGCGCCATCACCGCAAGCACCGACAGCTGCGCCGTGAAGGCCTTGGTCGAGGCGACGCCGATTTCCGGGCCTGCATGCGTCGGGACAATCGCGCCGGCTTCGCGCGCGATGGAGCTTTCCGGTACATTGACGATGGCCACGGCAGTGGTGCCGTTCTGGCGGCAATAGCGCAGCGCGGCCAGCGTGTCGGCGGTCTCACCGGACTGGCTGACGAACAGGGCCGGGCCGGACTGGGGCAGAACCGGCTGGCGGTAGCGGAACTCGGACGCGATATCCGTTTCGAACGACAGGCGCGCTGCCTGCTCGAACCAGTATTTTGCGGTGAACGCGGCGTAGTAAGCGGTACCACAGGCGATTGCGACGGCGCGGTCTGCCGCGGTGAAAGACGCGGTCGCCACGGTGCCGATGTCCAGCGTGCCAGCCACCTGGTCGACATAGGGCATGATCGACCGGGCGATCGATTCCGGCTGCTCGTGGATTTCCTTGAGCATGAAGTGGTCATACTCACCGCGCTCGATTAGTGCGTCATTGACGGCGGAGGTCACGCGCTTGCGGTTCACACGTTCGCCGCGTGCATTGCGGATGTCGAAACTGTCTGGCGTGAGGATGCACCAATCGCCCTCTTCCAGATAGGTCACGTCACGCGTGAAGGGGGCCAGTGCGATGGCGTCGGAACCGAGATACATCTCACCCTCGCCATAGCCGAGCACTAGCGGGCTGCCCCGCCGCGCGCCCATCATCAGGCCTTCCTGCCCTTCAAAGATGACTGCCAGAGCAAACGCACCTTCGAGTTCGGCCAGCACGGCTTCAAAAGCATCGACCGGATCTGCCCCGCCGCTGACTTTCTGGTCCAGCAACTGTGCGATGACTTCGGAATCGGTTTCGGATTCGAAGGTTCGGCCAGCGGACTGAAGCGCGTCCCGCAGCTCCCGGAAGTTCTCGATGATGCCATTGTGGACGATGGCGACACCGCCCGCCATGTGCGGGTGGGCATTGCTCTCGTTCGGCTTGCCATGCGTCGCCCAGCGGGTGTGTGCGATGCCGGTCGTGGCGTTCATCGGGTGTTCGCGAAGCAGTGATTCGAGATTGACGATCTTGCCGGGCGCCCGGCGGCGGTCGAGTCCATCTGCAGCTGTCACGGCAATGCCAGCGCTGTCATAGCCGCGATATTCCAGGCGCTTCAGCCCATCGATCAGCCGACCGGCAACGGGCTCTTTTCCTGAAATCGCAACAATTCCGCACATAATCCACTCCGCTTTCTGTTGAGCGCTACTTAGACCCTGCCAAAACGGCAGAACAATGAAACTTTGTGAGCAATTGCGACAAAGACTTGTCCCTGATCTGCAGCAACGCCCAACAGTCACGGGCAATGCAGGAAACGCGTCCAGACAGGTTTTCCGGCTCTGACAGATTGAAATCGCAGTTGAAGGCCGGCTGGAACGGCGCTGCGCTGCAGCAGCGGGTGCTCCCATAAGCTCATCTGAATGCTAGATTAAGTTCCAACTTCGCCCGGCATTTGCATAAAGCCCCTGCAAGAATTACGGAGCCCGATCTTTTGCCCCAACTGACCCACCTCGACAGGCTGGAAGCCGAAAGCCTCCACATCATCCGCGAAGTCGCTGCCGAATGTGAAAACCCGGTGATGCTGTACTCCGTCGGCAAGGATTCGGCTGTCATGCTGCATCTGGCCATGAAGGCGTTCTACCCGTCACGCCCGCCCTTCCCGCTGATGCATGTGGATACGACGTGGAAGTTCCGCGAAATGATCGAGTTCCGCGACCGCAAGGCCGCAGAGATGGGCATGGACCTGATCGTCCACATCAACGAGGACGGCGTGCGCGAGGGCATCGGTCCGTTCTCTCACGGCTCCGCCGTGCACACAGATGTCATGAAAACCCAGGCGCTGAAGCAGGCGCTCGACAAGTACAAATTCTCCGCAGCTTTCGGCGGGGCACGCCGCGATGAAGAGAAATCACGCGCCAAGGAACGGATCTTCTCCTTCCGTTCGGCCGAGCATCGCTGGGACCCTAAACGCCAGCGCCCGGAAATCTGGAACGTCTTCAACACCCGTATTCATCCGGGCGAGAGCATCCGGGTCTTCCCGCTCTCGAACTGGACCGAACTCGACATCTGGCAATACATTCGCCGCGAAGGCATCGAGATCGTGCCGCTCTATTTCGCCGCTGAGCGCCCGGTCGTGAACTGGAACGGCGTCGATATCATGGTCGATGACGACCGGATGCCGGAAGACCTGGCCAAGACCGCCGTGATGAAATCCGTCCGTTTCCGGACGCTTGGCTGCTACCCGCTCACCGGCGCTGTCGAGAGCACGGCAGCAACGCTCGACGACATCATCCAGGAAATGCTGCTGACCACGACGTCCGAAAGGCAGGGTCGCGTCATTGACGTCGATCAGTCGGCCTCGATGGAAAAGAAAAAACAAGAGGGCTATTTCTGATGCGCCTCACTGACGACCTCATCGCCACCGATATCGGCGCTTATCTCGAAAAGCACGAGAACAAGTCGCTCCTGCGGTTCATCACCTGCGGCTCCGTCGATGACGGCAAGTCGACCCTGATCGGACGGCTGCTGTACGATTCCAAGATGATCTTCGAAGACCAGCTTGCCTCGCTGGAAGCGGATTCGAAGAAAGTCGGCACGCAAGGGGAAAACATTGATTTCGCCCTGCTGGTCGATGGCCTCGCCGCCGAGCGCGAACAGGGCATCACCATCGATGTCGCCTACCGCTTCTTCGCCACCGACAAGCGCAAGTTCATCGTCGCCGACACGCCGGGGCACGAACAGTATACGCGCAACATGGCAACCGGCGCCTCGACGGCAGATGTTGCCATCCTGATGATCGATGCCCGCAAGGGCATCCTCACACAGACCCGCCGCCATGCCTTTATCACGACGCTTCTGGGCATCCGCCGCCTCGTCCTCGCCGTGAACAAGATGGACCTCGTCGATTATGACGAGACGATATTCAATGACATTGTCGACGACTTCTATGCCTTCGCAGACGAGCTCGCGACCGATCTCGAAATCCAGCCGATCCCGATGTCAGCGCTGGCGGGCGTGAACATCACCAGCCGCTCGGACGAGACCGACTGGTATGACGGCCCGGCCCTCATGGAATACCTGGAAAACGTTCCGGTTGGCGACAAGCGGCGCACCGCGCCCTTCCGTATGCCTGTCCAATGGGTGAACCGCCCAAACCTCGATTTCCGCGGCTTCTCCGGCCAGATCGCTTCCGGCACGGTGAAACCCGGCGACCGGGTGAAATCCATGCCGTCCGGCAAGCAATCCACGATCGACCGGATCGTGACCGCAGACGGCGACCTGCAGGAAGCCGTGGCCGGCCAGTCGGTGACGCTGACCCTTGCCGACGAGATCGACGCCTCGCGCGGCGATGCCATCGTCACGGCGGATGATCCGACCGAAGTGTCCGACCAGTTCCAGGTCCGGATCCTCTGGATGAATGAGGCGCCGCTCCTGCCCGGCCGCCGCTACCTGCTGAAGATCGGCGCCAAGACGGTTACGGCAACGGTGAACGCCCCGAAATACGGCATCGACGTCAACACCTTGTCGGACATGCCGGCAAAGACGTTGGACCTTAACCAGATCGGTGTGACGACCATCTCGCTCGACCAGCCGATCACGTTCGATCCCTATGACGTCAACCGCAACCTCGGCGGCTTTATCCTGATCGACCGGATGACCAATGACACGGTTGGCCTCGGCCTGATCGACTTTGCCCTGCGCCGCGCCTCGAACATCCACTGGCAGGCCATGGATGTCGACCGCAATGCGCTGGCCGAGCAGAAAGGCCAGCGGCCGGCGGTGCTCTGGTTCACGGGCCTTTCAGGCTCCGGCAAGTCGACAATCGCGAACGCCCTGCAGAAGCGCCTCTTCGCGCTTGGCAAGCACACCTTCACGCTGGACGGCGACAATGTCCGTCACGGCCTGAACCGCGACCTCGGCTTCACCGATGTGGACCGCGTGGAAAACATCCGCCGTGTTTCGAACGTCGCCAGGCTGATGTCCGATGCGGGCCTGATCACGCTCGTCTCCTTCATCTCCCCCTTCCGGGCAGAGCGTCAGATGGCGCGCAACCTGATGGCCGAGGGCGAATTCATCGAGATCCATGTCGACACGCCGCTGGATGTTGCCGAGCAACGGGACGTCAAAGGCCTGTACAAGAAGGCGCGTTCAGGAGAGATCAAGAATTTCACCGGTATATCGAGCCCTTACGAACCGCCTGTAAATCCGGAGCTGCGGATTGACACGGTGGACCGGAGCCCTGATGACGCTGCCGAGGAAATCCTGGACTACCTTCGGGAGAACGGCTTCCTCGGCGCCTGATCACCAGGCGGCGGCCGGTATTGGGTCAGGGCTGGGGACGGCGAAAGGAAGATCATGCGGATTTATCCCGTAATCATGTGCGGCGGCGCGGGCACGCGCCTCTGGCCGGTATCCGTGCAGGCACACCCAAAGCAGTTCCACCGCCTTGTGACCGACAAGACCGTGTTCCAGGACACGGTCCTGCGTCTGAAGGGCGAAGACTTTGCCCCGCCGGTCGTGATTTCCAACCAGCGCTATGCTGGCCTCGTCCGGGAGCAGCTGGCTGACATCGGCGTGGAAGCCGGGGCCGTGATCCTCGAACCCATGGCTCGCAATACAGCGGCGGTTGCAGCCGTCGCGGCGCGCCACATTGCCGAGCAGGATCCGGACGGGCTCGCCCTGCTCTTGCCGTCGGACCATTTCATCGGCCAGCCGGACGTCTTTGTCGCCGCCGTGACCGAGGCCGCCCGCATGGCCAAGTCCGGCTACATCACCACTTTCGGCATCAAGCCCGACCGGCCCGAAACCGGCTTCGGCTACATCCAGCGCGGTGAAACCATCGGCGGGTCGCTCTACACGGTGACCGAATTCAAGGAAAAGCCGAACGCTGAAACCGCGATGAAATATATCGCCGATCCCGCATTCAGCTGGAATGCCGGCATCTTCCTGTTCCCGGCTTCACTGATGATCGACGAGCTGGAAAACCATGCGCCGGACATTCTGGACGCCGCCTCCGCCGCGCTGGAAGCCGCCAGCAGGCCGGAAGGCAACATCCTGCTGGACCCGGAATGCTTCATGGCCGTCCGCTCCACTTCCGTCGATTATGCCGTAATGGAGCAGACGTCCAAGGCCGCAATCTATGCGCCGCTGGACTGCCAATGGAACGATATCGGCACCTGGGGCATGATCGGCGCGATCCGCAAGCAGGACAACACAAACCCGCCTGTCTCGATTGATGCGGAGGGCTGCACGGTCCTGTCGGATCCCGATCACATGGTTGCGCTGGTCGGGGTGAAGGATCTGTGCGTCGTCGTGGAAGGCGGGCGCATCCTCGTGGCGTCGAAGGACCGGACGCAGGATGTCGGCAAGGTCGTCTCTTCCTTGCGCGAAACGGGCCGCGACGACCTGCTCTGATCAGGCTGCCCTCGCGTGACAGGCTCCAAAGATTGAATCATGTGATAAATTCCAACTCGCTCTAGAGCAGCGGGAGGAAACACAATGCCGGAAGCCAAAGGTGCCGGTGCAGGAAAAATACCTGCCAAAACAACGAAATATGATGCCGTGATCGTCGGAGCCGGGTTCGGCGGCATGTACATGCTGCACAGGCTGCGCGGAATGGGATTGAACGCGCACGTCTTCGAGGCCGGCAGCGGCGTCGGCGGGACCTGGTTCTGGAACCGTTATCCCGGCGCCCGCGTGGATATCGAGAGCCAGGAATATTCCTTCTCCTTCTCCAGGGAACTGGAGGAAGAATGGAAGTGGTCCGAGCGCTACGCGCCTCAGGGCGAGCTGCTGGACTATGCCAATCACATCGCCGACCGGTTCGACCTGCGCCGTGACATCAGCCTCAATACCCGTGTCGAGTCCGCACGATACGATGACCAGGCCGGACTATGGCGGATCATGACGGACCATGGCGACACCATCGAGTCACGCTATTGTGTCATGGCGACCGGCTGCCTCTCCTCGGCCAAGACCCCCGACATTCCGGGCGCAGGAAACTTCAAAGGCCTGACCCTCAGCACCGCGACCTGGCCCGAGGACGTCGATCTCTCCGGCAAGCGGGTTGGCATCATCGGCACCGGCTCGTCCGGCATCCAGACAATCACGACAATCGCGCCGCAGGTCGGCGAGCTCTTCGTGTTCCAGCGCACCCCGAACTACAGCGTGCCTGCCCACAACGGCCCGCTCGATCCGGCCGTGCGGGAAGACTGGCTGGCAAACCGTGAAGACTATCGCCAGCAGCAGCGCGAATCCGGCATCGGCATCGTGACGCTGGAACCGACCGAAGACCTGGCGGTAGAACAAACGGAAGAAGATCGCCTTCGCGAATTCGAGCGGCGCTGGGCGAAGGGCGGCTTCTGCGTCGGCGCACCTTATGCCGATACCGGCGTCGATCCGGCGGCCAACAAATTCCTGGCGGATTTTGTTTCCGGCAAAGTACGGGAAATCGTGAAGGACCCTGAGACGGCAGACCTGCTCATTCCGAAGACCTACCCCTTCGGCACGAAGCGGCTGGTTGTCGATACCGGCTATTTCGAGGTCTACAACCAGGACAATGTCCACCTGATCGACCTCAACAAATCGCCCATCGAAACCATCACGGAAACCGGCCTGCGCACCAGCGAGCGCGACTTTGAGTTCGACGTGCTGATCTATGCCATCGGCTTCGATGCCATGACCGGCTCGCTGGAGCGGATAGATATTCGCGGCCGGGACGGCCTGAAGCTGAAGGACAAATGGGCCGCCGGTCCGTTGACCTATCTGGGTCTCTCCGTCTCCGGCTTCCCGAACATGTTCATGATCACCGGGCCCGGCAGCCCGTCAGTGCTGTCCAACATGATCGTGTCCATCGAACAGCATGTGGACTGGATTGCAGACTGTATCCACGATCTGGGCGACCGGCAGCTGACCGTGGTGGAAGCGACCCCGGAAGCCGAAGCCGAATGGGTGGCCCATGTGAATGAGGTCGCATCCGAAACGCTCTACCTGCAGGCAAATTCCTGGTATCTCGGCGCCAACGTGCCCGGCAAGCCACGGGTGTTCATGCCCTATGTCGGCGGCGTCGGTGTTTACCGGGAAGTCTGCGACGATGTCGCTGCGAATGACTATAAGGGCTTCACCCTGTCGCGCGCACCGGCAGAAGCATCCTGAAATTGCCCTAAGGGGTTTCCCCGGCGTCCCATCTCGAATCCTGCCTGATCCCGCGATAAGCAGGGATCAGGCATAATTATATTCGGGAGCGAACGATGGCCAAAGGGGATCTTCCTGTTCTAGTCGGCGTGGGTCAAAGCCTCAGCCAGTGGGACGGCTCTGCCGGTGCAGCCGGGGCTCCTTCCCCGCTGTCGCTGATGGCGGACGCGTCCAAGGCCGCCCTTGCCGACACCGGCGCCGCAGGCATCGCAAGCGCCATCGACACACTCGCCGTGGTTCGCATCTTCGAGGACTCCGTGCGCGGCGCCCCGCACCCGCACGGTCACAATACGAACCTGCCCGGCACGCTGGCGCGCGACATTGGCGCTGCCCCTGCCAACCTCATCTACGAAACGGTCGGCGGACAAAGCCCGCAGGCGCTCGTCAACGAGATGGCCGCGAAGGTCTTCGAGGGCGAAATCGAATGCGCGCTGATCTCGGGCTCCGAAGCCAACCGCGCCTCCAAGGGTGCCCGCCGCCATGGCGTGGACATCAACTGGGCTGACAGCGCAGACGCGGAATACGAAGATCGCGGCACCGGCCCGATGATGCTGAGCCGCGAAGAGATCAAGCACGGCATCGTTGCCCCGGCCTATTTCTACGCCATGTTCGAAAATGCCATCGCTGCCCGCGAAGGCCGCTCGCGCAGCGAACATCGCAAGGCAATGGCCGAACTGTTCCAGCCTTTCACGGCCGTTGCGGCGAAGAACCCATGGTCCCAGTTCCCGGTCGAGCATTTGGTCGAGTTCCTGTCCACGCCGTCCAAGGCGAACTACGAATATGCCGACCCATTCCTGAAATGGTTCATCGCGCAGGACGCCGTGAACCAAGGCGCTGCCGCCATCGTGATGAGTTCGTCCAAGGCCGACGAACTCGGCATCGCGGAAGACAAGCGTGTCTACCTGCACGGCGCCGGTGAAGGCTCGGACGATTTCATCTCCGTCCGCCCGCGGCTGGATGGCTCCTTCGCGATGGACGCAGCGATCTCCCGCGCGCTGGAACAGTCCGGCAAGACGTCTGCCGACATGGCACACTTCGATCTTTATTCCTGCTTCCCTTGCGCCGTGTTCTCCTCGACGCAGGCGCTTGGCGTCGACTGGAAAACCGACAAGCGTCCGCTGACGCTGACCGGCGGCCTGCCCTTCTTTGGCGGTCCGGGCAACAATTACTCCCTGCACGGAATTGCTGAAATGGTCGCGAAGCTGCGCGGCGATGCGGGCGCCTTTGGTCTTGTCCTCGCCAATGGCGGCTGGATGACCAAGGAAGCCGTCGGCGTTTACTCGACGGCCAAACCGGCTGAGTTCACACCCGTCGCCCGCTATGCCCGGCCGGCCGAAGAAATTGATGTGTGCTCAGAGGATTGTGCCGCCAAGCTCGAAACCTTCACCGTCACGCACGGCAAGGAAGGCCCGAACAAGGGCATCATCTTCGCCCGCCTGCCGGATGGCCGCCGCGCCCTCGCCAATGCCAGCCCGGCCGCGCTCGCCGTGCTGCGCGAGGATGCCAGCCCCGTTGGACGCGATGTGAAGATCACGGTGGAAGGCGAAACCGGCACGTTCGACTTCGCCTGATCGCTGCAGTGACAGCGGCGGCTTGCCCAGAGTGACGGTTTGGCCCAATTTCCGGGCATGACAACGCATTTCAAGAAGTTCGGCGTGATCGGTGGCGGGGCCTGGGGCACCGCCATCGCACAGATGCTGACCCGCGAGGGGCAGGATGTGCTGATCTGGTGCCGCGAGACGGACGTCGCCGAGGCCATCAATACCACGCACGAGAACACCATCTTCCTGCCCGGCGTCGCGCTGAAGCCTGCCCTGAAGGCGACGAGCGAGCTGGCAGACCTCGCCGGCATGGACGCCGTCTTTGCCGTCGCGCCTGCCCAGCACACCCGCGCCACGCTGAAGGCGCTGAAAGGCACGCTGAAGCCCGGCACGCCGGTCGTGCTCTGCTCCAAGGGGATTGAGCTTGCGACGGGCGAGTTCATGACCGAGGTGCTGAAATCCGAGCTGCCGGAGGCCGTGCCTGCCGTCATGTCCGGCCCAAGCTTCGCCATCGACGTCGCGCAGGGCCTGCCGACGGCGGTGACCTTTGCGATTGAGGACGAGAAGCTCGGCGCGGAACTGATCGCCGCGATCTCGACCCCAACATTCCGCCCCTATCTCGGTCATGACCTTCTGGGCGCGGAAGTCGGCGGCGCCGTGAAGAACGTGCTGGCCATCGCCTGCGGCATCGCGCTCGGCAAAGGGCTCGGCAGGTCGGCCCATGCAGCCCTGATCGCGCGCGGCAGCGCGGAGATGACACGGCTTGCCCTGAAGCTCGGCGCGGAGCGGGAAACGCTGGCGGGCCTCTCGGGCCTCGGCGACCTTGTGCTGACCTGCTCGTCGGAAACCAGCCGCAACATGAGCTGCGGCATGGCGCTCGGCAAAGGCGAGTCTCTGGAAAGCATCATGGGGGCGCGCAACGCCGTGACCGAGGGCGTCGCAACCGCGCCCGTCCTGCGGAAACTGGCGGCGGAACACGGCGTGGAAATGCCCATCTGCGATGCCGTCGCCGCCGTGATCGAAGGCGAGATCAGCGTGGACGAAGCCATTGTCCGCCTGCTGATGCGGCCGAACCGGGCCGAAGCCGTCACAGCCTGAGCTTTCGGGGCTGACCCTCCGTCATGTCTGGCCGGGCCGGGGCCCGCTGCTAAGGTTCCCTCCAAACAGGAGGAAACGCATGGCCTACGAGTGTTTTGAAGTCACCATCGAAGACAAGATTGCCCACATCCGGATGAACCGGCCCGAGGCGCTGAACACAATGAACAAGGCGTTCTGGAACGAACTGCCGGAAATCATCCACGACATCGACCAGAATGCCCGTGCGCGGGTGATCGTGATCTCGTCCACCGGCAAGCATTTCTCCGGCGGCATGGACACGGATGTCTTCACAGGCGATCGCGATGCGCCCAAGCATGACCGCTACATCATGGCCGAGGCCCTGCGCTCCAACATCAAGCACATCCAGCACAGCTTCAGCTGCATGGAAGAGGCCCGCATGCCGGTGCTGTTCGCGCTGCATGGCGGCGTGATCGGCGGCGCGGTGGACATGATCTCCGCCGGGGACATCCGCTGGTGCACCAAGGACGCCTTCTTCTCCATCATGGAGACCAATATCGCCATGACGGCGGATGTCGGCACCTTCCCGCGCCTGCAGCGCTACATTCCCGAAGGCTGGGCGAAGCAGATGGCCTATACAGGCATGCGCCTGCCCGCCGCCAAGGCGAAGGAGATCGGCCTCGTCAATGACGTGTTCGACACACACGAAGAGATGATGGAAGCCGTGATGGGCGTCGCGCGCGAGATCGCCGGCAACAGCCCGCTGGCCGTGACGGGGTGCAAGGTGCTGATCAATTACGGCCGCGACCACAGCACTGCCGACACGCTGGATTATATCGGCGTCTGGAACGCCGCGATGTTCCCGCCGCCGCACATGGCCGAGGCCTTCAAGGCCCGGATCGAGAAGCGCGATCCGGACTATCCGGAACTGTCGGAGCTGCGCGACACAGCGATGTAGCCACGGCTACCTGCCCGGCCTGGCCGGGCCCGCCTGCACCTGCCGGGACAATCCCGGCGGGCGGCGCTTCTGCACGACCGGGCGTAGCGCGACGCTGGAGCGTATGCTGCGTACTTCCGACAGGCCCGCAAGCCGCTCCGTCAGGAAGCGCTCATACTCGTCGAGCGCACTCACGGCGATGCGAAGGAGATAGTCGGCGTCTCCCGTCATCAGGTAGCAGTCCATAACCTCCGGCGACTGTTCCATGGTCTGCTCGAAGGCCAACAGCGTCTTCCGGTTCTGATCGACCAGCGACACCCAGGTGAAGACCGAGATCGCGCCGCCGAGCAGGGCTTCGGAGAGATGCGCCTGGTAGCCCTTGATGACCCCAGTTTCCTCCAGCTTCCGGATACGGTTCACGGTCGGAGTCTGAGACAGGCCGATCGAGGTAGACAGATCCGAAATGCTGATCCTGCCCTGTTCTGTGAGAGCATCCAGAATCCTGATGTCAGTTTTGTCCAGACTGGTCATTTTCACCTCGAAATCTCCATTTCGCAGGATTTTATGCAATACCGCCGGGAAATCGCAATGTGAATGAGTGGGATTTCCTGAAGCACCAGTGATATTGTCCGCAGACAGGACGGACGCTGCGCCCGACCGGCGGCGGCACGACACAAGGACCCGAGGCATGTCGCGCGAACTGGCTCACCTGAAAACCCTCGAACAGCGCCTGCTCTGGCTCTCAGCCTGGATGGTGCACAATGCCAATCACCTGCGCCCCAAGGGCGAAGGCGATGTGAAGGTGGGCGGGCACCAGGCCTCCTGCGCGTCGATGGTGTCGATCATGACGGCGCTCTATTTCCACACGCTGCGCCCGGAAGACCGCGTGGCGGTGAAACCGCACGCCTCCCCCGTCTTCCACGCCATGCAGTACATCATGGGCAACCAGACGCTGGAGAAGCTGAAGAGCTTCCGCGGCTATGGCGGTGCGCAGTCCTATCCCAGCCGCACCAAGGATGTGGACGATGTGGACTTCTCCACCGGGTCGGTCGGCCTCGGCGTGGCGGAAACGGCATTCGCCTCCATCGTACAGGACTATCTCGCCGCAAAGGACTGGGCCGAAGAGCGCCCGCTCGGCCGCATGGTGGCGCTGGTGGGCGATGCGGAGCTGGACGAAGGCAATGTCTATGAGTGCCTGCAGGAAGGCTGGAAGCACGAGCTGCGCAACACCTGGTGGATCATCGACTATAACCGCCAGAGCCTCGACGGCGTCGTGCATGAGGGCTTGTGGGAAAAGATCGAGTCGATCTTCAAGGCGTTCGGCTGGCGCGTGGTCGTGCTGCGCCATGGCGCACTGCAGCGCGCCGCGTTCGAGGAGCCGGGCGGCGAAGCGCTGAAAGCCTGGATCCAGTCCAGTCCGAATGCGGATTATTCGGCGCTGACCTATCAGGGCGGCGCAGCCTGGCGCAAACGCCTGATGGACGACCTCGGCGACCAGGGTGACGTCTCCGCCCTGCTCTCAAAGCGCAGCGACGACGAACTGAACGCCCTGATGAACAATCTCGGCGGCCAGTGCCTCGAAACGCTGACAGAGGCATTCGACCGCATCACCGACGACCGGCCGACCGTCTTCCTTGCCTACACGATCAAGGGCTGGGGCACACCGCTGGCCGGCCACAAGGACAATCATGCCGGCCTGATGAACCCGGCCCAGATGGCAGACTTCCAGAGCCATATGGGCGTGCCGGAAGGCGAAGAATGGGAGAAACTGGCCACCGTCGAAAACAAGGCCGCGCTGGAGACATTCCTTGGCCACGTTCCCTTCTTCGAGGCTGGCCCGCGCCGCTTCACCGCGCCGAAAGTGGATGCCCCCGGCCCGGTCTTCCTCGACGACCGCACGCTCTCCACGCAGGCAGGCTTCGGCAAGATCCTCGATGCGCTGGCCAAGGGTGAGAGCGAGATTGCAGACCGTATCCTCACGACCTCCCCGGATGTGACCTCCTCCACCAATCTCGGCCCGTGGGTGAACCGGCGCTCCCTCTTTGCCCGGACGGAGAAGGAAGACACGTTCCGCCAGCAGCGCATCCCCTCGACGCAGAAATGGCAGTTCTCACCCGCTGGCCAGCATATCGAGCTTGGCATTGCGGAGATGAACCTCTTCCTGCTGCTGGGTGCCGCGGGGCTCTCGCACTCCCTGTTCGGCGAGCGCCTCATTCCCATCGGTACGGTCTATGATCCGTTCGTCGCGCGCGGCCTCGATGCGCTGAACTATGCCTGTTACCAGGATGCGCGCTTCATCATCGCAGGCACGCCGTCGGGTGTAACGCTGGCGCCGGAAGGCGGCGCGCACCAGTCTATCGGCGCGCAGCTGATCGGTATGAGCCAGGATGGCCTTGTCAGTTTCGAGCCTGCCTATCTCGACGAGCTTTCCATCATCATGGACTGGAGCTTCGATTATCTTCAGCGCAGTGGCGAGAACGACCCGGACGAGCGCACCTGGCTACGCGACGAGACCGGCGGCTCGGTTTACCTGCGCCTCACCACGCGGCCGCTGGAACAGCTGGGCCTCAAGGCGCGGGACGATCAGGCCTTCCGGCAAGGCGTCGTGGACGGCGCCTACTGGCTCCGTGAACCGGGCCCGAATTGCGAAGTCGTCATCGCCTATCAGGGCTGCGTCGCGCCGGAGGCCATCGAGGCGGCCGGACGCATCGGCAATGACCGGCGCGATATCGGCGTTCTGGCGATCACGTCCGCTGACCGGCTGAACTCCGGCTGGACCGCAGCCCGCCGGGCCCGCGCGCGTGGCCACGGCGAAGCCACCAGCCAGATCGAACGTCTGATGGCGGATGTTCCGCGCGATGCGACCCTGATCACGGTAACGGATGGCCACCCGGCGACGCTCGCCTGGATCGGGTCTGTCATGGGCCACCGCACCGCGCCGCTCGGCGTCGAGCATTTCGGCCAGACCGGCACGATCGATGATCTCTACTGGCACTTCATGATCGATGCGGATTCCATCGTCGCCGCCGCGAATTACCTCTCGGCAGGACGGCGGATCGGCCTCAGCGTGCGTTAGCAGGATCAGGCGGCGGAGCGCACCAGTTCGAAGTGAGAACGCACGGTCGGCTTCTCGTCCGGCGTGGTGACACGGCCGGTTTTCAACAGCTCGATCATGTGCCCCAGCACCGACATGGCGGCAGCTGGGTGAAGGCGCTTGTCAACGTCCTTGTACATCTCTTTCACCATTTCGGGGATAAGGTTCTCCCCTTCGGAAAGATGATGCAGGATGGCCCGCTCCCGCTCACGGCGGTGTTCGGCATATTCGGTGATGAAGTGCTCGACAAAGTCCTTGCCCTTCACCGGATCGCCATGCGTCGGGTAGAGCGCGTCGAATTTCATCACACGGATTTTTTCCAGGCTGCGCATATAGTCGCCCATGTCGCCATCCGGCGGTGCAACGACGGTTGTGGACCAACCCATGATATGGTCGCCCGACAGGCACGCATTTTCTTCGCGCAAACCGAAGCAGAGATGGTTGCAGGTGTGCCCGGGCGTTTCGATGACATCCAGCGTCCAGCCGGGTCCGGAGATGACATCACCGTCACCAACCATGACATCAGGCATGAAGCCGAGATCGTCCGCACTGCCCAGTTCGCCCTTCGCCGTCGGCACCCCGCAATTCTTTGCGTAGGTCTTGCAGCCCGCCCATTCGGCGAGTGGCTGGGCCAGCGGCGAATGGTCGGAATGGCCATGGCTGACCAGGACATGGGTGACAGTTTCACCCTCAAGTGCCTTTTTCAGGGCTTCGAAATGCTCAGGCTGTTCCGGCCCCGGATCGAGCACTGCCACTTCGCCATGCCCGATGATGTATACGCCCGTGCCGACATAGGTGAACGGGCCGGGATTGTTCGCGATCACCCGGCGGATCAGCGGGGTCATCTGCTGGACGACGCCGTACTCGAATTCGATTTCCTTGATATAAGGGATGGCCATGTGCAGTCTCTCGATATTCAGCCTGCAGACATACCCTTATCGCCGTTTCGGTGCAAACCGTGTCCCGAAGGCCTGTGCCATACGGCGCGTCGCCCTCAGCTTGGAACCAAGCTTCAGGGCAACCGGTGGGCCCATGTCGGTCTTGTTCGCATCGACGATATAGAGTCGTCCGCTGTTGCGATCACGTAGACAATCAATGCCGCCCCAGTCCAGCCCCATTTCCTTCGCAAAGCGCTCGATCACGGTGATTTCATCCGCCGTGTAACAATTGCGAGGTTCGTCGAGCAGCACTTCGACATTCTCGTTCGCGAAGCGGCGCTCCAGCGGACGGCGCTTGCGGAAAACGACAACCGGAGAACCGTTCACGAGGCAGCAACGGAGATCTTCCACGAGGCCGCCTTCAATCTCATTGTCGACGAGGACCTGGTAGCATTTGCCCGGCACCGCTTCGTCCAGCGGGCCTTCCAGCACGCGGCCATCATGGGCCGCATTCAGTTCGGACTTTTCCACCATCCGGCCGGTGAAGGTCGTCGGGTCGACCGCGAGCGAATAGCCCGCCGCTTTTTCGAACGCGACACCGACCTTGGATTTCGACACATCGTGGCAGGCGAAATTGACGAGGCGCGCGCCTTCCTTGACGTCCGGCAGCTTGTTGTTCGTTTCGGTACAATCATCGAACTGCATGACGATGTCCGCCTTGGTGACATCATCGATCAGCTTTGCGCCGGCCACATGCATGACGGGCCAGATGAAATACCAGGGGCGCGGCTTGTCCGGGAAGAAAGCGATGGTCGGGCGCTTGTGGCCCTCAATGCGGCGCCAGATGCGCCAGGACTGGGCGGCACCGTAGAAGGTGAGCCAGGTAAAAACGTCGTTGATCAGCGAAAAAGTCAGCGGGATCCGGGCGCCGGTCTTCTTCACCAGCATCGCGCCGTCATCGTACTTGAAATCGGTCAGCCACAACCGGTCTGTCATCCCGTACTCTCCTGACTGGCGGCCCCTGTCTCCTAACACGGTCCGCGGCCGGTTTCCTGCCTCGCACGCCGCCAGCTCACTGACAACACACTTAATGCGGCGCATTTGTGATCACCGGCCATACGGAACTGCCCTTAGAGCAGTGATTCGATACTGGAGAGATCGTAGCCCGCACCTGCAGCGGCGTCGACGATTTCCTGCCCGGTGCCCTGCCCCGAATGGGTCAGCGCCCAGGCGGTGATGCAGCGCGTTCCGGTGCGGCAATACGCCAGTACGGGCTGAGGGGCCTCATTCAGGATTCCGCCCATGCGCTCAACGATTTCAGGCGTCGGGGCGCCGGAAAAAGGCAACGCCACGAAGGTCAGACCTAGGGATTCCGCCTTGGCACGGATCGGCCCCATGCGTGGCTGCTCAATGCCGCCTTCACCGTCCGGCCGGTTGGCAATGATGGTCTTGAAACCGGCTGCGGCGATTTCCTCGATATCGTTTTCGGAGATTTGCGGAGCAACGGCGAATGCGTCTGTTACGCGGCGGATATCAGCCATTTGGGAGGGTCCTGTCTGTTGAGACGGTCTTGATCGATTCGGATACCTAGCTAAGGAAGGATATCCGTTCTGCCAAGGTTTTGGCGGAACACCTTTTCGCTATGGCCCTGCAACAACGACGGAAATTTGCCCTTGTCCACCCTGCAGCGCGCCCTCAGCCGGATCCCGTGGGGCTACACCGCCCGCCGCCTGCTGATCGCCATCCCCACCATGCTGGCCATCATCACCATGGCCTTCCTGATGATGCGGGCGGCTCCGGGCGGGCCATTTGACGGGGAACGCAAGCTGCCGGCGGCCACGGAAAAGGCGATTGCCGCCAAGTTCGGCTTCGACAAGCCGCTGCACGAGCAATATCTCAACTATGTCGGCGGCGTGCTCCAGGGCGATTTCGGCCCCTCCTACAAGACGCTTGGCAAGAGCGTGAACGACCTGATCGCCGACGGCCTGCCGATTTCGCTCACCATCGGCTCTCTGGCGATGATTTTGGGCATAACGCTGGGCACCCTGTTGGGCGTCTTTGCGGGGCTCAGGCAAAACTCCTCGGCAGATTATGGCGTCATGGGCCTTGCCATGTTCGGGATATCCATCCCGACCTTTGTGACCGGGCCGATCCTGATCCTCATCTTCGCCCTTGGCGCCGGCATATTTGCCGTCGGCGGCCTCGGCACCTACCCCAATATCGGCATGAACTGGCACAACATGACCCTGCCGGTCATCACGCTGGCCCTGCCGCAGATCGCCATCATTTCCCGCCTGATGCGCGCCTCGATCATCGAGACGATGCGCTCCAACCATATCCGCACCGCCCGGTCCAAGGGCCTGTCCGAGCGCCAGGTGATCGCGCGCCACGCGCTGCCTGCGGCCATGCTGCCGCTGATCTCCTATGCCGGCCCGGCCATGGCGCGGGTGATGACCGGTTCGGTGGTGATCGAGAAGGTCTTCGGCCTGCCGGGGCTCGGCTCCTATTTCGTCAACGGCGCCCTCAACCGTGACTACACGCTCGTGATGGGCGCGATCATTGTTTATGCCGGCCTGATCGTCATCCTGAACCTCGTCGCCGACATCCTCTACGCGGTGCTCGACCCGAAAGTGAAGTACGACTGATGAGCCAGGCTGACCCGCTTCTCGACCCCACCCGGCGCGTCGAACCCGTGAACCAGGCCATCGCCGGCGGCCGGTCCCTGTGGGACGATGCCCGCGCGCGCCTCTTTCACAACAAGGCCGCCGTCGCCTCCATGTGGGTGCTGGGCGTGCTGGTCCTCATCGCAATCTTCGGACCGATGGTCTGGGTGCACGACTACCGCACGATTTCCGGCGCACGCGCCATCGCGCCGACGCTCGAGAACATGCACATCCTCGGCACGGACCTTCAGGGACGGGACCTCATGGCCCGCCTGATGATCGGCCTGCGCATTTCGCTCATGGTCGGCGTGGTCGCCACCGCCGTTAGCCTTGTGATCGGTGTGACCTGGGGCGCGACAGCCGGCTATCTCGGAGGCCGGGTCGACAATTTCATGATGCGCATCGTGGACGTCCTCTACGCCCTGCCCTTCATCTTCTTCGTCATCCTGCTGTTGACCGTGTTCGAGCGGAACATCTTCCTGATATTCGCCGCCATCGGCGCGATCGAATGGCTGACCATGGCACGGATCGTTCGCGGCCAGACCCTCGCCATCAAGGGCAAGGAATTCATCGAGGCCGCCCGCGCCGCCGGTGTCAGCCGCCCGGCCATCATCCTGCGCCACATCCTGCCCAACGTGATCGGCCCGGTGGCGGTGTACGTGACCCTGACCATCCCGGTCGTGATCCTGGCGGAGAGCTTCCTCTCCTTCCTCGGCCTCGGCGTGAACGAGCCGCTGACCTCGCTCGGCGTGCTGATCTCCGACGGCGCCGCGCGGATGGAGGAGAAGCCCTGGATGCTGCTCGCCCCGGCCGGCACGATGGCGGTCACCCTGCTCTGCCTGAACTTTATCGGCGACGGCCTGCGCGACGCCCTGGACCCGAAAGACCGGTAAGCCGTCAGCGGACGCTTACACGCCTCCCATCAGGAAGCACCGTCCTGTACGGAAGACAAAAACCCCTGCCATTCGCCAGCCATTCGTTTTGAGACACCCGGCGATAGCCCTGGCAAGGCGCCTGAATCCCTCAACCTGATCGCGCCACCGCCGCCAGCACCGCACCGTCTGACCAACAGCAGTGCTTGCGGCACTTCTCAACAAGCAGCCCAGCACCGGATCGATGGCGGGGATTCTTTCAAGAAATTCTTCGAAAACGACATCTTCAATTGGGCGACTGAAGGCAAATCCCGGCGGAAACTCCAAAAGCCCTTCAAAGCTCGGATGGTCCAAGCGAATGGTGGCGATGACATCATCCTTGTGGCGGACAATGATAACCTCTTCCTGCAAATCGACTTCGAGATGAAGTTTCACTTCTTCGGGCTCGCGCCGCTCTTCATCCAGGTCCCGAACCGTGCCGGTAATTTCGAAGCCCAGCTTGCCCTGCTCGACAGCCTCTTCACTCAGCACCAGCTCAATCGAGTACTCACGCCCGTTATACTGAACTTTGTGATGGAACATGATCGCCCCCTTCAGGAGCCGGATCACTACCAAAAGTTAACACAAATTTCAACCTTTTCGCCCGGCTCTGGAACTGGTTACGGGCGGATACTGCCGATGGGGCGTTCGTAAGTTGCCAAGCCGACGCAGTGTACCGGAACTGCTGGATCGCTGCATTCGCCCGCTGGCGTGACCACTGGCGTACATCGTGCAGAAAAGCCCCGGAAACAATTGGAAATCCCGTCTACCTGCCCCCATCTGACAGGCATCCCGAAATTTGGTTGAGAGGCTGCCCGCTTGGCATTGTTCCTGTTCGTTTGCAGTCTTGTTGTGTTCGCCAGCTTCGCCCTGATGCCGCTGGCCCGGCGAGCGGGTGCCCCCTTCCTTTTGCTGGCGCTGGTGATTGGCATGCTGCTGGGCGAGGACGGTCCCGGCGATATCCAGTTCAGCAATTTCGGATTGGCCTTCGACCTCGGCAGTGTCGCCCTGGCCGTCATCCTGTTTGCAGGCGGATTGGAAGCGAAACGGACTGTCTTTCGAACGGCCGGCATTCCGGCCACCAGTCTTGCCACACTGGGTGTGCTGATCACGGCATGCGTCACGGGCCTTGCCGCAAAATTCATATGGGACCTGACATGGTTGCAGGGCCTGTTGCTGGGCGCCGCCGTCGCCTCGACCGATGCGGCGGCAACCTTCCTGCTCGTCCAGCAGAGCGGGATCAGCCTCCGGACAAAGCTGCGGGATACGCTGATGCTGGAGTCCGGGATCAATGATCCCATGGCCATCTTCCTCACCGTTTCCCTCACAACGCTGGTCGGCGTTCAGGCGGCTGGCGGCCAGCCGGATGCCGTGTCGCTGATCCTCTTCCTTGTCCAGCAGGCCGGCATCGGCATGCTGGCAGGCCTCGCGGGCGGCCGCCTGCTCGCCTGGCTGACGGACCGGTTGACCCTGCCCATGGGCACCTACCCCGCCCTGACCCTGTCGGGCGCCCTGACCATCTATGCCGGGACGACACTTCTCGGCGGCAGCGGTTTCCTCGCGGTCTACCTGGCCGGCTTCATGATGAAAGCCTTCCTGCGCCGGCCGATCGACCGGATCCAGGATTTCAACGAGGCGTTCCAGTGGCTTTGCCAGATGGTCCTGTTCCTGATGCTGGGCCTGCTTGTCACGCCGAGTGCGCTGCTCGCCGATTTCTGGCCATCGATCGCATGCGCCGCCGTGCTGATGCTGGTTGCCCGCCCGCTGGCCGTGTTCGCCAGCGTTGGCTGGACGGGATTTTCGCTGAAGGAAAACCTCTTCCTCAGCTGGGTCGGCCTGCGCGGCGCCGTGCCGGTCCTGCTGGCGATCTATCCGGTGATCTCTCCGGGACCGGTCACGGTGGGCTTCTTCAACATCGTCTTCGTCATCGTCACCGTGTCCCTGGTGGCGCAGGGTTGGACGATCTCGCCGGTCGCGCGCTGGCTCAAACTGGGCGCAGAGCCGGAACCTGAAGCGCCTGCCTCCTAGAGCCGGGCTTCGAAGTCTTCGATGAAGAGTTTCACCCGCTTGGCGTTCGCACCAAGGTCTGACAGGCCGACGCGGCTGACCGAGCGGACATCGACGCGCGCGCCATTCTCGCCTTCCGGCAGGACGCGGATCATCACGTCATCCTTGAATTCGAACCAGAAAGTCGTGTCGGTCGCTTCGATGCGGCCTTCCTCCGGCTCTGCCGTGACGATGGTCCAGCCCCGGTCGTTCACCGTTTCCAGCGCAGCCTGGTAGGCCATGTCGAACGATACGGTGGGCAGGACGAGCGTTTCCAGATGCGGATACGGCGCGGAGACTTCCTTCTTCTGGCGGTCCGGATCAAACTCGGCCTGTTCCTGCACTTCGGAGACGAGGCGGCCTTCCATGCCCGGCCAGTTGCCCTTGGCGCCATCGGCGATGACGGGGGCTTCCTCGATCTCGTTGTAGGCGCCGGTCGAGGCGCGGGCGGAGAGCAGCGCCGGGGTCGGCATGATCGGGTTGGCCCAATCGGTCTGGATATCGTGCAGCGGCGGCAGGCGCTTGGCGTTCTCGCCCGCCGCGAACAGGCGGCCCATGGACAGGCCGGACACAAGCAGGGCCGCCAGCGCCAGGATGAAGGGCCGCTTGCGAGGCGCCATCACCAGAGACACAATGATGGCGATAAAGGAGACGGCAAGGGCCGCCATAACGATTTTCGGACCCCAGCCCATGGTCAGCGTGCCGAAACCGGTGCGCCAGTCCCACAGGCCCAGCTTGGTGCCCCCGGCCGCGATGAAGAACCAGATCGCGCCGAAAATGGCGAATGCGAGCGCAAAGACTGAAAACCGGCCGCGCCAGCCGCCACTCTGATCCGAACTTGTCATGGGCTTCCCTCTCCCTGTTGTTCTGCCAAGGCTTACAGGCCTGTTACGTGTTTGTCCCCCCTGATGGATCAAACCTGCGTGATTGGTGGGGATGAGTTTGCGCGCTGCCGAGGATCAGAAATCGATCCGGTGGATCGATTTCCCGAGGCAGGCCCAAGCGCAAGCGCCGGGCTTGTGCGCTCTATCAGTCATCCTTCGACTTCGCTCAGGATGAGTCCGCACTTCAGGAGCGCTCATGCTGAACGAAGTCGAAGCCTGCGCGCGGGTCAGCACCTGTGACCGGAAACGCCTCAGCGTTCCGGCAAAAACCCTGATTGTGGGAAAGCTCAGCTCGTATCCGGCCAGTCCTTCAGCGCCTCAATCAGCTGAACGGTCAGCCCGCCCGAGACGAGCGCGACGGCCGCCGGCATGCGGTGCACATACGAGACCGGCGGCACGTGGGGACGGGCTTCGCCTGCCGCCTGCCAGCGCTGGAGCGTGCGGGCGAGCCGCTTCGCGCGGCGCTTATGGTGCTTCATTGTGTCCAGCATGGCGTTCCAACGCGCGATCAACGGTGCGGCGGGAACGGGTCCGGGCACGGGCAGCGTCACCGGGCCTTTCAGGAAATGCGGGCATGGGCGTGAAGGCGCGGGGACCATGGTGAAGATGTAGCGGTACTCTGCGCTTTCCTGCGTCGGCTCATAATAATTGCTGCCGATGCGCGGTTTCAAAGGCGCCAGCTCCATCTGCAGCGCCAACAGGAAGATCAGACGGCGGAGCAGCACGGCGAGCCGTTTCAGTTCCGCGCGCACGCGGCGGTTCACCGTTTTCGAGATTGTTTCAGGTGCCTTGTAGAGATCGACATTCACGCCTGCTTCCGCGATTGCGCGGACGAGCGTGTTGAAGGCCTGGGAGAGGAAAGCGGTGCGGTCGGTCATGAGGCCGAGCGTGACACAGAGGGCTTAGGGGGTGGATAGAGATGAGCCCTCACCTCCCACCGCCTGTGGCGGCGGGCCTCTCCTCTCCCGCGCGCGGGAGAGGGGTTTTCTTTCGTCATTGCAACAGGTTCGCGGCGGCGCCGGGTTCACCCCTCTCCCTCCGGGAGAGGCGGGCCCCGCGCCCGCAAGGGCGTGGGAGGTGAGGGATTGGCGCCGGGCTTTCCCCGGCCGCGATTCCGTCATGACTAAGGAGGCAGGAAACATGACTTCGGCATGATCATGCATGACTTGCCATGACCATACCGGACTATAACGGACTAAGTCGGACTATAGCGGACCATCACGGCGGATGATTGGCGCTGCCCCGTAATTCTCCTGAATTGCCGCAAAGGCATTTCTTTGAGACATTCAGGGAAACAAAAAGACGGGAGGTAATATTATGCGTAAACTGAGTATCATTCTCATTCCGCTTGCCCTTGCCGGATGCGAGGCGATGGAAATCCGCGAGTCCCAGAAGGCGCCGCTGGCACAGCAGATCGACGAAGGCCGCGGTGTCGCCTCCGCTGTCTGCGCGAACTGCCACGGTCTCGACCAGCAGGACGCGCTGCGTGCCGACACGGTCGCCCTGAGGCACGTGCTGAACAATTACGACCCGGACACGCTGCATGACAGTTTCGAGGAAGGGCTGAAAGTCGGCCATCCGGACATGCCGCAATTCCATTTCGGCCCGCTCGGCGCAGACGTGCTGCTGACCTATCTGAAGAGCATTCAGGAAGCTGAGCCCGCAGACGGCTGACCGGGTTCGCCCGGCTGGAACGGCGGCCATGTGATATCCGTAATAATCACGAATTGCGTTCGGTGCCGCATCGCGCGATCATGGGCCCTTGTCCGGTAAAGGAGAGCGCCATGCGCCGCCTGATCTATGCCCTCGTTCCGCTGGCCCTGCCGTTGATGGCCGCCTGCGTGCAGACCCCGCCGCCTGAAGCAGAACTGGCCGAAGCGGGTGAGATCGACATCACGGCGGAAGAGGATCTTGGCGTGACCGGCCTGCCCGTGACTGAGGAAGTGGCGCTTGGCCGCCAGATCGCCTCGTCCCAATGCGCCGATTGCCACGGCATCGACAAGGAAGACCCCCGGCGGACCGACGCCCCGGCACTGCGCTACCTGCTGGCCGATTATGACGGCGACGCGCTGGCAGAGGATTTCCGCGACGGGCTGAAAGTCGGCCATCCGGAGATGCCGCAGTTCCAGTTCGGGCCGAAAAGCACCGACCTCCTGCTGAGCTACCTGATCAGCATTCAGGAACCCGACCCGTCGATCCATGTGACCGACGCGGGCTGAGCCCCCGCTTCAGCGATGCTTACTTTGTCTGGCCGCCATCCACCGGCAGGATGGCGCCGGTGATGAAGCTTGCCAGCGGGCTCAGCAAATAGACAGCGGCAGAGCCGATCTCGTCTGGACGGCCGAAGCGCTGCAGCGGCACTTCACGGCGGATCCAGCGGTTCCAGGAATCGCCGCGCGGACCGGTGGAGCGTTCTTCCCAGTCCCCGCCCGGGAAGATGATGTTGCCAGGCGCAATCGCATTGACGCGCACGCCAGACGGTCCGGCCACGCGGGACAGCTCCTTGGCGAGGTGGTTCATCGCCGCTTTCGATGTGCCATAGGTGACCGGCGTGCCGAGCGCGCCGAGGCCCGCAATCGACGAGATCATCAGGATCGAGCCCTCACCGCGCGGCTCCATCTTGCGGAGGGACGAGCGGGCAAGGCGGAAGGCGCTGTCGAGGTTCTGCTGCAGGCCGGCCGTCCAGGTCTCGTCGTCGACTTCGTATCCCGGAGGACACGGGTGCAGGCCGACATTGGCGACCGAGCCCCAGAGCGGATCGAACTCATGCTCGATCGCCTCGACCATCTCGTCGATGGTGCGGCTGTCGCGCAGGTCCCCTGCCCGGGCCCAGAGTTTGTGCTCGCCATATTCGGCGGCGAGGCGGGCGCGCTGGGCTTCCAGCGCCTCCTCCCCGCGCGCCGCCATGGCGACCTTCGCGCCTTCGGCCAGCAAGGCCTCGACAATCCCGAGGCCGATGCCGCGGCTCGCGCCGGCAACAAAGACCACCTTATCCGTCAGGCCGAGATCCATGACGCTTACGCCGTCGGAAGCTTGTAGTCTTCGAACGTCTTGCGCAGGGCCAGCTTGTTGATCTTGCCCGTGGCGCCCAGCGGGATGTTATCGACGAAAGCGATATCGTCCGGGGTCCACCATTTCGCAATCTTGCCTTCCAGCGCCGCGAAGATTTCTTCCTTGGTCGGATTTTCACCTTCGGCCGCCTGAATGATCAGCAGCGGACGCTCGTCCCATTTCGGGTGGTAGATGCCGATGGCCGCCGCATTGGCGACTTTCGGGTGGCCGACCGCGATGTTCTCGATGTCGATGGAGGAGATCCACTCCCCGCCGGACTTGATGACGTCCTTGGCACGGTCGGTGATCTGCATCGTGCCATACGGGTCCATGTTGGCAACATCGCCGGTGTCGAAATAGCCGTCCTCGTCCAGCACATTGCCGCCGGCGCCCTTGAAATAGGCCCCTGCAATGGCGGCGCCGCGTACCAGGAGGCGGCCGGAGGTTGCGCCGTCCCAGGCGAGGTCATTGCCCTCATCGTCCTCGATCTTCAGCTCCACACCGAAGGGCGGACGGCCCTGTTTCAGCTTCTGCTTCATGCGGGTGTCGATGTCGGCGCTGACCATGTGCGGCGGCAGCGTGCCCAGCGTGCCGAGCGGCGAGGTTTCCGTCATGCCCCAGGCGTGAACGACGTCGACTTCATAGTCTTCCTCGAAGGCGCGCAGGATTTTCTCCGGCACGGCCGAGCCGCCGATGATCACTTTCTGCAGGTGCGGAAGCTTCAGGTCGTTCTGCTGGAGGTGGGTCAGCAGCATCAGCCAGACGGTCGGCACGGCGGCGGTGATGGTCACCTTCTCCGTGTCGAGCAGTTCGTAGATCGACGCGCCGTCCATCTGCGCGCCCGGCATCACCATGTTCGCACCGGTCGCCGGGCAGCTGAAGGTCAGGCCCCAGGCATTGGCGTGGAACATCGGCACCACCGGCAGCACGACATCGTTCGCGCCCATGCCGATGGCATCGCGCTGCATGGTGATCATCGTGTGCAGCACATTGGAGCGGTGCGAGTAGAGCACGCCCTTCGGGTCGCCCGTCGTGCCGGACGTGTAGCAGAGGCCGCAGGCCGTATCTTCCGGGAAGTCGCCCCAGCGCACATTGGTGGAGCGGCCGTCGATCCAGATGTCGAACGGCACCGCGCCCAGCGTGTTCTCCGGCATCGTGTCGGCGCCGGCATAGATGACGAAGGACTTCACCGTCGGGATCGTGTCCTTGATGGCTTCGACGACCGGCAGGAAAGTCTTGTCGAAGATCAGGACCTTGTCTTCGGCATGGTTGATGATCCAGGCGATCTGTTCCGGATGGAGGCGCGGGTTCACCGTGTGCAGCACGGCGCCGATGCCCATCGCGCCATACCAGGAGGCCATGTGACGCTCGGAGTTCCAGCCAAGCGTCGCCACGCGGTCGCCAAGGCCGATGCCTTCATCGTTCAGCGCGGTCGACACCTGCTTCGACATATCGAACAGGTCGCCATAGGTGATGCGCTCGATATTGCCTTCCACGCGGCGCGTGACGATCTCGCGGGTCGGATTGACCCGTTTGGCGTGCTCGAGAATTTTGTTCGTGGTGAGCTGCCAGTCCTGCATCAGGCCTTTCATGCCGTTTCCTCCTTTTCACGCCTTGCCGCGGCGTCATTGTCCTGTAACCGAAGTGTGTGTATTCGCGCGGGTGACGCTAGGCAAGGAATTGAGGGTCGCACCATGAAAAGATTTGCATTTTCCGTGATATCGCTGGCCCTGACGGCTTGCGGCGCGGCTGAGACCGCCGGGCCGGACGCCGGGGTGCAGACTGCAACAATTTCCTCGCCTGCCCTTCCCTTGCCGGAATATTTTGACTGCCTTCGCGAGAATGGCGGCATGGCTATTGCCGCCCACCGCGGCGGGCCTGACAAAGGATTCCCCGAAAACGCGATCGAGACCTTCCAGCACGGCTTCGACAAGGGCATCCGTGTGTTCGAGATCGATATCGCCGAGACGCGGGATGGCGTCCTGACGCTGATGCATGACGACCGGCTGAATCGCACCACGACCGGACGCGGCTATGTCTCCGACACCGACTGGGAGACGATGAGCGGCCTCGAACTGGAAGACAATGACGGGCGGCGCACCGGCTTCCATCCGCCGAAGCTGACCGATGCCCTGCTCTGGGCGAAGCAGACCGGTGCCGTGCTGGAGCTGGACAAGAAGCCGACGACGAGTTTCCGCAACATCGCCGCCGCTGTGAAGGCTGCCGACGCGGCGGAGAATGTGATCTTCATTTCCTACAATGACGACCAGGCGGCCGAGATCGCCGCCATAGACCCGAGCTTCATGATGACCGCCTCCGCCTATGGCGACCGGGATGTGGCGAAGCTGGAAGGCCGCGGCATCGACCGCACCCGCCTGATCGGCTGGACCGGTGTGGACGAACCGAAAGCCTATGCCTGGAAACGGCTGATAAAGGTCGGCGTCGAGCCGGCCTTCGGCACGCTGGGCCGCAAAGGCGAACGGCTGGACGATGTCTATCTCGCCGACGGCGATGCCAGCGAATACGAAGCCCTCGCCGCAGATGGCCTCGTCCTGCTGGCGACGGACGAACCCTATCGCGTGGCAGACCTGATCAAGGCCGACGATGTGGGCCGGGAAGCCTGCGGGCGCTAGGCCTTCGCCGCCACCGCGCGCTGCCAGACAATGAAGAGCACCGGCACGACCATTTCGATGCCGAGGGCAACCACCTGGTCCTGTGCCGGGGTGCCCATCGTCATCATGGATATGACCCGGCCAAGGCCGCCGATAAAGATTGCCGCGCTGATCAGGAACAGCGTGCGGCCATGCTTCTCGATGGCCGGGATGATCGACCAGAGCAGGAAGGCGACGACAAGGTACATGCCGGAAAAGTACCGGTACTGATTGTCGAGATCGACGGCGACACCTTCGGGCGACAACCGCCCTGCCCCGTGCACGAAGCCGAGAATGGCGAAGATGACCGGAATGAGCGAGAAAATGCCGAGAAAGACCTGCAGGCCACGTTTCATGGATACCCCCTGAATGATGTAAGACGCGGACAGGAATTGCCACGCCGACTGCCAATTCCTAGCGCGGACCCTGCGGACATGGCAATCATTGACGTTACGCCCCTGAAGGATTATGTGACGCGCCGGGCTCTGGGACGCCTGCCGCTCGCGAGACGGAAGTCTAACGGTGAAGATCCCCCGGCGTGAGAACGCCGCGACATGCAAACACGGAACACCGGTCCAACCGGCAGTCCCGCGGCAAGGCGAGCCCCGCTGACAAGCGACTGCCCGGACAAGGATGATTCCGATGTCTTATCTATCGATCTCAAACCGCGACCAGGCAAAAGCCCGTGCGCGTGAATTGCGGGCGGAACTGGCAGCAGCCGGGACGCCCATCTCCCATTCCGAAGCGCTTGAATGCGTGGCGAAGGAACTCGGCTATCGCGACTGGAACACGGCTTCGGCCCGCCTGTCGAACATGCCGGAGGTCTTGCTGCAGGTCGGCGACCAGGTGTCTGGCCGCTACCTGAAACAGGATTTTGGCGGCCGTGTGCTGGCCGTGCGCGAAATGGCGGGCGGCTCGGCCTTCGAAGTGACGCTGGAGTTCGACGAACCGGTCGATGTGGTGGAGTTCGAGAGCTTCTCGGCTTTCCGCAAACGGGTGACCGCGACGGTTTCGCCCGCTGGCGTCTCGTTCACGAAGACCAGCGATGGCGTGCCCCACCTCGTGGTGGAGAGCACATCGGCCGGCCTCGTGTAAAATCGCGCCGGGGCGGAGCGAATAAAGTTGACGCATGCGTCATTTTTTGGCTTACTTCTGATATGGAACAGGTTATTCGCTCCGTCTTCCGGTTCGGTCCTTTGATCTTTGCCCTTGGCTTCCTTGCGCCATTGATCGCGCAGATCATCGGTCAGCTGAACTGGTCACCGCCCTTCGGCATCTCCCCGCTCGCAGCCGGTTTGCTGGTGGGCGGGGCGTACGGACTCGTCGCACAATTTCGAGGACGCTGGATATGACACCATCAGCAAGCACACTGACAGACACAGAGCTGATGCGCGCCGAGCGAGACATCGCCCGTCAGCATATCGGACGCTTCCCTTATTTTGCCGTGGTCTGGGCCTTCACCAATTTTGCGGTCTGGCTGTCCCTGTGGCCTCTGGTCCTGCTCGGCTATCTGCCGCTCTGGGCCGGCTTTTTCATCGCCACACTGAACATCATGCTGTCCTACCTGCCCTCGCACGAGGCGCAGCATGACATTATCGCCCTCCCCGGCTCCAGGCTCCGCTGGCTGAATGAAGCCGTTGGCCACATTTCAACCATCCCTCTGGTCCTGCCTTATCGTGTGGCGCGCCTGACTCATATCGAGCATCACAAGCACGCCAATGACCCGGACCTCGATCCGGACTATTCCACGCATGCCAATGGGCCGCTGCACGCTATCTGGAAAAGCCTGATGAACCGCCAGCCGGGCGCGAAAGGCGAGGCCAATGCGTATGGCGTCACCCTGCAGCGCATCGGACGGCAGGATGTGATCCTCGATGCCGTTCTTTACGACATCGTCTTTTACGGCATCCTGTTCGCCCTCGCCTGGAGCGGTCACGCGATCGAGGCGGCCCTGCTGTGGTGGCTGCCCCGGCATATCGCCTTGACCTATATCCAGTACTATCTCAGCTGGGCGCCGCATCATCCGGCGGCAGAAACCGGGCGTTATCGCAACACGCGTGGGTTCCGTTCCATTCTCGGCAACATCGGCTCAATGGGAATGCAGTATCATATCGTGCACCACCTGCACCCGCGTATTCCGCTTTATCGTACGCCCCAAGCGTACTGGCAGATGCGGGACATTCTGGAAGCACGGGGCTGCCGGATCAGCGAGCTTCAGGGATAAAGCCGGCCGGTTTCCCAGCCGTCGCCTGTTCGCGTGAACTTCAAACGGTCGTGCGAGCGGAAGGCCTGGTCCTGCCAGAACTCGATCTCGACCGGCGTCAGGCGGAAGCCGCCCCAGAATTCGGGGCGCGGAATGTCCGGCCCGTCGCCATAGATTTCGGACAGTTCAGCGATGCGCTGTTCGAACACCGACCGGTCGGGCAGCGGGCGCGACTGGTCCGACGCGATGGCGCTGATCCGGCTCTGGGCGGCGCGGGTGGCGAAGTATTCGTCCGCCTCGGCGTCGGTGACGCGCTCGACCGTGCCGCGGATGCGGACCTGACGGCGCAGGCTCTTCCAGTGGAAGCCGAGCGCGGCCACCGGATGGGCCTTCAGCTGCTGGCCCTTGGCGCTTTCCAGATTGGTGAAGAAGACGAAGCCCGCAGGGGTCACTTCCTTCAACAGCACGACGCGCACATCCGGCATACCGTCCGCATCGACCGTGGCGAGCGACATCGCGTTGGAATCGTTCAGTTCCTTGGCGCGCGCCTCGGCCATCCAGCCATTGAACAGGTCGAACGGGTCCGCCAAATTCTGGATCAGCGGCTTGCCTGTCGGGTCTGTCGCATATTCTGCGGCGCTGGGGCTGGGGGGAATAATGCCCTTGTCGGTAGTGCTGGTCATGCCGGGAACGTCCCTTGCTAGCGGCCTTTTAAGGTCTGAATCTGCCGCCGATATAGGCCATCAGGGGCGGAATGCCCACTGTGACACCTACGTATAAAGGCGCCGGGCGGACCGGATACCTGCGGCATCGGCGCAGCACGGCTTGCCCTCGGGCGACAAATTCGTCATGTGGAGGCCACAGAATTCAGCTCTGCAAGAAGGATCCTCCCTGTGAAACAGCCTGTCAAAGTTGCCGTCACCGGTGCCGCTGGCCAGATTGGTTACGCCCTCCTCTTCCGCATCGCCGCTGGCGACATGCTCGGACCGGACCAGCCGGTCGACCTTCACCTGCTGGAAATCACCCCGGCCCTCGGCGCCCTGAACGGCGTTGTGATGGAACTGAACGACTGCGCGTTCCCGCTGCTGAACAACATTGTCGCCACCGACGATCCGAACGTCGCTTTCAAGGACGCAGACTTCTGCCTCCTCGTCGGCGCCATGCCGCGCAAGGAAGGCATGGAGCGTAAGGACCTTCTGTCGGCCAATGGCGGCATCTTCGGCCCGCAGGGCAAGGCGATCAACGATCACGCCTCCCGCGATGTGAAAGTGCTCGTCGTCGGCAACCCGGCCAACACCAACGCCCTGATCGCCCAGCAGAACGCACCGGACCTCGATCCGAAATGCTTTACCGCCATGGTCCGCCTCGACCATAACCGCGCGATGAGCCAGCTGGCCGAGAAGACCGGCACGCACAACACCGACATCAAGAACATCGTGATCTGGGGCAACCACTCGGCCACCCAGTATCCGGACATCCACCACGCCACCGTCAAAGGCTCTGCCGCCAAGCCGATGGTTGACGATGCCTGGTACACCGGCACCTTCATCCCGGACGTGCAGCAGCGCGGCGCGGCAATCATCAAGGCCCGCGGCGCGTCCTCGGCTGCTTCGGCTGCTTCGGCCGCCATCGACCACATGCGCAGCTGGGCCCTCGGCACGCCGGAAGGCGAATGGGTGTCCATGGGCATCCCGGCAGACGGTTCCTACGGCATCGAACCGGGCGTGATCTACGGCTATCCGTGCACCTGCAAGGACGGCAAGTACGAGATCGTCCAGGGCCTCGAGATCAATGACTTCTCGCGCGGCAAGATGGACGCCACCGACGCCGAGCTGCGTGAAGAGCGCGCCGCCGTCGAGCACCTGTTCAGCTAAGCGCTGACAGGCCTTCAAGGGCAGCCATGTCTCACAACACGTTCGGCCACCTCTTCCGCGTGACGACCTGGGGCGAAAGCCACGGGCCGGCCCTCGGATGTGTGGTCGATGGCTGCCCGCCCGGCCTGCCGCTGGATGAAACCTTCATCCAGCAATTCCTGGACAAACGCCGCCCCGGCACCTCGCGCTTCGTCACGCAGCGCCAGGAGCCGGACGCGGTGAAAATCCTCTCCGGCGTCTTCGAAGACGACCGCACAGGCGGGCCTGTCACGACGGGCACGCCGATCTCGCTGATGATCGAGAACACCGACCAGCGATCGAAAGACTATGGCGAGATCCGGGACCGTTACCGGCCCGGCCATGCCGACTATCCTTATGATGCCAAATATGGCGTGCGCGACTATCGCGGCGGCGGCCGGTCCTCTGCCCGCGAAACCGCTGCGCGTGTGGCCGCTGGCGCCGTGGCCCGCCGCGCGCTGGGCGATGGCATCGTGATCCGCGGCGCGGTCGTTCAGATCGGCCCGCATGCCATCAACCGCGCGAACTGGAACTGGGACATTGTCGAGGACAATCCCTTCTGGTGCCCGGACGCGGACATGGTTCCCAAATGGGAAGAATTCCTGGACGCGACACGCAAGGCAGGCAGCTCCACCGGCGCCATTGTCGAAGTGCAGGCCAGCGGCGTCCCGGCTGGCTGGGGCGCGCCCATCTATGGCAAGCTGGATGGCGAACTGGCCGGCGCGATGATGAGCATCAATGCCGTGAAGGGCGTCGAGATCGGCGCAGGCTTCGGCGCGGCGTCACTCTCCGGTGAAGAAAACGCCGACCAGATGCGCGCGGGCAATGACGGCCCCCTCTTCCTGTCGAACAATAATGGCGGCGTGGCCGGCGGCATCTCGACCGGGCAGGATTTGATCGTGCGCATCGCGATCAAGCCGACCTCTTCCATCCTGAACGAAGTCCAGTCCGTCACCCGTGACGGCGAGAATGTGGATGTCCGCACCAAGGGCCGCCACGACCCGTGCGTCGGCATCCGCGCCGTGCCCGTCGCCGAGGCGATGATGGCCTGCGTGCTGGCGGACCAGAAACTGCGCCACCGCGGCCAGACCGGAAGCTGAAAACGCAACGACCAAAAAAAGCCCCCGGCGCCGTAGCACCGGGGGCAGTGTATTCCCGTTGGAGAGGTGGGAAGCTTAGAATTTCATGATGCCGCCGATGGCGATCACGTCGGCATCGGTGTCGTCGCCTTCATAGCGGGTGAGGTCTGCACGCACGCCGAAGCGCTCGGTCAGGTACACCTTGCCGCCGACACCATAGGCGAGGCCATCATCGTCGCCCGATGCGCTGCCCGCGCCCGGAACGTCGATGCTGTAGTCGTTGGTGGCGTAACCGGCGCGGGCGAACAGGTCGACGCGCTCAGCGACCGGCATCTGGACGACACCGAATGCGCCCAGCGAGCTGTCGAGTTCGATTTCAGCCGCGCCAATCTGGTCGTCTCCGATACCGATCGAGGCTTCGCCTTCCACGCCGACATGCGGGTTGAAGAAATAGGTGCCACGTGCGGTGAAGGCATCCAGGTTCGCTCCGTCGGTATCGAAGTGCGAGTAACCGGCACCGAGCTCGATGTTTCCGTCTGCGAAGGCTGGCGCCACAACGGCGAGGGCGGCGAGTGAAGCGAGTGCAAGTTTCATGTTTGATACTCCTGTGTCCGCAAGATTGCGTTGGCCTGAATTAGGCCTGTTGCGGCCGGAAAGAAGCTTACGGAAACACCATCTTCGCACGCTGTGATCAGCGTGTGGCGGCGCCACAACACTTTGTGAAACCTAGGTAATTTACTGAAATTTGAGTGGCGGAAAGCCTTGCGAATCCCTACGCTGCCGCGCCGACACGATACTGTCACGTTTAATTCATAAAGCTGCTATCGGCACCCGCTGCTGCAGCTGCTAACCACATCGTAATCTTCGGTGCTGGGCTGACAGGAAACCGGGCGGAAAATGGGTAGCTTGGAAATTTTCGGTGTGCTGGGTTTCATGCTCGCCGCCTATGCCGTTGTGGCCAACGACTCGATCCAGACGCTCGGCACGTTCATCTCCTCGAACAAGCACCGGCCCTGGTGGGTCCTGTGGCTCTTCGCCTCCGGCATCATGGTCGCCACGATCGTCTATGGCTATGTCCACGGCGCTGGAGACATCGCCTATGAGCGTCTCGACAAGCTGAGCGTCCTGCCCGGAGAAGGCGAACGCAGCGGCGTGCTTCAGCCCGGCATCCAGTTGTGGCACGCCCTGCCCCCGCTGATCCTCCTGGTCATTACGCGCTTCGGCATCCCGGTTTCGACAACCTTCCTTGTCCTGACCTTGTTCGCCCTCTCTGGCGGCGCGGCGACGAGCGGCGTGCTGACCAGCATGCTGGTGAAGTCCGCGATGGGCTACATCGTGGCCTTTGGCGTCGGTATCGCGATCTGGGTGGTGATCTCGCACACATTCGAACGCTGGGTGTTCCACACGCGGGAGGAATTGCCCTGGCCCTATTGGGTAATCTTCCAGTGGATGACGACGGCGTTCCTCTGGTCGCAATGGCTGATGCAGGATCTGGCCAACATCTTCATCTACCTGCCCCGGCACGTCACCATGGCGGACGGGGGAACAGCCGTCAGCTTCGGCCTTGTCGCAGTCGTGTTCGGCACCCTGCTGCTGGTCGCGATCCAGGGTTATATCTTCGCCACCAAGGGCGGCCAGATCCAGCGTATCGTGGAGCGCAAGGTCAACACGATCGATGTCCGCGCGGCCACGGTGGTCGACCTGATTTACGCGCTGGTTCTCCTGTTCTTCAAGGAGATCAACAATGTCCCGATGAGCACGACCTGGGTGTTCCTTGGCCTGCTGGCCGGGCGGGAACTCGCGATTTCCTATATTGCCGGCCTGCGCGACAAAGGCGAAGCGGTGCGTGACGTGACGGGAGACGCCGCGCGCGCCTTCTTCGGTCTCATCATTTCCATCGCGCTCGCCTTCCTGATGCCGCTGTTGGGCACCGGCCGGCTGCCGGAATTCTAGGACACGGCCGCCGGCCTCAACCTTCCGCGAAAATGTTCAGGATGGGGTCCAGCGCGATGGCCATCGCTGTGCCGAGCACACCCGCAAGGATCAGCAGTGCTGTCTTCAGGAGGCTGAACTCCCAGCGGCTGGATTCTAAGCGGCCGGAGTCAAAAGCGCCGCGCTCGGACGGCGCGGCATTGCGGGAAGAATGATCAAGAACGCTCATGGCGCGATACCTCGGTGTTTCGTAGAGAACCTCTATTTTTCTGTCACTTTTTCGTAACAACGATAATAATTTAGTGTCATTCCACGTTCGCTGCAAATCACGATTCAGTGCTGCGCAGCCTGTAAAAGCCGCGATCCGCCGTGCCTGTTGCGCTTTCGGGAATTACAGTGGCCGCCGCCAGGTGGTGACTTTTGTCAGGAATGCCAGCGTTTCACGTTCCTTGGCAAAGCCCTGCAGTGTTGCGGCAGAGTCCACGCTCCAGGAAAGGTACGAATTATAGTAGGGCTCATGGAATCCGTGTGGAAAGTATTCCAGCACGCCATCAATGCCCTCATGGTCACCGAACTGCACACTGTCGGCCAGCACGAACAGGCCGCCGGGCTTCAGCACACGGAACACTTCCGCCAGCACCGGCGCCCGCACTTCCGGCGGCAATTCGTGGAACAGGAAAATGGACACGATGATGTCACGCGAGGCATCCGGCAGGGGCATGGCCTCCGCGGCTTCGTGGAAGACCTTCACCTGTGGCCATGGCGCGAGGCGCTTCCGGGCGGCATCCGTATAGTTCGGGGACAGATCAAGCCCGGCTGCCTGCAGGCGCGGCCAGACATTCATGACCGTCTTCAGGAACCGGCCATTGCCACAGGCAACATCCAGCAGGGAAACACGCCGCTGGTCCCGGCCTTTTAGTTCCCGCGCGATCTCTGCCAGCGCGGCCCGGCGCATCGCGTCAGCCGTGCCGGTGAACAGGGCCTCGACCTGCGTGTCGTACAGCTCCGCGCTGTCATCGCTGAACCAGCCACCGGATTGGTAATGAAAGTTCTGGCGATAGTATTCGGGATAACGGTTGGAGCCTTCCGGCAGCTCGTCCTGAACCTCATCCCCTTTGCGGGCCTGACGGCGGCGCTCCACCGCTTCAACATCGGCCTGGAAGGCGCGGGCGGATTTCAGGGCGTCCGGAAGATGCGCCAGGCTGACATCGCGCGGGGCGGGATAAAGCCCGGCCTCCACATTGCGCCGGTCCTGCAGGAAAAGCTCGAAATAGGCCTTGCGCAGCCGGGCCATGTCCGGCTTGCCGCGGGTCGGGGTAAAATCCGGATCATCCGGCCGGTAAAAGCCTGTTGTGCGGGACTTCGCGGCCCGCATCTGCGCCCCGTACCAGGCCGAACGCAGGCCCTGCGCCGCGGCGTAGCGGGCGCGTCCTGCAGCAAGGGCGGCACGATCGAACAATCCCATGACCTGAATATGTGATGCGTACGGGGCCTCGTCCAGCTTTTGAGCCGCCTTCAGGTCCGGTTCACGTTGGTTCTGCGAGTGTGACCGACAGACTGGTGGTCCTGCGGCTGCCGGAAAAGGAGAATACGAGATGATGAAGTCTCTTCTGATCGGCGGTGCCGCCCTGACGGCCATGGCCGCTGCCCCGCTGGCCGCTTCGGCGCAGTCGTATGGCTACGCCGCACCTTACAATTCAGCCTGCGAACGCCAGAACCAGGACAACAAGACAGCCGGCACAGTGATCGGCGCGATTGTTGGCGCGGCAGCTGGCGGTGCGATCGGCAACAATGTCGGCGATGATGACAGCCGCTGGCATTATAATCGTTACAGCCGTTACAACCGCTATGGCCGTCATGGCCGCCGCGGTTACTGGGACAAGGGCAACAATGACGGCGAAGTCGTCGCGGGTGCCATCCTCGGCGCCATTGTCGGTGGCATGGCCGGTAATGCGATGGCCTCGTCCAACTCGACACCTTGCCAGGTCGCGACACCGAACGGCGGCACGTTCCGGGCCGACTATGGCGCCTATCCCTACATTGCGCAGGAATATTCGGGCGGCTCCATCCCGCAGACGACTCAAGGCCTTTATGGCGGTCCGCAGGATTTGCGCACCCACCCGGGCGCAACCACGCCTGCACCGGTAAGCTATCCGGCCCGTCCGAGTTATCCCGAAACCCCTGCCCCGCGCGCATCCACGCCAGCACCCGCCCCGCAGGTGGAAGAGTGCCGCACGGTCTGGCGCGAGGTGCAACTCCCGGATGGCCAGGTCATCCGCGACCCGGCGACGGCCTGCCGCGAAGGCTATAATGGCGAGTGGGAAATCGTGGACGAAGACGAACTGTACGGCGGCTACTAAGCTTTCACAGCATGGAACAGGCGCTCGGCATTGCCGTCGCCACCTGAAATCGGGCTGGCCGTCCAGGCATGGATGGGCCAGCCTTTTTCTTTCATCCACATTTCGAACCGCTCCGCCGCAGCATCGGCGGCCGCGATGTCCGTCACGATGCCGCCCTTGCCGACATGATCGCGGCCGACTTCGAATTGCGGCTTGAACAGGCCGACAAAGTCTGCGCCCGGCGCAGCGAGCGACAGCGGCACGTCCAACAGCTTCTCCAGCGAGATGAAACTCGCATCGCAGACGAGCAGCGTCGGCGGCTCTGGCAGCATCGGCGCCGTCAGGCTGCGCGCGTCGGTCGCCTCGTAATTCGTGACACGGAGGTCGCCCGCGATACGCGGATGCAGCTGCCCGCGCCCGACATCGACGGCCACGACATGCTTGGCACCGTTCAGCAACAGCACTTCGGTGAAGCCGCCGGTGGAGGCGCCGATATCGAGACAGACCTGCCCGGCCGGGTCGACGCCGAAGGCTTCGAGCCCATGGGCCAGCTTCAACCCGCCCCGCGAAACATACGGATGCGCGGGATCGGCCTCGATCATGGCCTCCGCCGAAATTTCCTGCGCAGGCTTGGCGACCTGCACACCATCCACACGCACCAGGCCTGCCTCGATGGCCGCGCGGGCGCTGGCGCGGCTTTCGAACAGGCCAAGGGTCACAAGGAGGCGATCGGCGCGATCTTTCATGGAACAGGTCTTCCCGAAATGCGTTTGAGGGGTGCTATAGCAAAGACCCGTAAACAGGAGACTCCCCATGATCAGCCGAATTGCCCTGGTCGGATCCGCAATCGCGCTTGGCGCCTGCGCCAGCGTCGCACAGGCAACGCCGCAGGACGCCGAGGCTCCGCTGGCCCCGCCCGCCACTGAGGAAATGCCCGGCCCGGCAGATGGCGTCTTCCCCACCATGGCCCGCGGCACGGCAGACATGATCGGCCTCGAAGGCGAAAGCATCGGCTCGGCCAACCTGCTGGATGGTCCGAACGGCCTGATGATCCGGCTGGAGCTTGCTCCGGGCAGCCTCACCCCCGGCTGGCACGGCATCCACCTTCACGCCACGGGCGATTGCTCGGATGTCGGCATGTACAAAATGTCCGGCGGACATGTCGGCAAGATGGAAGGCGGCCACGGCCTGCTGAATCCGAAAGGCCCTGAAAATGGCGACCTGCCGAACATCTGGGCCGGGGCCGATGGCTCAGCCGGCTATGAAGCCTTCACCACGCTCGACACGCTTGGCAGCCTTGTCGACGAAGACGGCTCTGCCATCATCATCCATGAAAGCGAAGACGACCACATGACCCAGCCGATCGGCGGTGCCGGCGCCCGGGTTGCCTGCGGCGTGATCAAGTAAGGTCTTCACTCAATCTGCGGAGCGTGTCGGCGCCCATCTTCGCGTGGCGGGGATGGTCGTGCCGGCCCGTTTCCAGCAGGATGACGCCATAGAATACGGCCCAGCCACGCGCGCGGGCAATCGTCGCCTCGCTCATGCCATACGCTTCGGTGGCGGCGCGTCTTGCAGCGGCATCTTCGAACAAGCCCCAGATGGAGGCGAGATCTGTTGCCGGGTCGCCCGCGCACATATCACCCCAGTCGATAAAGGCGGCAAGCTCACCATTCCGCACAAGGACGTTGCGCGCGTGCACGTCCCCCGCGATCCAGCTTTGCGGCAGATCGATTGGAGTCGCGAGACCTTCCGCCCATACAGCTTCCAAACCCGGCGTGATCGCGCGCGTCTCCTTTTTCAGGATGGCCATACGCCGCTCCGTATCTGGCCGCTTTTCCGTCAGCGGACAGTCCCGGACTGAATTTGAAGGCGGGGCATCCGGCAAGGGTTGGCCGTGTAGCGTGCGGAGAAACCGGGCCAGCGCCGGCGCTTCCGATGGCGCAGGCGGGGCAAGGTCTGCCGCTTCCCCGTCAATCCAGGCCAGCACACTCCATGCGAATGGATACCCACAGCCAGGCTGGCCGCTGCGAAGCGGCACAGGGACCGGCAGAGGGAGGTGCGGCGCCAGAACCGGCAACCATGTCTGCTCTTTCCGGATCAGTTCATCCGCAATGGCCCGGCGCGGCAGGCGAAGCGCAAGGTCATCGCCCAGACGCACCATCACATTGTCCCACCCCTCCCCGACAAAGGAGATGGGCAGGGAGGCGAGATCACCCTGCTGTTCCTTCAGCAAGGCTCGAACCAGCGCTTCGGTGATCTCGACTTCGGCTTCCGGCGTTCTTGCGGCATCGGCTGACATTTGCACCTCCCCTTGCACTGCGGAGCGCTCCGATACACCTTGCGCGCTCAAAAGCCAAAAAAACAGAATCGGAGCGAAACGAATGGCACGGATCACGAGACGGGGCGTCTTGCTTGGCGGAGCCGCAATGAGCGCACTCGCCGCCTGCGGCCAGACAGGAACCCAGGCCACACCGGAAGCTGCCGTCGGCACCACCGCAACGCCAGCTGCCGTCCCGGTGGCCCCCACCCCGTCCGCACCGGCTGGCTGGATCGACGGGACCGAAATGGCCGCCCGTATCGCCAGCGGGGAAACCACGTCGCTGGCCGAGGTCAACGCCGCCATTGCCCGCACCAACGCCGTCAACGGCAAGCTGAACGCCGTTGTGACGGATATCTTCGACACGGCCATTGCAGAAGCCGGGCACACGCCTGCGGGCCCGTTCCAGGGCGTGCCGACCTTCATCAAGGATTTGCACAACTGGAACGGCGCGGAGACCTGGTATGGCAGCCGGGCGTTCAAAGGCTACAACCCCGGCAAGGACGACCTGCTGCCCGCCAAATGGCGCGCCGAGGGCGTGGTCGTGCTGGGCAAATCTACCTCTCCCGAAATGGGCCTGATGGCGTCCAGCGAAGCGCTGGTCACCGGAGAGACCTGCAATCCGTGGGATACGACACGCATCGTGGGCGGCTCCTCCGGCGGTGCAGCGGCGCTGGTCGCCGCCCGTGTTGTGCCCTTTGCTCATGCCAGCGATGGCGGCGGCTCGATCCGAATTCCGGCCAGCACCTGCGGCGTGTTCGGCCTGAAGCCGTCGCGCGGGCAGCTGCCCGCCCATGGGCCGGACGCGCCGCCAGTCGACATTTCGGTCCAGCATGCGGTCACCATTTCCGTGCGGGACTCCATCAACCTGTTCCGGGACACGCAGCTCAATGACGGGACCTATGCGCCACTCGCTGCAGACCTGAAGCCCGTCGGCCGCCGCCTAAAAATCGGCTTCACGACCGACTCCTATGCCGGCACGCCCGTTGCACCGGAGACGAAGGCCGCCCTCGACGAGGTTGCGAAGCTCTGCACCGATCTCGGCCATGAAGTGGTCACGTGGAAACCTCCCTTCTCAGGCGAGGAATTCATCGACCGGTTCCTGCTCTACTGGGCAGCTGGCGCAGCTGAGTTCGCCCAACAGGCGAGTGATTTCTCCGGCAAGCCGGTCGGACCGGACATTATCGAACCCTGGACACTTGGCCTGACCAACATGTTCCTGTCCCGGAAGGATGAGATGGATGCGACGGTCGCCTGGCTGAAGAATTTCGAGGCCGTCTACGATAGCGGTTTCTCCGATGTCGATGTCCTGCTGACCCCGACGACCGGCAGCCCCGCTGTCAAACTTGGCGAGCAGGCCCCGACAGTCGACTATGAAATCCTGTACGACCGCATCATCACGTTTGCCGCCTTCACTGCCCCGATGAACGTGTCCGGAGCATCCTCCATGAGCGTGCCACTGGCATGGACCGATGGCGGTCTCCCGGTCGGCGCCATGTTCTCGGGCAAGCGCGGCGACGATCAGTTGATGTTCGAACTGGCGCTTGAACTGGAGCAGGCTCGTCCATGGGCCGGGAAACTTCCTCCGGTTTCAGCTTTCTAGACGGAGACGATGGTGGAGCCCGGGAACAATGAACCGCTGATTTTCGGCTTCGGATTTGACGAAGCCGGGGTAGCACATCCGTTGACCTGGGACGATGTCCTTGAAGACGGGTGGGCGAACTACAAGCGCGCCTGGCTCCACCTCGACCGCCACTCCGCCCAGGCGCAGGGCTGGCTCTACCGCAGGAGCGGTCTCGAAAAGCTGGTCGTGCAGGCCCTACTGCAGGAAGAGACCCGCCCGCGTGCGGCGCGGCATGGCAAGGGCTACCTGATCAACCTGCGTGGCCCCAATCTCAATGAAGGGGCCCTCACCGAAGACCTCGTCACGCTGCGCATGTGGGCCAGCGAGGACCTTCTCATCACCCTTCGCGCCCGCCCCGTCCGGTCTGCCAGCGACGTCCGGAAACTGGTGGAAGAAGGCGAGATCCCCACATCGACCGGCGCGCTGGTATCCGCCATCGCCGACCGGCTGACCGACCGTATGGAAACTGCGCTGGACGAATTCGATGACGAAGCGGACAAGTACGAAGACGAGCTGCTGGATTCCAAGACCAAGCTCGACCGGTCCCTGCTGCCGGAATTCCGCCGCCGCATCCTGCAGGTGCGCCGCCACATCACGCCTCAACGCGAGGCGTTGAACACGCTGGTACGGGACGGGGCGCAGTCCGGCCTCTTCACCGATCACGACCTGCTCTACCTGCGGGAAGCCACGGACCGGATGACCCGGCTCACGGAAATGCTGGAAACCATCCGGGAACGTGCCAGCGTCCTGTATGAGGAGGCGATCCAGGAAGGCACTGAGGAGACCAACCGGCGCCTGTTCGTGCTGGCAATTCTGTCCGCCATCTTCCTGCCGATCAGTTTTGTGACCGGACTTTTTGGCGTCAATCTGGGCGGGATACCGGGCGCGGCCAGCCCCGGCGCCTTTGTTGTGCTCGTTGTCGGGCTGGCTGTGTCCGTTGTTGGCACGCTGGCCCTATTGCGTTGGCAACGCTGGATTTAATCCACGACGGATTTCCGTTTTTCCCACGTAAGAGATTAACCAACGCTTGCCGCTTGTTGGTAAACTGATCCCATCTGTTTGCCGTATGGCAATATGGAGGGTGTTAAGGAAATTTGCGTGCGGCAGTTCTTCATGCGACCTGCCGCCCTATATCTGCTATTCGTCCGCGGGAAGGACAACTGACGTGAACCGTTCGCATATCATCGCCGCAACGATCCTCGTAGTCATCGTAGCCTATTTCGGGGTGCGCAGTGTCATGCGCGGAAGCATCTCCTCCCACAAGGAAGAACCTGTGGCCGAGCGCACGGACGACACGCCGTCCGCAGTCATCGAAGCGTTGCGCTCCGAACCGCACATGATGCGGATCGATGCCAAGGGCCGGACCGAACCCGACAAGAGCGTGACGGTGAAAGCCGGTACGACCGGCACGGTCGTCTCCACCCCGGCGAAGGAAGGCAGCTTCGTGAAAGCCGGAACGCTGCTCTGCGGCCTCGATGTCGAGGCCCGCGCCGCCCGCGTGCAGGAAGCGGAAGCCCAGCGCGCCTCCGCCGAGGTCAGCTATGAAGCCGCCGCCAGCCTTGCCGAGAAAGGCCTTGGCCCCGCAAACCAGGCGACCGCCGCCAAGGCGCAGCTCGATGCTGCAGCCGCTGCCGTCAACGCCGCAAAAGTCGAACTGGGCAAGACGCAGATCCGGGCGCCGTTCGACGGCATTTTCGAGACGCGTCTCGCTGAAGCCGGGGATTTCCTGTCCCCCGGCCAGGGCTGCGGCGTTCTGGTGGACATGGATCCGGTGATCGTTTCCGTGCAGGTCTCCGAAGCTGAAGCGGGCAAACTGGAAGCCGGCATGACCGGCGAAACGCTACTGGCCGATGGCCGCCGTTTCCCGGCAACACTGCGTTATGTGGCCCGCACGGCCTCCAGCACAACGCGAACCTTCCTCGTCGAAGCCATACTGGACACCAGCGATGCCATTGTTGCTGCCGGCGTCACATCGCAGCTGGTCATCCCTGTGGGGGATGTTCCGGCCACGAAGATTTCCGCCGGCCTGCTCACCCTGTCAGACGCCGGACAATTGGGCGTCCGCTATGTCGACGAAACGGACACGGTTCGTTTTGCTCCGGTTGCCGTGATCGATGAAACGCCGAACGGCGCATGGGTTACGGGCCTGCCGGAGCGGACGAACGTCATCTCTCTCGGCCAGGACTATCTGTCTGAAGGCGCCAAAGTGGAGCCCGTTCCTGCCAGCGGAGCACAACCATGACGAGCATCGTCGACGGCGCCATCGGGCGGGCACGCATGGTGCTCGCCGTTCTGATTTGCGCGGTGATCGCGGGTGCGGTGACGTATGCCAAGCTTCCAAAGGAAGCGGACCCGGACATTCCAATTCCCTTCGTGGTCATCACCGTGCCGCTGGCCGGTGTGACGCCGGAGGACGCCGAACGCCTGCTGGTGCGTCCGATCGAACAGGAAATCCAGTCCATCGAAGGCCTGAAGACCTTCAATGGCTACGGCTCTGAAGGCGCCGGCACGCTGCTGCTGGAATTCGAGATCGACGTCGATGTCGATCAGGCCGTGCTGGACGTGAAGGACAAGGTGGACCTCGCCAAGCGCTTCTTCCCGCAGGATGCGCGCGAGCCGATCATTCAGGAATTCAACGCCTCGCAATTCCCCGTCATGGTGGTGAACCTCTATGGCGAAGCACCGGTGCGCGGCCTCAACGACATCGCCGAAAAGCTGCAGGACAAGCTGGAGCGCAACGCCGGCATCCTCGAAGCCCGCATCCAGGGCCAGCGCGAGGACGTGCTGGAGATCGTCATCGATCCGGCGATGCTGGAAACCTACAACATCTCCTATCAGGAGATTTACAACATTGTTTCGTCCAATAACCAGCTGGTTCCGGCGGGCGAAATCGATACCGGCGACGGCAGCTTTGCCGTCAAGGTCCCTGGCCTGATCCGCACGGCGGAAGATGCCCTCAACCTGCCGGTCAAACGGACGGAAAACGCGGTCGTCAGACTGCAGGACGTCGCCGAGATCCGCCGCACCTACAAGGACGCGACCGGCTACGCGACATTCAATGGCAAGCCGGCCATGCTGATCGAAGTGGTCAAGCGGTCCGGTGCCAACGTTCTGGATACGGCGAATTTTGTCCGCGACACGATTGCCGAGGAACAGAAGAACTGGCCTGCGACGGTAAAGGCGACGATCACCTCCGACACGTCCGAACAGATCGGCAACCAGCTGGGCCAGCTGCAAAGCTCGATCGTGACGGCCGTGCTGCTGGTGATGATCATTGTCGTCGCCGCGCTCGGCTGGCGGTCTGCCCTTCTGGTGGGCATCTCGATCCCGGCCTCCTTCGTGATGGCCTTCCTGCTGCTCGGCACGTTCGGGTTCACGATCAACATGATGGTCATGTTCGGCATGGTCATCGCCGTCGGTATCCTCGTCGATGGTGCCATCGTCGTGACCGAATATGCCGACCGTAAAATGGCCGAAGGCCTTGAGCGCAAGGACGCCTATGCCATGGCCGGCAAGCGCATGTTCTGGCCGGTGGTTTCTTCCACGCTGACAACGCTTGCCGCCTTCGTGCCCTTCCTTTTCTGGAACTCCATGCCGGGCAAGTTCATGGCCTACCTGCCGCTGACGCTGATCTGCGTCCTGACGGCCTCACTGGTGATGGCGCTGATCTTCCTGCCGGTTCTGGGCTCCGTGATGGGCGCTCGTCCGGAAGGCACCGATGCCGACCTTGCAGCGCTCGCCGCAGACGCGGACCCGGAGAAGGCCACGGGCTGGCTTGGCTCATATGTACGGCTGGTGAAGTCGCTGATCGCGCGTCCGTGGATGGTGACAGGTGTCGCAATCGGCGGCGTGGTCCTCATATTCATGTGGTTCAGCTCCACGCCGCACAGGTCAGAATTCTTCCTCGACATCGAACCGGAACAGGCCTTCGTCTTCGTCCAGGCGCAGGGCGCCCTGTCGGCCGAGGAAGAGAAGGAACTGGTCAAGCGCGCCGAACGCGCTGTCGCGGACATCGATGGCGTCGAATCCATTTCATCCCGCTCTGGTTCTTCCGGCGGCAGCGGCGGGGTCAGCTTTGACGGCGCCAACGACCAGCCGCTCGACACGATCGGACGCCTTTTGCTCGATCTCGCAACGGCAGATGGGGCTCATGACGGCCGCAAGACGCTGGAAGCCGTCCGTACACGCCTACAGCAAGTGCCGGGTCTTAAATTCCAGATTCAGGCTCGTGAACAGGGTCCGCCTGCAGGTAAGGACCTGCAGATCGCGCTCCTCTCTGATAATCAGGAAGCGCTGGATGACACGACGGCCCGCTTGCGCACTTATGTCGAAGAACGCGGCGACCTTCGTGAGATCGACGACACGCGTCCCCTGCCCGGCATCGAATACCGCCTGCAGGTGGACCGCGCAGAGGCCGGTAAATACGGCCTTGATGTCGCGCAGATCGGCGCAGCGGTACAGCTTGTCACAAACGGTATTCTCGTCGGTCGCTACCGGCCGGATGACGCCGATGACGAAGTCGACATCCGTGTTCGCTTCCCGAAAGATAGCCGCAGCGCTTCAGCCATCGACACGCTGCGCGTGGCCACGCCGAATGGCAATGTTCCGCTGAACCTGTTTGTCGACCGTGTCCCGGCGCCGCGCGTCAGCCAGATTGAACGCCTCGACGGCAAGCGCGTCTACTATGTCCGCGCCAATGCCAGGGAACAGGGTGCCGGCGCGGCCATCGTGCAGGAAGTGCGCGACTGGATCGCGCAGTCCGGTTTCAGCTCTGACGTGGAAGTGCGTTTCGAAGGGGCGGATGAAGACACGGCTGAGGCCAACGCCTTCTTCGGCGGGGCCGCCATGGCCGCCCTGTTCATGATGGCCGTGATCCTGCTCTGGGAGTTCAACAATTTCTGGCAGGTCGTGCTGACCCTGTCTGCCGTGATCATATCGACTTCCGGCGTGCTGGTCGGCATTCAGCTGGTGCTGCCTTACATGTCGATCCTGATGATCGGTACAGGGATCGTTGCCCTCGCGGGTATCGTGGTGAACAACAACATCGTGCTGATCGACACCTACAACCGCCTCCGCAAGGATGGCCGCACACCGGAAGAGGCCGCCATTGCGACGGCTGCCCAGAGGATCCGTCCGATCCTGCTGACCACCGGCACGACGATCTGTGGCCTGCTGCCAATGGTCTTCGAGATGAGCGTGAATTTCGGCCAGGGCGCCATCAACTTCGGCGGCTCGGAAGCAGAATGGTGGGTGCAGCTGGCCACGGCAGTCGTGTTTGGTCTCGCCTTCTCAACGCTCATGATCCTGCTGGTTACGCCGGTCTGGCTGCTGGTGCCGCACCGGACAGGCAACCTGATCCGCCGGACTGCCGAGCGCGTCCGCGGCCGGCGTCCAGCCGACGCAGTGCGACTCCTGCAGGGCGGCGAACCGGCCAACGACAAGGCAGCCGACGAAAAGCCGGACAGCGCCCTGCCTGCGGCGGAATAACCGGCCTCGCAAACTGAGCAGAAGATGAACGCGCCATTCGGCACGCGTTCGGCACGGGCATGCCAGAAAGGGCCTGCAGCGCCGGGCACGCCACGCGTTCCCTCCCTGACGCCCCGCCTGGTCCTCCCCTGACAGGCCGCCCGGTGCTGCCCTCCTGATCTCAGGCTTTGGAGACGAAGGTCGCGATGACTTTCTTGCGGCCGGACTTCTCGAAATCGACGGTCAGCTTGTTGCCTTCGCTGAAAGCGACGCGGCCATAGCCGAACTTGTCGTGGAAGACGCGCTGGCCCTTGCGGAACGCTTCCGGCCCGCCGCTCGTCGCGGTGAGGTTCGAAGCATCGCGCGGGGCCCCCGTCGTCGGATACTTGCCGGCGTTCTCCTTCAGGCGCTTCCAGCCGGGGCTGGAATAGTCGCTGCGCTCGCCGAGGTCTTCGATCGAGCCGCTGAACGCATCTTCCCCGCCCGGCATGCCGGAATAGCCGGTCTCCGAGATCACTTCGACATTTTCGTGCGGCAGCTCATCGACGAAACGCGACGGCATCACGCTCTGCCAGCGGCCATAGATCTGCCGGTTGGCCACGAAGGAAATATAGGCGAGCTCCCGCGCGCGGGTGATGCCGACATAGGCCAGCCGGCGTTCCTCTTCGAGGCCCTTCAGGCCACTCTCGTCAAGGCTGCGGCGGGAGGGGAAGACTTCCTCCTCCCAGCCCGGCAGGAAGACAACCGGCCATTCGAGGCCCTTGGCCGCGTGCAGCGTCAGGATCTGAACCTGGTCCTCATCTGCCCCGCCGGTAGAGGCATCCATGACCAGTTCCACATGTTCCAGGAAGCCGGGCAGCGAGTCGAACTCGCCCATGGCACGGACCAGTTCCTTCAGGTTGTCGAGGCGCGTCTGCGCCTGCGGGCTGCGGTCCTTCTGCAGCATGTCGGTATAGCCGGACTCTTCGAGGATCACCTCGGCAAGCTCCGTATGCGGCATGCCGTTGGCGAGCCGGTCACGCCACATATTGATCTGGTCGATGAACTGGGTGAGGCCACGCTTGGCCGCGCCTTTCACCTCATCGGTCTGCAGCACCATGGGCGTCAGCACAAACAGGCTGCGCCCGTCGGCACGGGCATAGGCCTGCAGCTTCGCCAGCGTTGTATTGCCGACACCGCGTTTGGGCTGGTTGACCACACGTTCGAAGGCGAGGTCATCATCCGGCGAGCGAATGAGGCGCAGATAGGCCATCGCATCGCGGATTTCGGCGCGCTCGAAAAAGCGTGGGCCGCCGATTACCCGGTAAGGAATACCGAGCAGGATGAAGCGCTCCTCGAACGCCCGCATCTGCCAGGAGGCGCGTACCAGCACGGCGCAATCGTCATGCTTGCCGCCGCCACGCACCCAGCTTTCGATATCGTCCGCAATCAGACGGCTCTCGGCCTCGCCATCCCACAGGCCGCGCACCTTCACCTTGGCGGCATCGACATTCTCGACCCCGTTGTCGTCTCCGACATACAGCGTCTTGCCGAGGCGTCCGCGATTGTGCGCGATGACCGATGAGGCCGCCGCGAGGATGTGCTTCGTCGACCGGTAGTTCCGTTCCAGCCGGATCACTTTGGCGCCGGGAAAATCCTTCTCGAAGCGCAGGATGTTGTCCACTTCCGCACCGCGCCAGCCATAGATGGACTGGTCGTCATCGCCTACACAGCAGATATTCTGAGAGCCCTGCGCCAGCAGGCGCAGCCAGAGATACTGGGCAACGTTCGTGTCCTGGTACTCGTCGACGAGGATGTAACGGAACTTCGACTGGAAATCCTTCAAGAGGTCCGGGTTCTGCTGAAAGATTGTGATATTGTGGATCAGCAGGTCGCCGAAATCGCAGGCGTTCAGCACTTTGAGGCGGGCCTGATAGATCTCGTAGCATTTGATGCCCTTGCCGTCGGCGAACTGGAAGGCCTCATCCGCTGGCACGCGGTCCGGCGTCAGGGCCCGGTTCTTCCAGCCATCGATCAGGCCTGCCAGGAAGCGGGGTGTCCAGCGCTTCGGGTCGATGTCCTCGGCCACGATGATCTGTTTGCACAGGCGCACCTGGTCATCCGTGTCGAGAATGGTGAAGCTGGACTTCAGCCCCACAAGTTCCGCATGCTGGCGCAGAATCTGCGCGCTGATGGAGTGGAACGTGCCAAGCCAGCGCAGCCCCTCCCCGGCATCACCGATCAGGCGCAGGGCCCGCTCGCGCATCTCGCGCGCGGCCTTGTTCGTAAAGGTCACGGTCAGCGTCTGCGACGGCCAGGCAAGGCGCGAACCGATAATATGCGCAAGACGCGCCGTCAGCACGCGGGTCTTGCCCGTGCCTGCCCCGGCCAGCACAAGCAAGGGCCCTTCCGTGGTCATCACGGCATCGCGTTGTTCGGGGTTCAGACCTTTCAGGTATGACGCGTCGCCCTGCGGCACAGGCGGGCGCGGCGCAGCCATCTGGCTGATCGAGGGACGATTCGGATTGGAACTCATCAGGAACATATAGCAGGGATTGAACCTGTTGCTATGCGCCTGACGGGCCGAATGTCAGGCGCACTTGTTCAGCGCATCCAGGCTTACAGCGTCGGAGGCGGCTTGCAGCCACCCGGAAAAATACCCCGTCACGGCGCGTGAGAGTGAGATACACGCCGGTGACGGGGCCAGAAATGGGACGCATGTGCGACGCGCATCCCGAGGGAGACGCCGGGCACTCCGGCACCTCCATCGGGCATCATTCCCACAAACGCGGCACAGCCAGCCGGAACTCTTCCCCAAGCGCAGAACGCCCCACCCAGCCTTCTTCACCGCATCCGGAAAATGCCCGCCTGAAGGCCTGAGCATCCGAACGCTGCAAGGCAAAGTAGCCGCACTTTCCCGCTATCGGCAAGTGTTGATTCTCTTTTTAGTAGAGAGTCGCCAGCGCAGCAGCATCATAATCGCTGATCTCGCTGGTGCGGCCTTCCTTCACCTTGGTTGCCCAGTGCGGATCCTGCAGCAGGGCGCGGCCAACGCCGACAAGGTCGAACTCGCCGCGTGACAGGCGCTCTTCAAGGTCTTCCAGCGAGCGCTGGCCAGAGCCCTGGCCCTGGAACGCGCCGATGAAGTCGCCCGACAGGCCGACGGACCCGACCGTGATCACGGGTAGACCGGTCAGCTTCTTGGCCCAGCCCGCGCCGTTCAGCCCATTCTCGCCGTCCACTTCCGGGAATTCCGGTTCCCAATAGCGGCGCTGGGACACGTGCAGGCAGTCGACGCCTGCATCGACGAAGACTTTCAGAAACTCTTCCAGCGCCTGCGGCGTCGTGGCGAGGCGCGCGGCATAGTCCTGCTGTTTCCACTGCGAATAACGCAGGATGATCGCCATGTCCGGTCCGACCTTCCTGCGCACTTCGCGGATGATGTCGGCGGCGAATGTCGCGCGCTCCGGCAGCGATCCGCCAAATTTGTCAGACCGCGTGTTCATCGCATCCCAGAAGAACTCGTCGATCAGGTAACCGTGGGCGCCGTGCAGTTCGATACAGTCGAAGCCGACCTTCTGCGCGTCAGCGGCTGCCTCGGCAAAGGCCATGACCATGTCGTCCACTTCGGCCGTGGTCGGGGCGTCGATGACCTGCTTGCCAGTGTGGGTGATACCGGACGGGCTGTCCGTCGGTGCTTCCGGAACCGGACCGGTACCGACCTTGCGGGTCATACCCTGGTGCCAGATCTGCGGCGCGATCTTGCCGTGATTGGCGTGCACCTTGTCCACGACATTCTTCCAGCCGGCCAGCGCGTCGGCCTTGTGGATGTTCGGCACATTCGGGTCGTTGGAGGCCCCGCCCCGGCGCACCGTGGTACCTTCGGTCACGATCAGGCCGACATCGGACGCGGCCCGGCGGGCATAATAGTCCGCCACATTCTCCCCCGGTATGCCGCCCGGCGATTTCGACCGGGTCATCGGTGCCATGACCACGCGGTTTGGCAATTCCATGTTTTTCAGTTTGAACGGGGTGAACAGCGGGCTCGTCATTTCGCTTATGCCTCCTCAGCAAGACTTCGGGACAGTTGGAGGCGGATGACGCCCCCGTCAAGAAGGGCCCATGAGTGACGGAGGTAAAGGGTCGCTTGAGCTGATGTTAACGGTGTACGCTTTCGTGCTCAGGCCGCGTCTGTGCGGCAGCCGCGGGACCGCCACAGGCGCGCCTCCTTAAGGTAGGACCAGCCGAACGCCTCTTCCGAGTCCCCGATCCGGTTCAGCAGGTCCAGCCGCTCCAGCGCTTCATCCAGCGTCGGCTCGTGTCCCGGCTCAATCCACCACATGACGAAGTGCATCTTATCGAGGACTTCGAACCATTCCTCACGGCGCTCATAGAACTGGCGGTGCACCGTGTTCCAGACGAAATTTTCCAGTGTCTCGACCGATTCCCACACCGTCAGGTTGGAGACGAATTGCGGGTCTCCGCCGATTTTGGCCTCGGTATTCCCGGTGCCCGGTTCTCCGGAACCTTCCATCATCCAGACAAAGCCCGGCATGCGCTTGCCCATGCCGTTGATCAGGTCGAGCGCGTTCATGAACTCTGCCACGCGCGGGTCATCCGTTGGGGCCAGAAGCCGGCCGACATTGAGTTCTGCGAGGTGGCGGGTCATGGGCAGCTCCTGTGTTGAACAAGGGATATTGGTTCCGGGCAAAGGACGCGCCAGCGAAAACTCCGGGAATTTCGAATTTATTCCCGAGCCGAACAGGCGTTAATCTGAGGTTCAGTCCCAAACGGCAGGAATATGCCAGTCAATTCAAGGATCGATCCCGTATGCGTCGTTTGCTGTCCGCCTGTCTGCTGCTCGTCCTGCCTCTGATGGCCGCCTGCACCACCCCCGGCTACGACTATCGCGCCCGGATGGTGCCGACCTTTCCCGAGGCGGCGGCCTATCGCGATGTGCAGGTCGGCCAGTTCAACGGACCGGCTGGCAATGTTGCCGAGGAAGAGTTCGCCCGCATGCTGGATGATGTGGTACTGGACGGCGCCTACTGGTTCGGCGTCGGCGGCGCCAACCAGCCGCAGGGCGTCTATGAAGGCTATGTCGAAATCGACAATTGGGAAGCTGAAACCCGCTTCGAACGCGACCGGAAATGCGTGGAGTATGACGCACCTTTCGACTGCGAGCACCGGGCGATTGTCGAAACCGAATGTACCGAAGAAACCGTGGAAGTGATCGTCACGGCCCGCCTGATCGATACCGGCACAGGCCGTGTGGTCTTTACCCACGCGCAGGGTGGCGGTGCCAATCAGGAATCCTGCGTCGATATCCGAGAGTATGAGGATGATGGCCGGGAGCTTGGCGTCTGGCGGGACCCGGTTCACTCCAGCTATGATCCGCGGGATGCCCCCTATGGCATGATCGCAGACGCCACCGTGGAAGCCGTCCGCCGCTTCCGCACCGATATCGCCCCTTATGATGCGACGGTCCGCGCCGAAATCATGACCGAAGGCCTGATCCCGGAAGAACATAACGACCCGCGCTTTGCCGCAGCCGTGCAGGCCACCAAGCGCGGCGAGATGCTGGGCGCTTGTGCGCAATGGGACGAGCTTGGCCGTCAATGGCCGGACGCCCCGGCTGTGCTGCACAATCTGGGGGCCTGCGCCGAGGCGCGCGGAGACATGGAAACGGCCCAGCTGCGCTATGCGCGCGCCGCCGAACTGGCCAGCCGCATTCCGCTCCTGAAGGACAAGAAAGCGCGTCCGATCTTCGATGCCCTGGAGCGCGTCTCAGGCCGCCGGATGGATGACACATTCCTGGACAACGTCACCCACGAGCCGGACTGGCCCATGGCAGAAGAAGACGAAGTGGGTAGCTGAGCCTCAGTGGCCAAGCAGCATGTGAGAGAGGGAGCCCTGGTATTCCGCGGCTTCCGCGATCAGGCCCCATGCGATGCCGGCACCGAACGATGCGGCACAGAAGACGAGTTTCTTAGCGATCCCAGCCATTTTGGGTCCTCCCGGATTGGAACAGCGTTTCCGGGAGTGCTGCAAAGTGCGGGCCGCTGGCTCAGGCCCCGTTAACCATCCTGATCTGGCTCATCCTTCAGCCGATGGCCTTCGGTGAGTTTCGACAGCTTGTCGGCGCGGGCCTTGTCGATCTGTTTCTCAGCCTTTGTCCGGCCGAACTTCGCCCGGTTTTCCCTGGCCTTCTGTTCCTTGTCGACCTTCGCCCTGGCCTTCCGGAACTTGTTGAGGTTGACCGGTTCGCTCATCCCCTGCCCCCCCCTATTCGAATGCGGCCAGGCGGGCGTCGAGGCCTGCTTTTACCGCTGGCCACTCTCCGGCGAGAATGGAGAAGACGACCGTCGACCGCAACACGCCATTCGACAGGATGCGATTGTTGCGGTGGATGCCTTCCAGCGTTGCGCCAAGCTTCTTCACCGCCGCTTGCGAGCGCTTGTTGCGCAGGTCGACATTGAACTGCACTCGCACCGCGCCCTGTTCGAACGCATGCTCCAGCAGCAGGCGCTTGGTGGTCGGATTTACCTCCGTCCCCTGAGCATCTGCCGTATACATCGTCATGCCGATTTCAACATTCCGTGAAATCGCGTCCGGGCTGAGATAGGTGGAAATCCCGGCAAACCGCCCGTCCGGGCGGGACACGCGGAAAGGGAGCAGCTTCCCGTCAGCCGTCCGCGCCTCGATATTGGCGAGCCAGGCACCGATCCAGTCCGACGGCGGATTGTAATAAGGCCAGGTCTCGATCTCCGGACCAAGCGCCTCAGCCATGGCCCGCAGGTCATCCCCATCGCGGGCCACATCGAATGGCACGAGCGTGACGTACCGGTCCGACAATTCACCGGCCCGCAAGTCCATGGCCTAGTCCTTGTGAGTTTCGCGCCACTGCTCCATGGCCAGCGAAATCGCAAAAGTTTCGCGGTATTTCGGGCTGGAGGCCGGGCGCGGCGGCTTGGCAGCGGTCAGCGCCATGATCTCAGCCAGCTTGTTGTGCGCTGCGCCGGACTGGCCCGCGCCGATATAGGCGTGCAGCTCCACCAGCGCCGATGACAGCGGGTCATGCGCACGGATCACAAAGTAAGGCTCATCTGCCCCCAGCTTGTCGAGCACGTCGAACTGGGACGGGTTGGCCTTCGAGCCGACGGGAGGATTTGCCATGATGATCAGGCCTTTCTTGGCGGAAGTGATTCTCTTGCGAAAGGATACAGCCTTACGATGGCCTGCGTCAGTCCCCGAACTGGAGACGCCTGTGGAGCGTCAGTGCCCGCCGCCAAAAACGCCGGTTCGGACGGAATAGTCCACCGCCAGCTCATAGTCCGGATCATCGTCGGAATCGACCATCAATTGCCCGGCCTTGGCCAGCAGCTTGTGGCAATCGCGGGACAGATGGCGCAGGCGTAGCGTCTTGCCCAGCGCCGCATATTTAGCGGCCAGGTCCTCGATCGCCTGCAGGGCCGACTGGTCGACAACACGAGAGCGCATGAAGTCCACGATCACCACATCCGGGTCGCTTTCCGGGTGGAAGAGTTCGGCGAACTTGTCCGTCGAGCCGAAGAAGAGCGGACCCTCGATCTCATAAACATGCGCGCCGGGGGTACGGACGCTGTCACGCTCGATCACATGGATGCGGCGAGCATTGTTCCAGGCATAGGCCAGCGCCGAGACGATCACGCCGACGATCACGGCGGTGGCGAGGTCATAGGCGACCGTCACGCCGGTCACGAGCACGATGACAATCGCATCCGTCAGCGGGATGCGGGTCATGATGCGCAGGCTGTTCCAGGCGAACGTGCCGATGACGACCATGAACATGACGCCGACCAGTGCTGCCAGCGGGATCTGCTCGATCAGGCTGGAGCCGACGAGGATAAAGGCCAGCAGGAACAGCGCCGCCGAAAGGCCCGAAAGGCGCGTGCGTCCGCCGGATTTCACGTTGATCATGGACTGGCCGATCATGGCGCAGCCGCCCATCCCGCCGAAGAAGCCGGTGATCAGGTTGGCCGTGCCCTGCGCAACGCATTCCTGGCTCGCTCCGCCCCGCTTGTTGGTCATCTCGCCAACAAGGTTCAGCGTCAGCAGGCTCTCGATCAGGCCGATGGCTGCAAGGATGAACGCGTAAGGCAGGATGATCTTCAGCGTCTCCACGTTCAGCGGCACGCTCGGAATATGGAATTGCGGCAGGCCGCCCTCGATCGAGGCCATGTCGCCAACACGCGGGACGTCGAGCCCGAAGCCGATCACCACGGCAGCGACAATGCCAATCCCCGCCAGCGGCGCCGGAATGGCCTTCGTCAGTTTCGGCAGGCCCCAAATGATCGCCATGGTCAGGCCCACCAACGCCAGCATCAGCGCGAGCGGCGCGCCGCTCAGCCATTCCCCGCCAGCCATGCCGTGCCCGGCCGCTTCACCGCTGCCTGGCACCTGGAACTGCGTCAGCTGCGCGAGGAAAATCACGATGGCGAGGCCGTTGACGAAGCCCAGCATCACCGGATGCGGCACGAGGCGGATGAACTTACCAAGCCGGAAGATGCCTGCCGCGAGTTGAAGAATGCCCATCAGCACCACAGTGGCAAACAGGTATTCCACGCCATGGGTCGCCACAAGAGAGACCATGACCACCGCCAGCGCGCCCGTCGCGCCGGAGATCATGCCCGGACGGCCGCCGATCAGGGCGGTGACCAGACCGACAATGAACGCCGCATAGAGGCCCACCAACGGGTGCACATGCGCCACGAAGGCAAACGCCACAGCTTCCGGCACGAGGGCCAGCGCCACGGTCAGGCCGGCCAGAAGGTCGGTCTTGATCTGGGCGGGCGTGTAGGCCTTGAAGTCGGGCTGCGAGAGGCCCTGCGCGCCGAGCCGGTCGGCGAACGCTGCAAATGTCGATCTAACCACGGGAATATCGTCAGTTCTGTTTGAGGGAGCTGGCTTCAGGCGCCCCTATGGCCGCGTTCATGCTGCGGGGCAACAAGAACGCGGCCAAAATGGCTGAGTTTTCCGTCCTGCCGGATCAGCTGGCAGAGACGATTCCGCCGTCACACGGAATGGTGTGGCCGTTGATATAGGCCGACGCCTGAGACGACAGGAACATGGCGAGACCGGCAATGTCTTCCGGCTTGCCAACGCGGCCGGACGGGCTGCGCGAGCCGATGGCATCCCAGTCCACGCCTTCGGTCTGGCCTTTGTAGCCGACGCCGGTGGACAACATGTAGGTCGGGAACGGACCCGGCGCGATGCCGTTGACGAGGATGTTCTCCTTGGCCAGCTGCGAACCCATGAAGCGCGTCAGGTGGATCACCGCAGCCTTGGACGTGCCATAGCAATAGCCGCTCATCGGCGAGGTGTGCATGCCGTCGATGGAAGCGATATTGATGACCCGGGCCGGGCTGTCGGCGCTGGCCGATTTGCGCAGCAGCGGCATCAGTTTCTGGGTCAGGAAGAAGACGCCCTTCACGTTGACGTCCATGACCTTGTCCCAGCCATGCTCCGGAAATTCATCCAGAGATGCACCCCAGGCGACACCGGCATTGTTGATCAGCACGTCGACTTTCTCTTCGCGCTTCGCGATTTCACCCGCGAGGTGTTCAATACCGACCATCTGACCGACATCGGACGGGATCGCATAGATCTCGCCGCCATACTCGCCCTTCAGGCGCTCCACCGTCTCCTCGCAGGCGTCTGCCTTGCGGGACGAGATGATGACCTTCGCGCCATTGGCCAAGAAGCCGGCGGCCAGCATTTCGCCAATGCCACGCGATCCGCCCGTAATGACGACCGTCTTGCCCTTCACCGAATAAAGATTGCTGAAATCGATGCTCATGGGTCTCTCCTCCTAAAAAACGACCGGCCCCTCGTGCAGGAGGGGCCGGTCAACAGCAAGAAAAAACTGAAGAGAACGAACCGGATGCAGCCTTAGCGCGGATCCGGCCCGATCATTTTCTCCGGGCGGACGATGGCGTCGAAGTCTTCGGCCGGGATTCCGTCCGCGATGGCTTCTTCACGCAGCGTGGTGCCGTTCTTGTGGGCCGTCTTGGCGATCTTCGCGGCGCGGTCGTAGCCGAACTTCTCTTTCAGCGGGGTGACCAGCATCAGGGAGTTCTTGAGGCCCTTCTCGATATTGTCGAGGCGCGGCTCGATGCCGACCACGCAATTGTCGGTGAAGCTGATCGCAGCGTCTGCCAGCAGGCGGACCGACTGCAGGAAGTTGTAGGACATCATCGGGTTGAACACGTTCAGCTCGAAATGGCCCTGGCTGCCGGCAAAGCCGATGGCGGCATTGTTGCCGTGGATGTGCGCGCAGACCTGCGTCAGCGCTTCGCACTGGGTCGGGTTCACCTTGCCCGGCATGATCGAAGACCCAGGCTCGTTTTCCGGCAGGGCCAACTCGCCAAGGCCGGAGCGCGGGCCCGAGCCGAGGAAGCGGATGTCATTGGCGATCTTGAAGCAGGACATGGCCACGGCATTGATCGCGCCATGCGTCATCACCAGCGCGTCGTGCGCGGCCAGCGCCTCGAACTTGTTCGGCGCGGAGGTGAACGGCAGGCCGGTGATCTCGGCGATCTTGGAGGCCACGAGATCGGCAAAGCCTTCCGGCGAGGCGAGGCCGGTGCCGACGGCCGTGCCGCCCTGCGCCAGTTCCATCAGCATCGGCAGCGTCATCTCGATGCGCTTGATGCCGTTCTCGACTTGCTTGGCGTAGCCGGAGAATTCCTGGCCGAGCGTGACCGGCGTGGCGTCCTGTGTGTGGGTCCGGCCGATCTTGATGATGTCGGTCCAGGCCTTGGCCTTGGCATCCAGCGCAGCATGCAGATGCTTCAGCGCCGGGACGAGGCGGTGGACGGTCTCTTCAGCGGCGGCGATATGCATGGCCGTCGGGAAACAGTCGTTCGACGACTGGGACATGTTCACATGGTCGTTCGGGTGAACCGGCTTCTTGGAGCCTTTCTCGCCGCCCATGATCTCGATGGCGCGGTTCGAGATGACTTCGTTGGTGTTCATGTTGGACTGGGTGCCCGAGCCCGTCTGCCACACGACCAGCGGGAAGTGGTCGTTCAGCTTGCCTTCGATCACTTCACCGGCGACATCGACGATCACCTTGCCGATTTCCGGATCCATCTTGCCGAGATCCATGTTCGCCTGCGCGGCCGCCTTCTTGACGATCCCCATGGCGCGGACCACCGGCTCAGGCTGCTTTTCCCAGCCGATCTTGAAGTTTCCGAGGCTGCGCTGGGCCTGGGCGCCCCAGTAGACATCATCGGCGACCTCGATTGGGCCCATCGTATCGGATTCAGTGCGGGTATTGGCCATGGGGGCTCAGCTCCTTGATCTGCTGGCAGCGGACTAGCCCCAAGACGCCCCGCAATCAACTGTTCCAGCCGCCGCAGCAGGCGATTCGCGCCGGATCGCCTCTCGCCCTTGCTGGCAGCTTCCGTTATGGGGGGATATCGCCCGCGACCATGGGGAGGCCGACATGGAAGACTATCTCGACAAGATCCTGCAGCCGGAAGTCCTGTTCACCCTGTTCGTGGTGTTCCTGTTCGGCCGTGCGACAGCAGGCAGCAAGAAGACAGAAAACAGCCTCTCCCCCACCCCGCCAACTCCGGCGGAGATCGATGCCGCGCTCGGCCGCGTGACCATGTCGAAATGGCTGGAAATTGATGCCGAACTCGACGCCCGCAAGAAAATCCGTGCCATCAAGCTGCTGCGCGAAGCCACCGGACTTGGTCTCAAGGATTCCAAGGAAGCCATCGAGGAACGCGAACGCAAACGCGACCTGAGGCTGCATTGAACGGCGATTGGGTCAAATCGGGCAAGGTTCAGGCGCGCATCACGGAGGATGGCGCGCTGGAAGTGCGTTGCACGGGCCTCACCACGCAGACGAAATATTACAAGACGCTGCTGAAGGAGTTCTTCCGCAAGGAGTTCCCGCCGCTACGCCCCGGCTATGGCGAATATTCCGTACACATCATGATGGAATATACTGGCGATCCGCCCTGGATGGACCTCGACAATCTCGCCAAGGCGCTGCTCGACAGTCTTACAGGCAATGTCTTCGACGATGACCACCAAGTCGCCCGCCTGCTGGTCGAACGCCGGCAGGCGGAGCGCGAAGGTATCTGGCTGCTCGCCGAAGCGATGGGCTGAGCCTCAGAACGGGTTCAGCGTGTAGCCTTCCTGCTGCAGCACGGCATGGGTCGACATCGAGGACAAGCCAATGGTGATGCCCGGTAGCAGGTCTTCGGCGGCGATATCGCGCATCGCAGACGTCTGACCGCACAGCTCGATTGTCGCCCCAGCGGCCAGCAATTCCGCGATCAGGCCGGCATTCGGATTGGGCGCGCCGCGGGCTTCCTCATTCATCAGGTCGCGGCCAGCTGCGCCATGCACAACGAGCGCGACGTGCAAATTCGCCGGATCGACGCCTGCAGCGGCGTGCATGTTGAGGAACCGGGCTGGCGTTTCCAGGCGGCGGCTGATGGCATCAGCCGGGCCGGCCTCGCCAATGTCGAACGCGACCTTCATCACCGTGTCCGCCGGCAGCGACACGCCTTCCGGAACGAAAACCTTGCCATAATCCGGCACCACCGTGCCCGGCTGGAACGCCTCCGGCCCAGCCAGCGCGGGCATGGCAAGGGTAAACAGGGCGGCGGCGCAGGCAGCGGAACGGATCATGGTTTGTCTCCTCTTGTTGGGCTGACCCTACGCCTGCCCGGGCACGCCGTCGAGGCGGCGAATGCGTACGGGATTCTGCGTAATCCAGCCGCCTGCCAGTGCTGCTAAGACGCGGGGCATGAAACAGGCATGGACCACTTTCGCGACGCGGCCCGTTCCGCGCTATACGAGCTACCCGACGGCGGCGGATTTCTCCCCGCGCGTGGCGGAGGATCAGGCGAAAGTCTGGGCAGCCTCCGTCAATCCGGACGAGCCGATCTCCGTCTACATGCACGTGCCCTTCTGCGAGAAGCTCTGCTTCTATTGCGGCTGTGCCACCAGCGTACCCAACGGCTACCGCCGGATCGCCACCTATCTGGAGACGCTGCACCAGGAGATCGACGTCTGGGCGAACGCGCTGGGCCCGCATGCCGGCATGGCGCACCTGCATTTCGGTGGCGGCTCGCCGAATGCCCTTTCGGCGGAAGACTTCAAAGGCCTCGTCGCCCACGCGAAGGAAGCCTTCGGTACGCGGCCGGACATGGAAGTCGCCGTTGAGGTCGACCCGCGCACGCTGACGCCGGACTTCATTCAGGCGATGGCGGAAGCTGGCGTCAGCCGCGTCAGCTTCGGTGTGCAGACGCTCGCGCCAAAGGTTCAGGAAGCCGTCGGACGCATCCAGCCGAAAGAGCTGCTGGTGGACGGCATCGAACGCCTGCGTACGGTTGGCATCCACGCCATCAATATGGACCTGATGTACGGCCTGCCCTTCCAGACCGTGGAAGACGTGGTCGAGGCCGCACATTTCGCCGCCGGGATGGGCGCCGCGCGCGTCTCCTTCTTCGGCTACGCGCATGTGCCATGGTTCGCCAAGCATCAGTCCGCCATCGACGAATCCGCCCTGCCCGGCCTTGAGGAGCGCTTCCGGCAGGCGGAAGCTGGCGCCGCGACGCTGACGGGCGCCGGGTTCCACGCCATCGGCCTCGATCACTTCGCCGCACCGGACGACGCCCTCACCCGCGCGGCCCGAGCCGGTACGCTGCGCCGGAACTTTCAGGGCTATACCGATGACCCGTGCGAGACGCTGGTCGGCATCGGCTCGACCTCAATTTCGCAATTTCGTCAGGGCTATGTGCAGAACTTCAAGGCGCGGACGGCTTGGGCTGCTGCCGTCGAAGACCGGCGCCTGCCATCTGAGCGCGGTATCGAACTGACGGAAGACGATCGCCTGCGCGCGCGCGCGATCGAGAAACTGATGTGCCAGTTGTGGGTGGATGTGGACGCGACGTGCCGCGAGATGGGCGCAGCCCCGGGGTCCTTGGATGACGCGCTGGAAACCGCGCGTTTCCTACAGTCTGCCGGCCTCTGCCGGATCGACGGAAGCATCGTCAGTGTGCCGAAGGAGGCCCGGCTTCTTCTCCGCACGGTCGCCCAGTGTTTTGACGGACGGTACAAACCGGTCGAGGCGCGCCACGCCAAGGCGGTGTAGCGCAGAAAAGTTTCGCAGGTGCCTCGTGTCCCCACGCGGCATTCATGCAAGGCTGTGTGCTTGCAGGGCACTGGGAAGCAGCCGCGCGTGAACCCCGATACCCACCGGGGCCTGCGGACGCTTGCCTCTACTTTTTCAGGCCAGCCGCGTGATGGGCGATGTGATCGTCCATGAAACTCGCGATGAAGTAATAGTCGTGGCCATAGCCTTCGCGCATCCGGTAATCCAGCGCCTGCCCGTTCGCCATGCAGGCATCGATGAAGATTTCCGGTTTCAATTCCTTTTCGAGAAATGTATCGGCCGTGCCGGTATCGACCAGGATGCGCGCGCGGCTCTGACGCTCCTTCACCAGTTCGGTGGAGTCATACTGCTCCCACGCGATGGAGGCCGGGCCGAGATAGGCCGTGAACGCCTTCTGGCCCCATGGCACGCGCGCCGGGCTGGTGATCGGGCTGAAGGCCGAGCAGGTCTTGTAGGTGTCCGGATATTTCAGGTGCAGGGTGATGGCCCCATGCCCGCCCATGGAATGGCCGAAAATCCCCTGCTTTCCCATGTCGGCATTCTTGATTTCAGCGCCGACAAGCTTCGGCAGTTCTTCGGTGATGTACTGGTCCATCTTGAAATGCTTGGCCCACGGCTCCTGCGTGGCCGTCAGGTAGAAGCCTGCCCCTTGGCCGAGGTCGTAGCCTTCATCATCCGGAACGCCTTCGCCGCGCGGGCTGGTGTCCGGCGCGATGATCATGATGCCGTGCTCCGCCGCCGCGCGTTGCAGGCCGGACTTCTCCATCACATTCGCCCAGCTGCAGGTCAGGCCGGAGAGGTACCAAAGCACCGGCACAGGCCCGTCTGCCGCCTGCGGCGGTGTATAGACTGCAAACCGCATCTTGCAGCCCAGCACGGCGGACTCATGATCGTACACGGAAAGGTTTCCACCGAAGGATTTCCAGGAAGAGACAGAAGTGAGCTGGGTCATGGGCGCGTACGAAGTCCTGCGGCTGGTTTGGAACGAATTGCCCCACGGGCAACACGATTGGGCGCGGCGCGTCAAGCACTGTCCTTCACCGGATACCAGCCTTGCACCCACAGGCACTCCTGCGGCACAAAGCCCGCCATAAAAGGACAGGGAAACGCACGATGCCAGCTTACACACTCTACGGCGCCGAGGTCAGCTATTTCACCGGCAAGGCCCGCGCCTATCTCCGCTGGCGCGGCGCGGATTTCGAGGAACAGCTGGCAACCCAGCAGGTCTACCGAGACATCATCCTGCCGAATGTCGGCTGGCCCGTGATCCCGGTCATGAAGATGCCCGACGGCAGTATCGTGCAGGACACCGCCGACATCATCAATGAGGTCGAGGCCGCCGAGCACCGCCAGCCGCCTGCCCTGCCGGCGACGCCGCTGCAACGCTTCGTGGCGCTTCTCCTCCAGCTTTATGCCGATGAATGGCTGGTCCTGCCCGCGATGCACTATCGCTGGACCTATAATGAGGACTGGGCCTATTCGGAATTCGGCGCCATTTCCGCGCCGCAACTCAGCCGGCCGGAACAGTATGAGATCGGCAAAAAGAACGGCCAGCGTTTCAAGGGCTCCCTGCCAATCCTGGGTATCCATGCCGAAACCATTCCCGGCATCGAGCGGAGCTATGAGGCTTTCCTCCGCGAATTTTCTCAGCACCTCGACGTCCACCCGTTTCTGTTGGGCGGCCGGCCTTGCCTCGCGGACTTCTCCTTCATCGGCCCACTTTACGCTCACCTCTACCGGGATCCGGAATCCGGCGCGCTGATGAAGCGCCTCGCCCCGCGCGTCGCAGACTGGGTGGAGCGCACGAATACGGGCGAAGCAGGTAGCGGAGACCTTGCCCCGGATGACACGATCCCGGACACGCTGCTGCCGATCCTGAAGCGCCAGATGCGCGAACAGCTGCCCTCCCTGATGGCGACAAGCGACCTCTTCGCCGGTTGGGCCGCAGAGGCCTCTTCCGGCGATACTGTCCCGCGCGCCGTCGGGCAGATCGAAATCTCCATCGAAGGCTTCACCGGACCGGCCGCGGCGCGGACGTTCGCCCTCTGGCGCCTTCAGGCTGTGCTGGAGGCCTATGCCGCCATGGACACAGAGGCGAAGGTCCGTGCCGATGCGCTGCTTACCTCCGTCGGCGGTTCGGCGCTGGCCACATTCCAGCTGCCTGCCCGCATGGCGCGGAAGGATTGCCGCCTCGTCCTTGCCTGAAGGCGCATGACTGCATCTGTCGCAGTCGCCGCATCTATGGCGGGCCCTGCCGGGGTGTTAAATCAGGAGGGTAATCATAGTGAGGCGCGATCCATGGGTTTGTTCGACAAGCTATTCGGCGGCAGCAAACCCGGCATCCCGCAGATCGACCCGGCAGACGCGAATGATCGCGTGCGCAAGAAGCAGCTGATCCTCGTCGATGTCCGTACCGAAAATGAGTGGCAGGGCGGTATCCCAAAGGGCGCCCACACGGTCACGCTGGGCGATCCGCGCATGGTCGACACGATCTACGGGTTCATGAAGGAAGATGCTTCGGCGCCGGTGGCGGTGATCTGCCGGTCGGGCATGCGGTCTGGCCGGGCGGCCAAGCTGCTGGCCGGTGCCGGGTTCACCGATGTCAGCAATGTACGCGGCGGCATGATGGCATGGACAGCGGCGAACCTGCCGGTGAAGCAATACCGGAAATGACTACTCAGGCCCTGTCTGACGCCTGGCCCTCGGGAACGAGACAGCAAAGCCATCCTCGATAAAGCCCTCATCGGGCGGTGTATGAGGTGAGCCCGTATCCTCGTAATATTTGAGCGCAGGATATCGCGCGCAGATCTCGGCTTTCAACTCTGCCGACAGCCCGTGTTCCATGTGCGCGACCAGCGCTTTCGTCCATTCGGCGAGCGAGGCGACCCGGTTGCCCGCCTCGATGGCCCGTTCGATCACCCGTCGGATCGCTTCCGATCCGACGGGCGACAGGTCCACCGGGGCTTCCGGGGTGCGCCATGCCATTCCGGCCAATCCTTACGGCTGGATGGCGAGGCATTCGATTTCGAGTTCCGCACCAAGCGCAAGGCCGCCTGCCCCGAACGTGGAGCGGGCTGGTTTCGGATCCGGCAGTGCCGCGTCATATGCCGCGTTCATCTCGCCATAATTCTGCATGTCGCCAAGGAAGACGCTGCATTTGACGACGTCGGACAGGTCTGCACCGAATTCGTCCAGCGTGGCTTCGATGTTCTTGAAGATCTGCGTTGTCTGCGGCCCCGTACCACCGGGTGCAAACGTGTTCGTTGCCGGGTCGATACCCAGTTCGCCGGACAGGTAAATCGTGTCACCCACGCGCACCGCCTTCGAAAACGGCAGGTCCATTCCCGCAATGGTCGGTGCGGAATAATATTCGACGTCCGGCTTGTACGCCGCCTCGACGCCTTCCACATCGGCGATGACACAGCCGCCAAGGCCTGTCGTAGCCGCCACCAGCACCGCGATGCCGCCCATCCTGAACATGCGTTTCATGCAAATCTTTCCTGTTGTCAGTGGATCCATTTGGGACGCTCTTCCTCGTCCGCCTCATTTTCCTCGTCCTCTGAATAGGACGTGAACTGAATATCATAGCCAAACGGCTGGTCGTCCGCCGGTTCGTCCGGTTCGGTCATGAACACCTGGAGTTCGCCATCCGGCTTGAAGCCCAGCCGCTGGCCAATCGCGACGATCATGTCGGCCGCCTCGTCTGCATCCGTCGCCCAGACCTTCATCGCCATGATGTAGCGCCCGCATTCAGTGTCGAAATCCTCGTTCGGCGAGAAGACTTCTCCGTCGGCGAGCAAGGTGAAATGGGTAAACTGGGTCATGGCATACGCCCTCTCCGGGCTTTTGGCAGGGGCTTTGGACAGGCTGCGCACGGCAGCCTCAGGCAACTGTCTGTTTACCAGACTACATAAGGTCGCCCAAATGCGAAACCGCCCCTCCTGATTTGGGAGGGGCGGTTCCTTGGTTTGCCTTTATCCGCGGCACATGGCGCAGATCTTGTTGCCGTCCGGATCGCGCAGGTAAGCGAGGTACAGCTTCATGCCGCCGCCTTCGCGCCAGCCCGGCGGGTCCTCGATTGGCTGGCCGCCAGCCGCGACGCCCGCGGCGTGCCAGGCATCGGCCTCAGCCGGATCTTTCGCTGCAAAGCCGATCGTGCCGCCATTGGCGTGAGTCGCCGGCTGGCCATCGATCGGCGGGGTCACCAGGAAGGTGCCGCCATTGTGCAGGTAGATCAGACGGCCTTTCGGGTCGGTGATCGCTTCCTTGCCGCCAACGGCTGTGAACAGGGCGTCGTAGAACGCCTTGGCTTTTTGAATGTCGTTCGTGCCGACCATGACGTGACTGAACATGCGGGTGCTTCCTCCTTGATTGGAAACGCATGTTTGCCCCAGCCGCATTGGCAGCGCCAGACGGATTCCCGCTTCCCGCCGCGTCAGGCTACGATTTTGTGATCAGCCGGCAGCGGCTGCCGCCAGCAACGGACGCAGATGGCTCATATAATCCGCCTTGCCGATGGCCAGCCCCTTTGCCCTCAGGATGTCGTAGGCCGTGACGAAGTGGAAATAGAAGTTTGGCGTCAGCCACTCGTCGATATAGTCCTGACCGGAGATGGAGAGCGTCGGAAAGCCGGGCAGCTCCAGCGTCGTCTTCCCTTCGGCGAAGTCTTCCTTCGTGTCGGTCTGCGCTTCAAGTCGGGCAATCGTCTCCGCCACGAGCGCCTTCAGGTCAGCAAAGCTCGCCTTGTCGCTCTCGAATTCCTTCACGGGAGTCCCGTTCAGCTTGCCCAGCAGCAGCTCTGCCTGCCGGCAGGTGAACCAGATCTGGTTCGGCAGCGGAAGCATGTCGTCTGCCAGCTGCGCCGTCAGCAACGTCTTTTTCTCCGGATCATCCGGATACAGTTCCGCCTCGGCCCGGCCGAGGATGTTTTGAAGCGTGACCAGACGCGTCCGGTAAATATCGAGATTGCGTTTGACGGTGCTCATGTATTTCTCCCCTTGGATTTGGCCTCAGCGGCCACGTAGGTCAGATGTGGTCCGCCTCTCAAAATCGCAAGCGCCGCAAACCGATAAAACGGCGGCGCGGGAACCTTGCCGTCCCACAGCCTCCGAGCAAAAAGAAATTCATGAAGAAAAGAGTCCCCGAGCGCACAGGGAAATGACTTCGCCAGGGACACCTGCCTTCACAGGCATCCCTGGAAAAAGCCACGCACAAGTGGTCTTAGTCGTAAACCACCACGCTCCGGATGCTTTCGCCGGCATGCATCAGGTCGAAAGCGTCATTGATCTTGTCGAGCTTCATCACATGCGTGATCATCGGGTCGATCTGGATCTTGCCGTTCATGTACCAGTCCACGATCTTCGGCACATCGGTGCGACCCTTGGCGCCGCCGAAGGCCGTGCCGCGCCAGTTGCGGCCCGTCACCAGCTGGAAAGGACGTGTACTGATTTCCTTGCCGGCTTCGGCCACGCCGATGATGATCGAAGTGCCCCAGCCGCGATGGCAGCATTCAAGCGCCTGGCGCATCACATCGGTGTTGCCGGTACAGTCGAAGGAATAGTCCGCCCCGCCATCGGTCAGTTCCACGAGGTGGGCGACGACGTCCTTGGTGTTCTTCGGATTGACGAAATGCGTCATGCCGAACTTCTCGCCCCACTCCTTCTTGGAGTCGTTGATGTCGACACCGATGATCTTGTCAGCGCCCGCCATCTTTGCGCCCTGCAGCACGTTGAGGCCGATCCCGCCAAGGCCGAACACGACGACATTGTCACCCACTTGCACCTTTGCCGTATTGGTCACGGCGCCAACGCCGGTCGTCACACCGCAGCCGACATAGCAGGCCTTGTCGAAGGGCGCGTCGGTGCGGATTTTCGCGACAGCGATCTCCGGCAGGACGGTGAAGTTCGAGAAGGTCGAGCAGCCCATATAGTGATAGATCGTCTGGCCCTTGTAGGAGAAACGCGAGGTGCCGTCCGGCATCAGGCCCTTGCCCTGCGTTGCGCGGATCGCGGTGCAGAGATTGGTCTTGCCGGAGAGACAGCTTTTGCACTGGCGGCATTCCGGCGTGTAGAGCGGGATCACATGGTCGCCCGGCTTCACGCTGGTCACGCCTGCGCCGACTTCGCGCACGATGCCCGCACCTTCATGGCCGAGGATGCTGGGGAAAATGCCTTCGCTGTCCAGCCCGTCCAGCGTGTAGGCATCCGTGTGGCAGATGCCGGTGGCCATGATCTCGACCAGCACTTCACCGGCCTTCGGGCCTTCCAGGTCAAGCTCAACGATTTCGAGGGGTTTCTTCGCTTCAAATGCGACGGCGGCGCGGGTTTTCATCGGTGAACTCCATTCAGTGTTGGTGCCATACTACTCTTGCGTCCACAGCGTTAAAGTAGGTAATCCGCAATTCATTGTTGCAGGACAGGGATAATGCGAAGCGATTGGGACGGGATTGAAGAGTTTGTCGCGGTCGCGACGTCCATGGGGTTCAAACCGGCGGCGCAGGCGCTCAATGTGTCCACCTCCCATGTCAGCCGCGCGGTCTCCCGGCTGGAGAACGCCATCGGCGCGCCCCTCTTCTACCGGACAACAAGGGAAGTCTCGCTCACCGATACCGGCCGGACCGTTCTCGCCCAGTGCCGGCAGCTGATCCAGTCGCGTGACGAACTGCTGGCGAATGTCAGTGGCGAGACCGCTCCGCAGGGCGAGATCAAGATCACCTGCTCCACCCTCATCGGCGAACGATACATCTCCCCCATCGTCCGGAGCTTCTGCCAGGAGTTTCCCAAGGTCGAGGTGACCATGGATCTCTCCAACCGGCTGGTCGACCTGATCTCGGAAGGCTTCGACCTTGCCATACGTACGGGCCAGCTGGAGGATTCCCGGCTGGTCGGCACCCGCGTGGCCACGCGCCAGTTTGTCGTCTGCGCCTCCCCCGCCTACCTGGAGGCGCACGGCCATCCCGCTCACCTCGACGAATTGAAAGCCCACAACAGCCTGATCGGCTCGTCCACCAGTTGGGCGTTCACCCGGAACGGGCGGCCTGAAACACTCCGCCCCCGCGGCAACTGGCGCTGCAACTCAGCCGCCTCCGTGCTGGACGGCCTGCTTGCCGGCACCGGAATTGGCCAGCTGCCGCTGTTCTATGTCCTGCCCTATCTCAAGAATGGCTCGCTCATCGAACTGTTCGAGGATCATCGCCCGGAGCCGGAACCCATCTGGGCCGTATATCCGCAGGCAAGGCATTTGCAGCCCAAGGTTCGCCTTCTCGTCGAACGCATCCGCGCTGAGTTGCAGCCTGCCTTCACCGCTGCTGTCCCGGCCCACCTGCAAACCTGACATGGCCCCTCATCGGCACCAGAGTCTCATGGCGCCCGCTTCACAATCTCACGGGGCTCGCGTCTTGTGATTTTATGCCTATAAGAGCGCCATGACTGACCAGACTTCCGATTCCTTCTCCGTTGCCATTGCAGGCGTCGCCGGCCGCATGGGCCGCCAGCTGGCCGCGGTGTCCCACCGTCACGGACTGACGGTTGCGGGCGGAACGGAAGTTGCCGGCTCCCCTCACCTCGACACGGATATCGGCGACCTCGCCGGCATTCCGAATCTGGGCGTGAAACCGTCCTCCGATCCTGTCATCGCCGCCGCCAAGGCCGATGTCTGGTTCGACTTCACCCGCCCGGCCGCCACCATCGCGGCGCTGGAAGCGCTGAAGCATACGCCGGTGCGTGTTGCCATCATTGGCACCACCGGCTTTTCACCCGCTGAAGAGAAAGCGCTCGAAGCGGCGGCGGGGGACCTCGCCATCGTGAAGTCCGGCAGCTTCGCACTCGGCATCAAACTGCTGGAAACCCTCATCCGCCGCGCGGCCGCCAGCCTCGGCCCGGACTGGGATATCGAAGTTCTGGAAACCCACCACAACAAGAAGGTGGATGCCCCCTCCGGTACGGCGCTGATGCTGGGCGAAGCGGCCGCCGAAGGCCGCGGCAGCCCGCTGGATCAGCTGCGCACCGGGCCTTATGACGGCCCGGACGCCGCGCGCGAACCCGGCAAGATCGGCTTCTCTGTCCGCCGCATGGGCGGTGTGATCGGCGAGCATTCGGTCAGTTTCGGCTCCGACACAGAGATCGTCACGCTCAGCCATACCTCGCTGGACCGGGCCATGTTTGCCGAAGGTGCGCTGAAAGCCGCCCTCTGGGCGATTAACCAAAAGCCCGGACTCTACAGCATGGACGATGTTCTGGGGCTTTCAGGCAACGGCGCCTGAGAAAGCGACACACCGCACAGCTGAATCCGGGTTGACGGCCATACTCGCCATGGCAGCATGACAAATTCGTCACGTAACCTGAAAGGGACGGCATGATCGGCATCGTCGTCGTCAGCCACGGCAAACTCTCGAAGGAACTCGTCGCCGCGACGGAACATGTCGTGGGCGAACAGATGCGATTCAAGTCGATATCCATCGAAGCCGAAGATGATATCGAGGCACGCCGCGAGCAGATTCGTGACACGGCCAAGGCCTGTGACGTGGGCCTCGGCGTGATCATCCTCACCGACATGTTCGGCGGCACCCCGTCGAACCTCGCCATGTCGATCATGAATTCCGGCAATATCGAAGTCATCTCGGGCGTGAACCTGCCCATGCTGATCAAGCTCGCTGAAGTACGCGACGAACTCCCGCTCGCCGAAGCCGCGCAGACCGCAGCAGACGCCGGCCGCCGCTACATCAACATCGCGTCCGAACTCCTCGCCAAATCCAACTGACCCGGAGCCCCGTGCAGAACGCCGTGACCGAAGCCCGCCAAAGCGTGACCATCGTTAACCGCAAGGGCCTGCACGCGCGCGCCTCTGCCAAGCTGTCGAAGCTTGCGAGCGAGTACCAGTCCAAAGTCGTCGTCAGCCATGAAGGCCAGGAGGCCGACGCCCGCTCCATCATGGACCTGTTGATGCTGGTCGCGGCGCAAGGCTGCGAGGTAGAACTCGCGGCCAATGGCCCGGATGCGGCAGAGGCCGTCACCGCCATCGCCAGCCTCATTGCAGATGGCTTCGGCGAACGCGGCGAAAGCGACGTGCTTTACTAACCCTCCTTCTCCCACCTTGGCCGCGCCTTCTGCGGCAACCAACAAACCAAGAGTAGCGCAAATGATCAGAGCGATTTTCGCATCCGCAAGTGCAGCCCTCATTCTGGCAGCCTGCACGCCTGCCCCCGAGGCCGACAGCGCAGAGAGTGCTTCCCCGCCGATCAGCATGGAAAACATGTCCGAGACGGTAAAAGTGCTCGCCTCGGACGAGTTCATGGGCCGCGCGCCCGGCACCGAAGGCGAGACGAAAACGGTCGCCTACCTGATTGAGCGCTTTGAAGAGCTAGGCCTTGAGCCCGGCGGGCGGGACGGCAAATGGACCGATCCGGTAACACTCAAGCACTCGGTCGTGAATGACATTCGTACACTGAGTGTCAGTCACGGCGACACCGTGATCCCACTGCAGCAGGGACTGGACATCAACATCAACTCCCCCAACCCGCGCGAAGACATCGCGGTTCAGGACCTGCCGGTCGTTTTCGTCGGCTTCGGCGCCAGCGCGCCGGAACGGGACTGGGACGATTATGGCGATATGGACCTGACCGGAAAGGTCGCCCTGTTCCTCGTCAACGATCCGGACTTCGGCGTCGAGGAGGACCATCCGGTCAGCGGTCTCTTCGGCGGCCGTCGGATGACCTATTATGGCCGCTGGGCCTACAAATATGAGGAAGCCGCCCGCCGCGGCGCGGTGGCGGCCTTCGTCATCCACGAAACGAAACCCGCCGGGTATGGCTGGAACGTGGCGGCGTCCTCGCCCGGTGAAAACTACGCCGTTGCAGGCAACGGCCCGGCAAAACCGGCCCTCGACCTGCGCGGATGGCTGCACGAGGACATGGCCCGGCAATGGCTGACCAATGCCGGGTACGATCTCGACGAGCTGAAGGTCGCCGCCCGCAATGGCGACTTCGAGGCCTTCACCCTCGATGATCTCCGCTTCAACGCAGACCTCGGCCTCTCGGTGGAAACGGTCGAAAGCCAGAATGTGATCGGGAAAATCACCGGCACGGAGCGGCCGGATGAAACCGTCATGCTGTCCGGGCACTGGGACGCCTTTGGCATCGGCATTCCCGATGCGCAGGGCCGCGTCGTGAGACCCGGCGCGAACGACGATGCCCTCGGCCTGGCCGGCATCATGGAGATCGCCCGCAACCTGAAGGCTGGCCCCGCGCCGGAACGTACGGTCGTTGTCGCGGCCTGGACCGGTGAAGAGAGCGGCCTGCTCGGCTCGGAAGCCTATGCGCAGAATCCGATCTATCCGCTGGAGACCACGGTCGCCAATTTCACCCTGGATATTTTGCAAACGGCCGGCCCGGCAAAGGACGTGATCCAGGTTGGCGAGGGCCAGAGCGAACTTGAGGACATGATGGCCGCGGCAGCCGCCAAACAGGGCCGCACCGTCTCGCCCGAGGGCCTGCCGGAAAATGGCCTGTTCTACCGGGCCGACCATTTCTCGCTCGCCCGGCGCGGTGTGCCCGTCCTGCTGATCATGGGCATCGCCGGGGGACCGGACCTTGTGGACGGCGGCCGGGAAGCCGGGATCGAATGGGTCGCGGGCTATATCGCCAACCGGTACCACAATCAGAACGACGCCTGGGACCCGGACTGGGACCTGCGCGGCGCCGCCCAGGATGTGGAACTCTTCCTCGACATGACCACAGACCTCGCCAACTCCGAGATCTGGCCGGACCTGAAGCCGACATCGGAATTCAAGGGACTACGGGACGCAAGCGCCTCCGCGCGGGAGTAACCTTCCCTCTTGCACGGGGGCCCTTTCATCATCCGGCTCCAGCCCCTATATTGGCAGGGTCTTCGGACTATGGCGATAAACGCGCGTGTAATAAGCGGCTCGGACCCGGGGGCGGTACCCGGCGGCTCCACCAAAAGCAGGTTCAGGCCTACTCACCGGGCCTGTTTCTGACGGGGCCGAAATAGGATCGACGGACGTGTAAAGACGAGGCCTTCGCCGGATTGGGCCCCCTCAGAAGCCCAAATCAACATAGTTGCAAACGACAACTTTGCTGAAGGTGAACTGATGGCTGCGTAAGCAGTCGGATGATTACCGAACTTAACTCCTAGGGCTTCAGACCCCTAGGCGGGGCCCGGAGGCGCCTGGCAACAGAAGCCTCCACTTTCCTTCCCGATATACTTGCAAAGCCGCGTTCGCCGCTTCAATCTCGGCGCGTGCAAGACATGCCTGTGAGCAGGCAGGGAGGAAACGCCAATGGCGAACAGCACGCTGACCCAGTTCGTGAAAGAGGCGCTCGAAAAAGGACAGGAACGCAGGGGGATCCGCGCGGCGCTCCTTGATGCTGGCTGGCGGGAACAGGAAATCGACGAAGCCCTCGCCGCCTATTCTGATGTCCCCTTTCCGATCGCCGTACCAAAACCGGCACCGTATCTCTCGGCCCGTGAGGCCTTCTTTTACCTGCTCTTCTTCATCCTGCTCGGCGTGGTCGCGTTCAATCTCGGCTCGCTGCTGTTCGCCCTGATCGACAAAGTGGTGCCGGATCTCCTGGAAAAAGAAAGTTATCGCGCCGGTGCCCTGGACCGTCAGATCCGCGGGGCGGTCGCCGGCCTGATCGTCGGCACGCCCCTGTTCCTGTGGCTCGCCCGCATCCTGCTGAAAGCCCGGCAGGAGAACCCGGCTCTGCAACGCTCACGCATCCGCAAATGGTTGATCTATATCAGCCTGGTCATCGCAGGCATCGTCCTGGTCGGTGATGCGACGTCCCTCGTCTACAGTTTCCTGAACGGGGAACTGACCTGGCGGTTCACGCTGAAGTCGCTTGTCGTCGCCGCGATTGCGGGCAGCATCTTCGGATATTTCATCACCCATGCCGAACGGGACGAAGCTAATGGCCTATAGCCAGCACACGCTCTATGGCGGCGTCCTGGTCGGCGTCATTATCGCGGCCTGTGCCGCCGGGATCGCGATCACCGGCGGGCCCGGCAAAGCCCGCAAGGAAAGGGAAGACCAGACCCGCGCCACGGCCATGGCCGGAACCGCCGTCGCGCTTGCCTGCTATTATCAGGAATTCGGGGACATCCCCGAAGACATGTCAGTTGTCGAAGCGGAGCTGTCCAAAGCGGCGTCCCCTGCGAAGCAGGCGTCCGTCTGCGCGACTGCGAATGTCCAGAAAGATCCGATATCGGATGAGTATTTCCGCCTGAAGCGGGATGGCGGCGACGTCACACATATCTGCGGCGACTTCGCGACGACATTTCATGAAAGTGGCAACTACCTGGTCTACTCGTCTCGCTATGTCGTCCCGGATCTCGGCGAGGCGCGCGAGACCGCAGGCGAACATTGTTACGAACTGAACCTGTCGGCCAAGCTGGAATACTGACCCACCTGTAGCAGGCGTCCTAAAGCAGGCCGCTTAGAGAAGGATCGTCCCCTTGCCGTCCTTTTCCATGGCGCGCTGGTAAGACGGTGTGTCATGCATCTGCTTCAGGAAACGGTGCGCGTTCGGGAAGTTCGCCTCGTCCATGCCGGCACGGTGAGCCGCCAGCTCCATCGAATAGCCCATCACAATATCGGAGGCAGTGAGCGAGTCGCCCGCAAACCATTTCGTCTGGCCAAGCTGCTTCTCGATCTCATTCATCAGCGCCGTCAGGCGCGGCGTGAAGAAGGCCTGGTCGAGCCCGCCAACCAGCGCCTTCGCCATCGGCCGCATCAGGAAGGGCGCGCGCATCGTCATGGCCGTCATGACGAATTTGTTGGTCAGCAGGGGCTGCAGGCTGCCTTGTGAGGCGTGGAACCAGAACAGGTAACGCGCCCGGTCCGGCGTGCCCGGCGCCGGGCGCAGGCGGCCATCATCGTGCAGGTCGCAGATATAGTCGACAATCGCATTGGTCTCCGCCATGGCGGTGCCGTCCACCGTGATCACCGGCGCCGTGCCGAGCGGCGAAACGGCCTTGTAGTCCGCCGGTGCAAGCCGTGTTTGCGGGTCGCGGTCATAGAGTTTCACTTCATACGGCACGCCCAGCTCCTCAAGCAGCCAGAGGATGCGGATGGACTGGGATTTCTCCAGATGGTGCAGCGTGATCATGGCGGGCCCTTTCAGAGGATGCATAAACGACCTTAATACGATCTGCCGGTACCGCCAGATGTGTTCACGCAGGGGCAGGTCCGGGAAAATCCGGTTATCCAGCAGTCTCTTCGCGTCAGAGGGGGTACCGGCCTGCCCGGTGCGGCCCCATATCCCCCGCTTCAAGGCAGAGGAGCCAGACTGATGGTACCCTATTCGGTTCTCGATCTTTCCCCCGTGCCCGCGGGCGCCACACCGGCAGAGGCCCTGGCCAACACGGTGGACCTCGCCCGCCATGCGGAACGGCTTGGCTTTCACCGCTACTGGATGGCGGAACATCACAACATGACCGGCATCGCCTCTGCCGCGACCTCCATCCTGATCGGTCATGTTGCGGGCGCGACGTCCACCATCCGCGTTGGCGCGGGCGGCATCATGCTGCCGAACCATGCGCCGCTGGTCGTGGCCGAACAGTTCGGCACGCTGGCGACGCTCTATCCGGACCGGATCGACCTTGGCCTAGGCCGCGCGCCCGGCACGGACCAGATGACCATGCGTGCCCTGCGCCGCGGAACCCAAAGCGCTGACATGTTCCCGCAGGACGTTGTCGAGCTGCTCGGCTATTTCCAGCCCGCCCAACCCGGTCAGCAGGTGCAGGCCGTTCCCGGCGCGGGAACCAATGTACCGGTCTGGATCCTCGGCTCCAGCCTGTTCGGCGCCCAGCTCGCCGCGCATCTCGGCCTGCCTTACGCTTTCGCCTCACACTTTGCGCCGGACGCGCTGGAACAGGCCGTGGAAATCTACCGTGCACGGTTCGAACCGGGTGTGACGCAAAAACCCTGTTTCATGCTGGCGATTAATGTGCTCGGCGCCGACAGTGATGAGGAAGCCGTCCGGCTCAGAACCTCCGTTCAGCAGGCATTCGTCAACCTGCGTACCGGCCGCCCCGGCCCGCTGCCCCGGCCCGTCAATGACATCCGCGATGTCGCGCCGCCGGAACTGATCGCGCAGGTCGAACGGGCGCTGCGCATCTCTGCGACGGGCAGCCCGGACAAGGTGACGTCGGAACTCTCCGCGCTGATCGACCGCTACCGCCCGGATGAAGTGATCCTGACCGGCCAGATCCACGATCATGCCGCGCGCCTGCGCTCATTCGAAATTGCCGCAGAGGCGATGAAAAAAATCGGTGCACGCACGGGCGCCGCGACCAGCTAGTTCTCCAGCTGGTCCATCTCGGCACTGATCGTATCCATCAGCTCGGGATGATCGGACTGGATCTTGATCATTGACGTGGCGACGCGGCTCTGAACCTCGATCAGTTCGGTATAACGCCCGCCGAAGATCTGCATGCCTTTGACGCCGGAGATCTCACCGTCGAGCTCTTCTGACATCTGGTTCAGGCCATCGACCGCGGCCTTGATCTTCTTCGCAGCCGCCTTGGCGCTCGCTTCATCATCCACTGTGTCCAGCGCATCGGCAATCTGAGTCATCTCATTGATATAGGCCGCGCCGATATCCTTGGCGGAAGACTTTGCCGTGATGTCCTCAGCCGCCTTGCCGGGCCCATCTGTCTTGCCGCCGCAGCCCGTCAGCATCAGCGCCGCTGCGACGCCTGCCGCTGTCAGAAATCCTGTTTTCATCACTCGTCCCCTTGTTTTGAATTTCAGGCCGCAATCATACGCCATATTCGGCGGCAGGAATATGGCAGCTGGCGCACCGCCGCTCAGCAAGGCTCCAGTTCGGCGGTCACGTTGAGGTGGTCGGAACATATTTCCGGTCCCGGCTGGTATTGGCCGAGCGACATCGCATGCCCTGTAAGGATGTGGTCATAGTCCCGCAGCGGCCGCCATGAGGGATAAGTCGGCTCCGGCTGCCGGTCGGAATGGGCCGCCATCTTCTCGAGGAAGGCTTCAGCCGGGCTGGAGTGCAGACTGCAATTGAAATCCCCCATCACCACCCATCGGCCATGACGCGGCAGGTGCCGGGAAAGGAAGTCCAGCTGCAATGCCTGATCCCGGCGGCCGAGGCTCAAATGCACGCAGGCCACGTCGAACGGCGTCTCCGCGTCCACTGTCGCGATCAGGCAGCCGCGTCCCGGCACCCTGCCCGGCAGTTTCAGGTCCCGCACATTCGACAGAGGGTGGCGGCTGAGGATCGCGTTCCCGTGGCGCGACACACCGCGGATGACCCGGTTTTCCTGAATCGCGAGATGCGCGTGGCCCGAACGGTCGGCAATCGCATTGGCCTGGCAGCGATACCCGGCCCGGCGTCCACCAAGGTCCACTTCCTGCAGGCAGACAAGGTCCGCGCCGCGGATCGTCTCAGCGATCGTTTCCAGCGTATTGACCTTGGCAGGCGTATGGAAAACCTGCCGGTGCGCGCGTGTCAGATAGTCGGAAAAGCGGGCCGTCCCGATGGCGGCCTGTATGTTCCATGTCAGCAGTTTCAGAGGCACGGGCTTCCTTTGGCGGTTCAGACGGGACAGGGTAAGGCGACACGAACAGTCAGGCTGGGCACATGATTCCTCTTCTCAGTTCCATACCTTTTCTCGTGCACTTTTCCCTTTCGGTCCTTGCAGCGATACGTCTGCTGTACCGCAAGCTGGCGGTGAACACGACCCTGGCATGGCTGTTTCTCCTGTTCGGCCTGCCCGTTGTCGGGGTCGTCCTGTATATACTTTTCGGGGATCACCGGCTGAGCGGCCGGCGCATGAAGATGGGCGAGCGCCTGCGCGGCTTCTTCATGCAGGTCTTTGATATCGACGAGACCAGCATCCCGCCGGATGTTGCCAATGCCCCGCGCCATGCAGCGCTGGCCCGTTCGATCCAGGCCGACACGGGCTTCCCGGTTCTGACAGGCCTTTCCCCGCAATTCTTCTCCGACGCAGGCGACCTCTACGCCGCGATGCAGGCCGACATTGATGCCGCATCAGACAGCGTCTGCCTCGAATTCTACATCCTCGATCCCGCAGGCCGCGTCGGCGAGGTGCTGGCAGCCGTCGAACGCGCTGCGCAGCGGGGTGTGGTTTGCAAGATCCTGGCGGATGATTTCGGCTCCAAACCCTTCTTCCGGTCTCACTGGCCGAAGCGCCTGAAAAAGGCAGGCGTACAGATCGTCAGTTCCCTGCGGGTCAATCTGTTCTCTTCCTTTTTCCGCCGGTCCGACCTGCGAAACCACCGCAAGATCCTCGTCTGCGACCAGCAGGTCGGATATGTGGGCAGCTACAATCTGGCGGACCCGAAACTGTTCAAGGCAGACCGCGGGGTCGGCGAATGGGTCGATATGATGATGCGCGTCGAAGGCCCGGTCGTCGATGCCCTCACATCGGTCTGCCTGTCGGACTTTTTGTTTGACAGCATCGGGCACCAGATCGGCCGGGCCGACCTCAACGCCCTCCCCATCAAGCAGCGCGCCGATCCCGGCGAAGGCACGCCCGTCAGCATGCAGGTGCTGCCGTCCGGCCCCGAAATGCGCAATTCCACGATCTATGAAGTGCTCGTCTCGGCCATCTTCAGCGCACAGGAACGGCTTCGCATCGTCTCGCCCTATTTCATCCCGGATCCGGCGGTCCAGCTCGCCCTCGTCTCCGCGGCAAAGCGCGGGGTCGCGGTCGAGATCATCCTGCCGGAACGCATCGATTCCCGCCTCGCCCAGTTTGCCAGCCAGTCTTCCTACAGGGAGCTGCTGCGCGCCGGTGTGCGCATCACCCGGTATCGCGGCGGCCTGCTGCACACAAAGCTGATCCTGGTGGATGACGACATCGCCTTGTTCGGCACGGTGAACATCGACATGCGCAGCTTCCACCTGAACCTGGAGCTGACCATGGTCATCTACGACTCCGGGATCAATGGCACGTTGTGGCAGCACGCCGACACCTACCTCGCCGACAGCGATCCCCTCGATCTGGCGCGATGGGAACAGCGCCCGGAATGGCACAAACTCCTCGAAAACGTGCTGCGCCTCGCCAGCCCGATCCTTTAGGTAGCGCGGCCTAGCTATAGCGCGCTTCCACCTTGGGGCCTGCCGCACCGGCTTTGACGGCGGCAAGGCTGGCTTCAAGGTCGGCCAGATAGGCATCCGCCACATCTGCATGCTTTGGCGACAGCATCAGGTGCAGGCTCGGCGGCTCCTTCGTGACAGAGGTGAACCAGCCGCGCCGGAAGATTTCGCCATACACCGCGAAGGCATGGGCTTGCGGATGGTAAAAGGCCATCAGGCCCAGCATCGGATTGCCGACGATTTCGAAGCCGAGGCGCTTCACGCCCTCTTCGATCTTTTCGCGCGTTGCGCAGACCTGCCCCTGCAGGCGTTTGTAGCCTTCGACGCCCAGCGTGTTCATCACGCCCCAGGCCGCCGAGATCGCCCCGCCCGGCCGCGTGCCCGCCAGCGTCGGCGTCTTCATCGGCGCCCCGCTCCAGCCTGCCATGTCGAACGGCATGTAATTGTAGAGTTCCTCGGAGCGGAACAGCACCGTCGAGGCGCCCTTGGCGCAATAGCCATATTTGTGCAGGTCGGCGCTCATCGAATGCACCGCCGGCACTTCGAAGTCGAAGGCCGGCACCGGCACGCCGTTCATTCGCGCGAACGGCGCAAAGTAGCCGCCCACGCAGGCGTCGACATGCAGCCAGACACCCTTCTTCGCAGCGATCTCTCCCAGTTCCGCAATCGGGTCGATGATGCCATGCGGGAAGTTCGGCGCGGAGCCGACCATCATGACGGTCGCCTCGTCCACTGCTTCGCCCATCGCTGCCGCATCGGCCTGATAGCTGCCGTCCGTCTTCAGCGGCACGCGGCGGACCTCAATGTCCATCAGGTGGGCGGCCTTATCGAAGGCGAGGTGCGCCGATTGCGGCAGCACGACATTCTGCCCTTCACGCGGCTTGCCCTGCGCGCGGGCATAATCGCGCGCCGTCTTCATCGCCATGGTGATGGAATCGGTGCCGCCGGAGGTCATCGCGCCGGTCGCCCCGTCGGGCCCGTGCAGCAAGCCGAGCCCCATGCCGATGACTTCCTTCTCCATCTGCGCAAGGCTCGGGAAGGCCAGCGGGCCGAGGCCGTTCTCTGCCATGTAGAGCGTATAGGCTTCCTGCTGGACCTGTTCGACATCATGCCCGGCATTGAAGACATAGACCGCCGTGCGCCCGTCGCGCCATTGCGCATCGCCGCCGCCGCGGGTGATCATTTCCTGGCGTACGTCGGCCCAGTCGCGTCCCTTTTCCGGCATCTGCATGATTGTCGTTCCCTCCATTATATCGCTGGCGAGAAACCTAGGCGGGTCGCTCCGGCTTGGCCATAGGGCAGGCACCCCTCAGGCACCGCGCAACCTTTCGCCCCCTCGCACGTTGGTTCCGTACTCCCCACGAAAGGAGACAACTGACATGACTGCCCACAAGAACGGCCAGACACCCCCCACAGACAAGAATCACGACGCCGAAAAAGTGAAGCGGGAGATTCGCCCGGCTGGCCCAGAAAACATGGAAGACCCGCCGGAAGACTGGGACCAGGTCGACGAAGAAAGCGACGAATCCTTCCCGGCGAGCGACCCGCCCGCCAATTACTGACCCGGATTTCCCGTCTAGAGCGTTGCAATTCCGAAGCATTCCGGTGGACGTGCGCGCCCCTGCGCGAAGTGCAGCTTTTTGCTCGCGCATTGTGCGAAGCCCGTTGCCCGCACGCAGCCGGAGGAATATTGTGACGGATAGAACAAACAAGAAGATTTAACGGGGACCAGCACCGGGCCATGACGGATTATATCGGTTACGAAGCGCTCACCCAGGCTGCCATGCGAGGCGTTGTCCGCGAGGCGCTGAAGCGCGCAAAAGCAAATGGCGGCCTGCCCGGCGACCACCATTTCTACATCACCTTCCGCTCCAAGGCGCCGGGCGTGCGCATGGCCGACTATCTGACCGAGCGGTTCCCGGTCGACATGACCATCGTCGTCCAGCACCAGTTCTGGGACCTGGAAGTGCATGACGGCCATTTCGAGATCATCCTGAAATTCTCCGGCGTGCCGCAGCACCTGTTCGTGCCCTATGCCGCGATCACGCGCTTCGTCGATCCGTCCGTGAATTTCGGCCTGACCTTCGAGGCGCAGGACAAGGACGCCACCGTCATCGCGCCGGCCTCCGAACTGGAAGACGCGCAGGATGACGCCGCCGTGGCCCCGGCCAGCGATGCCGGCACCGTCGTCAACCTCGACGCCTTCCGCCGCAAATAGGCCGGACGATTGGCAGATACCGACAACCCCCGCCTCAGCGACGCTGACATGCTGGCCCGCTTTCAGGGCTCGAAGAAGCGTCCCCCCTGTTCCGACACGCTGGGCATGAAGCTCACCGAAGTCGAGCAGGATGCCATGCGCATACGGATGGAGTTTGACGTTTCACCCTCCTTTGCCAACCCGACCGGCGCGGTGCAGGGCGGCTTTATCTCCGCCATGCTGGACGAAGCGATGAGCACCTGCGTAATCATCGCCTCCAACGTCACCATGACGGCCCCGACGCTGGAGATGAAAACCAGCTTCCTGAGGCGCCTGATGCCTGGCAAGGCCTGGGTCGATGCCCGCATCATCCGCCTCGGAAAATCCGCTGCCTTCATGGAAGCGGAATGTTTTGACCCGGACGGCAAAATGGTCGCCAAGGCCTCTGCCACCGCCCTTCCGATGCCGTTCAAACGGCTCGGCTGAACCTGTCCATTCCAGAAGCAAACGGGCTGACGCCGCGATAAGCTGCGCGTTTGCGAAAGTCTGTGCTATTCTCCCGGAAAAGATAAAAATCCGGGAGGAAACAATGGCTGACGATCTGGGCTCAAGCCCCAAGGTGCCGCAATCCATCTTCGAGGTGACGGCCTTCATGCCGGAAGCGCGGCGCGATCCGCATCCGCCCCTGAAAGCCCTGCGCGAGCAATGCCCCGTCATGCGCGACGAGATGGCGAAGACCTGGTTCCTTACCCGCTATGAGGATGTCCGCACGACGGTGAACGACCGCAGCTTCGTGCGCCACCCGCTGAATGCCGAAGAAGGGTCCATCTCCCGCCGGCTGGTCGACGAGGAAAGCCCGCGACGCACTTCCATCCTGTTCATGGACAATCCCGACCATGCCCGCGTGCGTCCGCCGCTCGGCAAGGCGTTCTATGCCCGCATCAACAAGATGAAGGACCAGATCGAAGCCATCGTCGACGAAACAATCGATGCTGCGCCCGCGTCCGGCGTGTTCGACCTGATGGCCGAGATCGCCGTGCCCATCCCGGTGACGGTCATCGCGCGCATCCTCGGCGTCGACGAAGAACGCCTCGCCGAATTCCGCGACTGGTCCGAAGCCGTCATTCTCGGCCTGAACCCCGTGCGCACCCCGGAAGAGACCGAGCGCATGATCGCCGGCGGCGCCGCACTCGACGCCTATTTCACCGAACTGATGGAACGCCGCCGCAAGACCCCGGAAGACGACCTCATCACAGACATGGTCCAGCTGCAGGCCGCGGGGGAAGATCCGCTGTCGGATGATGAAGTCCGCATCAACCTGCAAGCCCTGCTGGTGGGTGGCAACCTGACGACGACCGACCTGATCGGCAATGGCGTCTGGCTGTTCCTGACCCATCCGGAACAACTGGCCGCGCTGAAGGCCGATCCGGGCCTCGCCTCCCTCGCCGTCGAGGAAGTGCTGCGCTACGAGGCGCCGGTCTCCGCCACCTCACGCATCGCCGAAGCCGACAAGCAGGTCGCCGGCTGCCCGGTCAAGGAACACCAGGTCGTGTTCTGCTCGCTGGCCTCGGCCAACCGCGATGCGGAAATCTTCGAGGCCCCGAACGCGTTCGACATCACACAGAAGCGCGCCAGCCACGTCGCCTTCGGCGGCGGCCCGCACATCTGCATCGGCGCCCCTCTCGCCCGGATGGAAGCAAGGCGCGTCTATCAGAAACTCTTCGAACGCTATCCGGACATGAAGCTGCCCGAACAGGACATCGCCTGGCGCGCCCTGCCCTTCTTCCGCGGTATCGAAACACTGGACGTGGAGGTGTGAGGCTATCGCATTGTCCGCCATCCTTCGACTTCGCTCAGGATGAGTCCCGCACTTATTGCGCATTCGGAGCGCTCATGCTGAGCGAAGTCGAAGCACGAGCGCGGGCTTTGGCAAAGATCACCATTAACGAACGCCCTGCGTGCGCCCATGGCGCAGGTACCAAAAACGTGTCATAGGGCCGCAAAATCCCTCTGACAGGTCGATCGTGCCTCGATGACGATCCCTGACAGCCCAACCCCCGAAAGCCTTTACATGTCCGCTTATCCGTCCGTTCCCTCGGCTCTCGCCGAAGCCCTTGCCAATAAGGGTTATGAAAGCCTCACCCAGGTTCAGACCGCCGTGCTCGACGCAGAGCTCGCCGGGCGCGACCTGCTCGTCTCCGCACAGACCGGTTCCGGCAAGACCGTCGCCTTCGGTCTCGCCATGTCCGGCGACCTTCTGGGCGAGGAAGACCGCCTTGACCGCGCCGACACGCCGCTCGCCCTCATTGTGGCCCCGACGCGCGAACTTGCCATGCAGGTCGCCCGCGAGCTGACCTGGCTCTACGGCCCGGCCGGTGCACGCATCGCCACCTGTGTCGGCGGTATGGACATGCGCGACGAGCGCAAGGCCCTCGCCCGCGGCGCCCACATCGTCGTCGGCACGCCCGGCCGCCTGTCGGACCATATCAAGCGCGGCTCGCTCGATACGGCCGGCATTCGCGTCGTCGTGCTCGACGAGGCCGACGAGATGCTGGACATGGGTTTCCGCGAAGAGCTGGAGCACATTCTCGAAGGCACACCGGAAACGCGCCGCACCCTGATGTTCTCCGCCACCGTGCCGAAAGGCATCGCGAACCTTGCTGCGCGCTACCAGAAGGATGCCGAGCGCGTCCGTACGGAATCCGAACAGCGCCAGCATGGCGACATCGAATACCGCGCGCTGCTGGTCGCACCGGGCGATGAAGAGAACGCCATCGTCAACATCGTCCGCCACTCCGACAGCGAGAGCGCGCTGGTCTTCTGCACGACGCGCGCCGCCGTGAACAAGCTGATGAGCCGCATGGGCAATCGCGGCTTCCCGGTCGTCGCCCTGTCGGGCGAACTCAGCCAGAAAGAACGCTCCAACGCGCTGCAGGCCCTGCGCGATGGCCGTGCCCGCGTCTGTATCGCCACGGACGTTGCCGCACGCGGGCTCGACCTCGACAATCTGGGCCTCGTCATCCACGCAGACCTGCCGCGCGATCCGGCGACCCTGCTGCACCGCTCCGGCCGGACGGGCCGTGCCGGGCGCAAAGGCGTCAGCGCGATGATCGTGGCACCGAAGGCCCGCCGCCGGGTCGAGCGCCTGCTGGGCGATGCGAAGATCGAAGCCACCTGGGGCACGCCGCCGTCCGCCGACGAGATCAATGCGCTGGACGATGCCCGCCTGCTGGCGGACCCGTCCCTCACCCGCCCCGTGCACGAGAGCGAGCGCGCGATGATCGACGCGCTGATCGAACAGCACGGCGCCGAACAGGTCGCCGCCGCCTTCCTGCGCAAGCAGCGTGAAGGCCGCTCCGCCCCGGAAGACCTGCGCGAAGTGGATACCACTCCGCCGAAGCGCCGTGAACGCGGAGAGCGCGGCGACAGGCCCGAGCGTGAGCCGCGCGAGAAACGTCACAAGACTGAGCGCAAGGGCTTTGACGATGCGGTCTGGGTGCAGCTGAATGTCGGCCGCAAGAAGAACGCCGAGGCGCGCTGGATCCTTCCGGTCCTCTGCAAGGCTGGCGGCCTGTCTCGCGACGATATCGGCGCGATCCGCATCAACCCCTCCGATACGCATGTCGAGCTCACCCGTGAGGCTGCAGCGCGCTTCTTCGAGACGATCGGAGAAGGTGGCTCGGTCGAGAAGGGCCTGCGCGCCGAACCGCTGGACGGCGCCCCGCCGCCAGCCCGGTTTGACCGTGACGAGCGCAGTGAACGCCCGGCCCCGCGCCTGCGCAAGAAGCCGTACGATCCGGATGCCCCGCGCAACCTGTCCGGCAAGAAGCCCTACAAGAAGAAATTCGCGGCCGAAGACGACGCGGCCCCGGCAGAGCGTGTGCCGTCCCCGCAGACGGACTACATCCAGGACGACCGCGAGAAGCCCGCACGCCCGGTGAAGAAGTTCTCCAGGGTTCACGCCAAGGACGGCTGGAAGCCTCCAATGCGCGGCAAGGGCAAGCCCGGCAAAGGCGCCCCGAAAGGCGCTGGCAAGGGTGGCCCCAAAGGCGGGCCCAAAGCCGGGAAGCCGGCCTTCCAGAAGGGCGGCAAACCGCTGAAAAAGCACCGGAAACCGGGCCCGAAGGTCTGATCCGGGCCCATTCCGGGAAGGGCCGCCGGAACGGCCCTTTTCTGCCCCTGTAAGGCATTGTTTTTGCACGGCTTATTTTGCCGTTCATGAAGCTGTAAAATAACCCCCGTTCAGGTTCCCTCGATGGGGGTAATCCCCTATATTTGAAGGCGAATCTGAAGAATCGACGGGGAAGCCTCATGGCTGAAGAAACGCAGGGCGAGAATGCCGAGTACGGCGCAGGCTCCATCAAGGTCCTGAAGGGCCTCGAAGCCGTGCGCAAACGCCCCGGCATGTATATCGGCGACACCGATGACGGCTCGGGCCTGCACCACATGATCTACGAGGTGGTGGACAACGCCATCGACGAGGCGCTGGCCGGCCATGCTGACCGGGTAACGGTCACACTCTACCCCGACGGCTCCGCCGAAATCACCGACAATGGCCGCGGCATCCCGGTCGGCATGCACCCCACCGAGGGCGTCTCCGCGGCAGAGGTCATCATGACCCAGCTGCACGCGGGCGGGAAGTTCGACCAGAACTCCTACAAGGTCTCCGGCGGCCTGCACGGCGTGGGCGTGTCCGTGGTCAACGCCCTGTCCGACTGGCTGGAACTGACCATTCACCGCGAAGGCAAGGAACACTGGGTCCGCTTCATCAATGGCGGCCATGTCGAAGCCCCGCTGGAGACGCGCGGCGACTCCCCGATGACGGACAAGGGCAAGCCCTATTCCGGCACGGCGGTGCGCTTCCTCGCCTCGCCCAGCACGTTCACGATGACGGACTATGACCGCAAGACGCTGGAGCACCGGCTGCGCGAGCTCGCCTTCCTCAATTCCGGCGTGCACATAATCTTCCGCGACGAGCGCGAGGCCGAGCCTTACGAGATCGACCTGATGTACGAAGGCGGCGTGAAAGCCTTCGTCGAACACCTCGACAAGGCCAAGGGCAAGCTGATCCCGGAGCCGGTCTACGCCATCGGCGAGAAGGACGGCATCACCGTCGAAGCGGCGCTGGAGTGGACCGACAGCTACCACGAGAACGTGCTCTGCTTCACCAACAACATCCCCCAGCGCGACGGCGGCACACACTTGGCCGGCTTCCGCGGGGCGCTGACGCGGATCATCAACAAATACGCCAACGAGACGGGCCTGGCGAAGAAGGCCAAGGTCGAGATTTCCGGCGATGACGCCCGCGAGGGCCTGACCTGCGTGCTTTCCGTGAAAGTACCGGACCCGAAATTCAGCTCCCAGACGAAAGACAAGCTCGTCTCCTCCGAGGTGCGCCCGGTAGTCGAGAGCATGATGGGTGAGAAACTCGCCGAATGGTTCGAGGAACACCCGAAGGAAGCTCAGGAAATCATGGGCAAGATCGTGGAGGCCGCTGCCGCACGCGAGGCCGCCCGCAAGGCCCGCGAACTGACGCGCCGCAAGACTGCGCTCGACATCACCTCCCTGCCCGGCAAGCTGGCCGACTGCCAGGAGAAAGACCCGGCGAAATCCGAAATCTTCATCGTCGAGGGTGACTCCGCTGGCGGGTCAGCCAAACAGGGCCGGTCGCGCGACAACCAGGCCATCCTGCCCCTGCGCGGCAAGATCCTGAACGTGGAGCGCGCGCGCTTCGACAAGATGCTGTCATCCGACCAGGTCGGCACGCTGATCATGGCGCTCGGCGCCGGCATTGGCCGCGACGAGTTCGACATCGAGAAGCTGCGCTATCACAAGATCATCATCATGACCGATGCTGACGTCGACGGCGCGCACATCCGTACGCTGCTGCTGACCTTCTTCTATCGTCAGATGCCGGAGATTATCGAGAAGGGCTATCTCTATATCGCCCAGCCGCCGCTCTACAAGGTGACGCGCGGCCGGTCTGAACGCTATGTGAAGGATGATGGCGAACTGGAAGCCTACCTCATCGGAGAAGGCACCGACGGGGAATCCCTGATCCTGCCCGACGGCACAACGATTGCCGGGGAAGACCTGCGCGACCGCGTGCGCCAGGCCTCGAACTTCCAAGCAAACCTGCGCCGCCTCGCCCTGCGCGCCTCTGGTGAGCTGATCGAACATGCCGCCCTTGCCGGGGCCATGGCCACCGGCGCAGGCGACGCCGAAGCCGCCAAGACCGCCGAACGCCTGAACCGCTTTGCCGAGGAAGGCGAAGACACATGGGCCGGCCGGTTCGTCGAAGGCGCGCTTGTCCTGCAGCGCACCGTGCGCAGCGTGGACGAGACGATCTCCCTGCCCCCGGCCCTGCTGGCCAGCCAGGACGCCCAGCGCCTCGCGGAGCGCGCGGCAAACCTCGCCGACATGTACGAGCAGCCCGCCATCCTGCGCCAGGACAAGGGCGGCGAAGTGACCGTACACGGACCAAGTAGCCTGCTGAAAGCCGTGCTCGACAGCGGCCGCAAGGGCCTGAAAGTCCAGCGCTACAAGGGCCTCGGCGAAATGAACGCCGACCAGCTGTGGGAAACCACGCTCGACGCCAACGCCCGCACCCTGCTGCAAGTCCGCGTCGACCACATGGAAGAAGCCGACGACATGTTCACGAAGCTGATGGGCGACGTGGTCGAGCCGCGCCGCGAGTTCATCGAAGAGAACGCGCTCGACGCGGAGGTGGATGTTTAGGGTAGGTATACTATTGCACTTATCGCAACCAGCGTAAGCATTCCCGCAACGCAGAGTGCAGCCACAACAACGATTGGCACCCTTCCCTCCGCTTCGGCCCTAAGAGCAAAGAATGAGAATTTAAATTTCTCAATCATGATGGTCCGGCCTCCACCCTGATTTGACTATGCGGGAAAACTCATCCCAAGTCGGATTAAATGGATTGTGGCACTCCTGCCAGATGTTAAGCATTTGCCTATATCGCGGGAGCATTGGAAATGTCGCTGACAATCCGAATCTTTCCACATCAGCTCGTACCGACTTATAGTGGTCCAGGTCGTAAATCAGGTACCTAGCGAATAGATGCTGTTCGTGTTCTGAATTTTCGTGAAAGCCTTTAAACAGGCTAGCCGCCAACCATGCGTCAGGAAGAGGCTCATCGGAATTCAGCGTCATAGCTTTCAAAATTGAGAACATATCCAATATTCTCAACACTTCCGCACAGTCACCATCGCTCAATCCGTCAGAGAAATCTTGAGCCAAGTGCGCATACTGAATGTCGAAACCTTGCTTTAAGACCAGAACGTAAGCTTGATATTCCGCAGCTCTTTCAGGGTCGAGATGCGTTAGAATTTCATACTGGTTTGCCAGTTTCAGACGATCAGGCAGAGTTAGTTTCATTGCCCGGCGCGACTCAGTCCCGAATTCAATGTTGTTTAAGGCTAAATCAAGCGCTTGCCGAAAAACCGCGCTCGGGTTCAAAGCGCGTTCCTCCACAAGCCTATCCAGTCGGGCTTTGGTTTGATCGTCGATACGAAAGCTAATTGTTGCCATCGGCCCACCTCGATTTGATCTATATGTAATACGTTTGTATTACATGCAAGTCAAGTGTAAAACTTGCATGTCGATTGTGATGCGATACACCCATCCAAACTTGCCCCCAAACTCCCCGCACGCGTCACCCCCGGCCGCGGAGCGGTCTGGGGGGCCCAGCTCTGAACGATGCGGTTGGGCGCGTCATGTGCGGTTGGGAGAATGTCGCCACCGCGCGTGACGTACTCTGGGCTGCGTTCGGAGATGGGTCCCCAGACGGCTGCGCCGTCGGGGATGACGCCCGGAGGAGAGATTGGTGCGTGTCCCACACCCGCCGCGTGTCATCCCGGAATTTGCGGAGCAAATGTCCGGGAGCCGGATGCGGTGTGGTGGCGGCGGGGCGGGGTCCCGGATAAACGCTTTCGCGTTTTCCGGGATGACAGGTGGCGGGGCGGTCTATCCACCGGGTCAGTGCCTGGCCCCATCCTCACCGGCATGCATCCTGACCTTCGCCGTCTCTTCCAGCTTGTCTGGCCGGTCTTCTGGCCGTGGCTGGTGTGGAACCTCGTGCGCGTTGCCCGCTGGCACCTGCGCACCGGGCGGGAGGCGCTGTTCGCGGTCGATTGCTTTGGCAATGTCCGGCTCACTTATGTGGCCGATGCCCCGCCGCCGGATGATCTCTACACATATGAAGCACCGTGTGTGGCGCCGTGGGAGCATCCTGCGCTTGGCAGCGATGTGCCGGTCGGCGTGCGCATGTCCGAACCGGAAGTCCGTTATAGTCCGGCTAAGTCCGGTATAGTCATGCCTAGTCATGACATAGTCCGGCATAATCATGGGCTGCACGTCCGGGGTCCGCCTTAGCCGGGCCCGTGTGCGCTGGCAGTCATCCTTCGACTTCGCTCAGGATGAGCTTCCCTCACAGGCGCAACATTTACCGGACTCATCCTGAGCGAAGTCGAAGGATGACTGGAACAGAATCAAACTCCCCCACCGGATGGCCACAGCCATTCCGGCCGCACGTGCTGGATGGAACAGGAGCGCCCCTTCCCGCGTTGATATCCCACCAAACAAAGGAGGCCGAAATGTCTGCACAACAGATCCCCGAGCAACAGGCCGCCGGACTGGCGCTCTCCGCGCGCCGTGGCCGCACATCGAAATGGCACCTGAAAGGCAAGGCCAAGCAGATGTATGACGACCTCAGCATGGAAGAGCTGGAAGCCATCGCCGAGCCGGAAGAGCACGGCGAACAGGATCAAAAGCCTTCCTGATCCGGGCACTTATTCCGGGGCGGCATAAGTCTTCTCTGCCGCCCCGCTCTACAGGCTCGCGCGCTTCGCGTCATATTCGCTGCAACACGAAGCAATACGGCACCTGAAGGAGCCCGCCATGATTGAACTCCGCCCGTTCGACCGCCTCGGCCGATTCCGCAACGAATGGCTCGACGCGAACTACCACTTCTCGTTCTCGGGTTACCACGACCCGCGCCGCATGGGCGAAGGCGCCCTGCGCGTCTGGAATGATGACACGATCCAGCCGCACACCGGCTTCCCGCCCCACGGCCACCAGTCGATGGAAATCATCACCTATGTCCGCAAGGGTGCCATCACCCACAAGGACTCCATGGGCAATACCGGCCGCACTGAAGCCGGCGACGTCCAGGTCATGAGCGCCGGGGCCGGCGTGCAGCATTCGGAATGGAATGCCGACGACGAGACCTGCCAGCTGTTCCAGATCTGGATCCTGCCGCGCGAACAGGGCGGCCAGCCGGACTGGGGCACGCGCCAGTTCCCGAAAGGCGACCGCTCCGGCAAGTGGACCGTGTTTGCTGCCGGCGGCGGCGAAGGCGATGCCCTTTCGATCAAGCAGGATGCGAAAGTCATGGGTGCAACGCTCTGCGCCGGGGACACGCTGGACTATGAAGTCGCGCCCGGCCGGCATGGCTATCTCGTGCTGGCGGCGGGTTCGGCCAGCCTGAACGGCCAGGTGCTGAAGGCCCGCGACGGCGCTGCGATCACCGGCGCCGAGACGCTGGAGCTGAAAGGCATCGAAGACGCCGAGATCGTGTTTGTGGACACGATTTAACCGGCTTCACGCTGGCGTGACTTCGGGAACAGGAAGGGTGATGGTAAGTTGATGGCAGATCCGAATGGAGGTTCTGACATGAAACTGATCCCAATCACCGCCGTCGCCCTTCTCCTGGCACCCGCCGCGCTCGCCGCGGAAATCAATGTGACCGTCTCCGAGGATTTCCAGGAAAAGCTGGAAGAAGACTACGGCGCCCGCGAAGGCGACTTCCTCGCGAAGGAAGTGAAGGGAGACCTCACGCACGCGCTGGACAAGGCCGGCGTGGACACGGCGCGGATCGACGTGACCATCCTCGACGCAAAGCCGTCCAAGCCGACCTTCAAGCAGCTGGGCGACAAACCGGGCCTCGATTACGGCCTGTCAAAAAGCCTCGGCGGCATGAAGCTTTCCGCCATCGCCTATGACGCGGCAGGCGAGAAAACCGCCGAGTACGAGTATTCCTGGTATGAGCATGACCTGCGCATATCGGGCATTTCCACCTGGTACGATGCCAGCCGCGCCTCGCGCCGGTTTGCCCGGAACTTCGTGGACGACATGCAGGAAGGCGATCTCGCCAACTAAAGGACCAGTTCGCACCGCTCGTTGAGGCTGGGCCGCGCGATCACGACGCGCTTCAGCCCCGGCAGCGCCTCGCTCAGGTCTTCGGCGACCCAGAGGCAGATCCGCTCCAGCGTCGGCACTTCGAGGCCGTCTATCTCGTTCAGCAACCGGTGGTCCAGCTTTTCGGCCGTCGCATTCAGGCAGGCGGTCAGGTGGGAGAAGTCCTCAACCCACTGCTCGCCCGGCTTCACGACGCCCGCGACGGTCGCTTCCAGACGGAAGGAATGCCCGTGCATGTTCCGGTAAGGATGCCCTTCCGGCTTGCCGCCCATGAAGTGCGCCGCCTCGAAATGCACCGCCTTGGTGATCTCGAACACGCGGCCCTCAGGGCTCAGGGCAGCCCGGTCAGTTTGTGTGTTTGCAAGCTCAGTCGCCATTGCGGATTCTTCAGACAGTAAGCAGCGGCAGCCTGCACATTGCGGGCCGCCTCGGAATTGTCCTTCGGTTGCAGGAAAAAGTGCTGAAAGTCCAGTTCCGTGAACCGTTCGGGCTGCGCTTCAGCCTCATCCTGCGGGTAGACCAGTTTGAGTTCATTGCCCTTTTTCAGCACGAGCGCCGCATTGGCCTTCGGGCTGACGCAGATCCAGTCGAGCCCATCGGGGGCCTCGACCGTGCCATTGGTCTCCACCGCGATCTCGAAGCCGGCACCATGAAGCGCCTCGATCAGCGGCGGGTCCAGCTGCAGCAGCGGCTCGCCGCCCGTGCAGACGACATAGGGCTTGCCGGCCGTATCGGCATTGGCGTTCCAGATCGAGGCGACCAGGGCCGCGACCTCTCCGGGCGTTTTGTACTTGCCGCCATTCTCGCCGTCGGTGCCGACGAAATCGGTGTCGCAGAACTGGCAGACGGCCTTCGCGCGGTCGCGCTCGAGGCCGCTCCAGAGATTGCAGCCAGCAAAGCGCAGGAACACGGCCGCGCGCCCGGTCTGTGCGCCCTCCCCTTGCAGGGTGTAGAAAGCTTCCTTGACCGAATAGGTCATCGCGACGCCTGCCAGCGCTCCCAGCCAGCTGAGCGCAGTTCGCAGGCCGGACAGGTTCCGCAGCCATACCCCCAGTCATGCCGGCGGTTGCGATCGCCAAGATAACAGGTGTGCGTGTCTTCGACGATCAGGTCGACAAGCGCCTGCCCGCCGAGGTCTTCCGCCATCGCCCAGGTCTCCGCCTTGTCCATATACATAAGGGGGGTCTTGATCGACATCGGCTTGTCGAGGCCGAGGCTCAGGGTTGCGGCCTGTGTCTGGATCGTATCGTTCCGGCAATCGGGATAGCCGGAATAATCGGTCTCGCACATGCCACCGACCAGCACCGAGACGCCCCGGCGAACGCCGAGCGCGCCGGCCAGCGTCAGGAACAGGAGGTTACGCCCCGGTACGAAGGTCGACGGCAGACCGGCTTCGGTCGTCTCGATGGCCACTTCATGGGTCATGGCCGTTTCGCCAAGACTCTTGAGAACGGATGCATCGATCATGTGATCATCGCCAAGACGCGACGCCCAGGATTCCTTCAGGCTGCCCATGCCGATCCGGACTTTCTCGCGGCAGGTCAATTCCACAGCATGGCGCTGGCCATAGTCGAAGCCGATCGTCTCGACCGCTTCGTAGCGGTCGAGCGCCCAGGCAAGACAGGTGGCCGAATCCTGCCCACCGGAAAAAAGGACAAGCGCCCGGGTGCCGGACAGAAAGCTTTGCGAGGTCATATCGCGCCTCTACCAGCCCGGGCCGAACCGGCCAAGCGAGGAAAACTGTGTGGTTTTGCGCACGCAATCAAAAATAGTCGGAAGTTTACGCGAGGGTAGCCGGTTGACATGAAGCGCGGCCCCTCTTTTCGTAGAACGTGCAGTGCTCCTGCCAGAAGAGCACGCAAATAACCAAAATCATTAATCAAATAATCTTGTCCACAAAGATTGGACGAGGGGAGGAATTTACTTTGAAACTGAACCGACAACCGAAGTGCGTCTTGCTGGCAGGTGCCTCTGCCGCCGTATTGAGCCTGATACAGGCCCCGGCGATGGCACAGGAAGCAGACGCACAGAACACCGCCACCACCGTTGAAGAAGCTGCTCCTCCCGCCGCATCCACTCCCACCGCAGAAGAAGACAAACGTCTCAGCGTTGTGAAAGTGACCGCTACGCGCCGCGAGGAAAGCATTCTCGACGTGCCGCTGGCAGTGACCGCCATCAGCCCAACCGAAATTGAACGCCAGGGGGTCGCCGACCTTCGCGCGCTCGACAACCTTTCGGCCAGCTTCAACATGAACTCCACGCAGACGGAATCGCAGGGCACGTCCATGCGGATCCGGGGCGTCGGCACGACCGGCAACAATATCGGTCTCGAAAGCGCCGTCGGCGTCTTCCTGGACGGTGTTTACCTGTCACGCCCAGGCGTTGCATTGGGTGACCTGGTGGACCTGCAACAGGTCGAGGTCCTGCGCGGTCCGCAAGGCACGCTGTTCGGACGCAACACATCTGCCGGTGCCCTGAACATCACGACCAAGGCGCCAGACCTTCGCGAGAAGGATGGTTTTGCGAACGTCACGGTCGGCAATTACGGCCTTGTGAATGTCCAGGGCGGCTTTAGCGCCCCGATTGCCGAAGACAAGTTCGCCGTCCGCCTGTCCGGTGCTTACCGCACGCGCGATGGACTGGTGGAAAGCACGACCGGCGCCGAAAGCCATACCCGCGACCGCTGGATGGTCCGGGGCCAGGCACTTTGGCAGATCACGCCGGACGCAACTCTCCGCGTGATCGCAGACTATTCGGACGCAGACGAACAGTGCTGTGACGCGGTTGTAACGGTCGATCCGCTCGGCGAGGCCGGGCTCTATGCGGCCGTTGGCCTGCCCGCAAATGGCGGCGTTTCGGCCTATGGCCCGAGCGCCCTCGACAGTCTCACCTCCAATGGCGAGCAGTTCCAGAACCCGTTCCAACAGGAGGGCATCTCCGCCCAGTTCGACTGGAACCTCGGCTTCGCAGACCTCGTCTATATTGGCTCGTACCGGGACTTCCATGCGGAGTCCGTGCAGCACTCTGAATATGTCGGCCTCGACGTTTATTCGGTTGGCGACAGAACGGCACCGTTCGCGGCATCGACCGTCCAGCCGTCCTATGACGACATTCAGACCACAACTCACGAGCTGCGCCTGCAAGGCGAGGCCCTGCAAGGTCAGCTCAACTGGCTGGTCGGGACTTACTATTCCGACGAGGACATCGAAGAACGTGCTGTGATGACGCTGGGCGGCGACTATGGCCGCTATGTGACGGCGCTTCTGGTGCCGACACTGGGCGTCCAGTCTGTCACCACAAACTTCGGCGGAAACGTGCCTGCTGCACTGGGCGGCGTCGATCCGGCCGGCAGCTACGCTGACAACAAGTTCAACCAGCAAGGCGAGTCATTCTCGATCTTCACCCACAACGTCCTTGATCTGACGGACCGGCTGAACCTGACCGTTGGTGTGCGCTATGTTGAAGAAACGAAGGACGGTTCGTTCGAGCAGATCTCTGCGTCGTCACCGGCTTGTACCAACATTGCAAACGCCATCGTGGGCAACGCCTACCCGGCCAGCGTGGCGCCTCTCGCTCCGACGGCAATGGCAATCACCTGCTTCCCGTTCGCGACAGAAGCAGATCTTCCGGCCTCGGCCTTCCTGCCACTGCCGCAGACGTTCGCCGATACGTTCGAAGATGAGGAACTGGTGTACACGGTCAAACTCGGCGGCTCGCTGACCGAGAACCTCAACTTCTATGCCGGCTTCACTCATGGCTTCAAATCCGGTGGCTTCAACCTCGACCCGACGGCGGCCGCTGGCGGGGCGGATCCGCGCTTCGACTCCGAAAAGATCGATGCGACGGAAGTCGGCCTGAAAGGCACGTTCAATGATGGCCGTGGCCGGTTTGACCTCGCGCTCTTCCATCAGGAGATGGAAGACTTCCAGGTGCTTGAATTTACCGGGACCCAGTTCCAGACGTTCAACGTGCCGAAGGTCGTCAGCAAGGGGGTTGAACTGGAAGTCCAGACCCAGCTGACGGAGAACCTCAGCGCAAATGGCGCGATCACCTATACCGACGCATTCTATCCGAATGATTGTGCGCCGGGCGGTTTCGACCCGTCGAACCCGGTGAACCGCCTGTGTGGCTTCTCCCTGACCAACGCCCCGGAATGGGTCGGCCTGATCGGCCTGACATGGGAGAAAACGCTGGATAACGGCATGCCCTACTTCCTGACCGGTACGGTGCGCAGCGAATCGGATCGCCGCACATCAACCCAGGCCGTCGACGATGCGGGCGTTCGCCTTGCCGACGACATCCAGGACGCCAACACGAAAGTGAACCTGCGTGCCGGGATCAGCACGGCTGACGACCGCTGGACCTTCGAAGTCTGGGGGAACAATGTCACCGACGAGCAGACCAAGAATGTCACGTTCAACATGCCGCTTCGCGGCACGGCGCGCGGCGTGTTCGTCCAGGATCCCGCAACTTACGGTGTGACTTTGAGGACACGGTTCTAGGGTCTCGTAAGGCACAATTTTGCATTCAGAGCGGTGTCCGGCCCCGGACACCGCTCTTTTTTTGCCTTTACGTAGGGTCCACCCGGCTAATCCTTCCAACTGAAAATATTGACTTTCCCTCGCTGCTGCCATTCGATGGATTCTGAAGCACGTCCGCAAAGAGACGGCTCAGAAAATAGCTCGAAGCCAGCAATCCCGCCGGCCCGAGGGGAGGAAAATTTAAAATGACCAAAAACAGAGACTCGAAATGTGTCTGGCTGGCTGGCGCGTCAGTGCTGGCCATGGGGCTGGTGGCACCCGCTGCCGTCGCCCAGGAGGATGGCGAAAGCACCCGGACACTTTCCACCGTCACGGTGACGACCCAGAAGGTTGAGGAATCCATTCAGGACGTTCCGATCGCGGTTTCGGCCTTTGACGAGGACGCGCTGGAGCGCCTCCAGCTGACCGGCGGTCCGGACCTCGTCAAATCCATTCCGAACGTGACATTCACGAAGGGCAATTTTGCCGGCTACAACTTCAAGATCCGCGGCATCGGTGTCGATGTGGTCGCTCAGTCTGGTGATGCAGGGGTCGGCGTCCACCAGAATGATGTACCGCTGACGGCGAACCGCCTGTTCGAGGCTGAATTCTACGACATCGAACGGGTCGAAGTGCTGCGCGGTCCTCAGGGGACACTCTATGGCCGGAACGCGACCGGCGGTGTGTTCAACCTGATCACTGCCAAACCGGTTCTGGGTGAATTCCAGGCGGACGCCGCGCTCACCTACGGTAACCACAACACCTTCAAAGCCAAAGGCATGATCAACGTGCCCCTCGGCGACAAGGCCGCCTTGCGCGTCGCGGGCTCACTCCTTCAGCGCGACGGCTATGTGAAGAATGTTGTCACCGGTAACGACATCGACGACCGCGATCTTTCCAGCTTCCGGGCAACGTTTGCTGTCGAGCCCACCGACAATCTGCGCGGCTGGATTTCCTACGAACACTTCGAGGAAGACGACAGCCGTCTGCGGTCCGGCAAACAGCTGTGTAAGAAAGATCCGGGCTTCAGCTCCTTTGGCGGAATTGACATCAGCGCTGCTGACCAGCTCTACACGTCACTGGGCTGTCAGGATGCCCCGCTCAGCCAGTCCAATGACCGGGTGAATTCCCAGGCCACGCTGGGCGGCGGTCTCGGCATCGCGGCTGGCCTTCTCAATGGTGACGCCTTCACAGATCCTGTGATCCGTGACCTGCGCAAGATCGAATCGGCTTTCGATCCGATCTACGAGGCAGACCAGGACCTGATCACCTGGAAAGGTGAGTGGAATGTGACGGACAGCCTGCTGCTCACCTATCTCGGCAGCCACAACGAGACGAATTCCCACTCGGTCGAGGACTACAACAAGATCGCGCCGAATGTGGCATTCAACGACCTCAGCGCCATTCCGGCAGGCGTCAGCCCCACGGCAGACCTGTACAACGCCCTTTTCCCCGGAGGTGTGGTCAGCGACCCTGAACTCGGTGCCTCCAACATCTTCCGGACGTTCGACAGCTCGGGCGGTGGTAGCGAGCAGGATTCTCACGAGATTCGTCTGCAGTCTGATTTTGATGGTCCGTTCAACTTCAACCTGGGCGCCATCAAAGTCGACTTCGAGGCGATTGACCCGTATGACCAAAATGCGGGTTACTACGTACTGTCGAACACGCTGACGGGCCTGACGCAGTTCAACAATGCGACAGGTGGCGGCGTCTTCGGTGGTCCCGTGGCTCTGGACTCCGGAAGCACGGACCTGAATGGCCTGTTCAATGACACGCTGAACGGCGATGGCGGCAACTACTTCCGCTCACTGTCACCTTACCGGCTCGATTCGACAGCCTTTTTTGGTGAAGCGTATTTCGACGTGAACGACTCGCTGAAGTTCACGCTCGGCTTGCGGTATACGGATGACAAGAAGGAACAGGATCGCATTCCGACCTTCCTTTTCACACCTGATGCAGAGATCTGCGCGGAACAAAACGGCGACCCGCTCCAGCCGCAATATGCACGCTTTGGCGGTACGCCCGGAGACCCTTGTTCCGGAACCCTCGCCGCGGCGGATGATGCTGGTGATGGCACCTACAATACGCAGAACAAGGAAACCACCGGCCGCTTCGGGGTCGATTGGCAGCCTAATCTCGGCTTCACCGATGACACCCTGATCTATGCCTTCTACTCCAAAGGCTACAAGGGTGGTGGTATCAACCCGCCGCAGCCTGCTGACAATGCAAATGCCTTCCCGCAAACCTTCAAGCCGGAATTCGTGGACTCCTACGAAATCGGTACGAAGAACACGATCTGGGGTGGCACGGCTCAACTGAACGTCACGGGCTTCATGTATGATTACCAGGACTATCAGATCACGCAGATCATCAACCGTTCTTCTGTGAACGTGAACGTGGATGCGGAGCTCAAAGGTCTTGAAATCGAAGCCTTGTGGACACCGGCCGACAACTGGCTGCTGACAGCAAACCTTGGCTTCCTCGATGCGAAAGTCGTGGATACTTATGGCATTGACGTGCTTGATCGCACCAATGGCCGTACCGATCTCGTGGCACTCAAGAACGCACAGACCTATTCAAACTGTGTTGTGTCTGCAGCGGGTTACGCGACTGTCCTTGGCGCCATTGATGGCGGCCTGCTGGATCCGGGTGATTCCGCTGGCCTTTGCGTCGGTGCATTTGCAGGTCAGGAAGCCCTCTTCGGCCTCGATGGCGTGACGGTGAGCTACACAGACTCGAACGGGGAAACTCAGACAGCAACGGCCTTCCAGCCAATCGAAGGCGATGCGAAGAACCTCGATGGCAACACAATGCCAGGCGCGCCCGACACGACGGTCAACCTCGCTGCCGAATATTCGTTCGGCATGCTGGGAGGCTCTAACTGGGACATGACAATCCGCGGCGACTACTACTGGCAGGCTGAAAGCGTCAGCCGGATCTGGAACACGCAACGTGATCAGATCGACTCCTGGTCCAACGTGAACCTGTCCATTCTCTTCGATAATGAAGAGAGCGGCTGGGGCGTGGAACTGTTCGCCAAGAACCTGACGGACGAAGAAGTCATCACCAGCAACTACCTGACTGACGACTCCTCCGGCCTGTTCACCAACATCTTCCTGACCGAGCCGGCGCTGTATGGCGTCACGGTCAAGAAATCCTGGTAACAGGATTGAAGACCAACAATTTGGGGCGGCCCGGCCAGGGCCGCCCTTTTTATTTGGCCCATGGCGCGGGCTGACCTATGTTCCCGGCAAATTTCCAACCTTCCAAATTCCGGGAGACGCCTCATGCGCCTGATCCTTGCCGGCTTTGTTTCCGCCGTCGCCCTTTCCGCTTGCAGCCCCAGTTCCGCTGCCGCACCAGATGTTACCAGCGATCTTGAAGTGACGCTGACGCCCGTGGTCGAGGCTGAATTTCCCTGGGGCCTCGCCTTCCTGCCGAATGGCGACCTACTGTTCACAGAAAAAGACGGCGGCCTGAACTTTGTCGCAGGCGGTGAAGGCGAGGCGACGCCCGTCTCCGGAATGCCCCCTGCCCTGACAGAGGGTCAGGGCGGCTATTTCGGTCTCACACTGGATCCGGAGTTCGAGACCAATCGCCTGATCTATATCGCTTATGCCAAGGGCACGACCGCCGACAATGGAACGGCAGTCGTGCGTGCGCGGCTCAGCGATGACAATGCTGCACTGGAAGACCTGACCGAGATCTTCCTCGCCGATGCCCGCGACACGGCCTACCACTTTGGTGGCCGCCTGCAGTTTGCCAATGACGGCACGCTGTTCGTCTCGCTCGGCGAGGGCTTCAAATACATGAAGGACGCCCAGGACCCGAAGATCACACACGGGTCGCTCGTCCGCATCAATTCCGACGGGACCATCCCGGCGGATAATCCGTTTGCCGACGGCGCCGATGGAAAGCCCTCAGTTTACTCATACGGCCACCGCAACATTCAGGGGCTCTACTACGACGCTGAGGAAGACAGGCTGTACGCGACCGAACATGGTCCGAAAGGCGGCGATGAGTTCAACATCATTCATCCCGGTGCAAACTATGGCTGGCCGGTGGTCACCTATGGCGTCAACTATGACGGCACGATCATTACCGAGCAGACCGAAAAGGAAGGCATGGAACAACCGCTGACCTATTGGGTGCCGTCCATTGCCCCCTCCGGCCTGACCCGCCTGACAAGCGACGTTTATCCCGGCTGGAAGGGCGACTTCTTCGTCGGCGGCATGAATGGCCCTGCAGGCCTGGAGCTTGTCCGTGTGAGGCTGGAAGACGGCCAGGTAACGGAGCGGGAGAACCTGTTCAAGAATGAATACGCGATCCGCGACGTCGTCGAGGCACCCGACGGCCACCTCTATGTCGCAACCAAGGATCTGGACGGCATTTTCCGCGTCGATATCGCGGAGTAGCTCCGCCTATTCGCTCGTCCGCCGGGCCCTCAGCGCGGCGGCGAGCGTGCCATCATCGAGGTGATCCAGTTCCCCGCCCACCGGCACGCCATGGGCGAGATAGGTGATCTGCACCCCCTTCCCGGCCAGCTGGTCTGCCACATAGTGAGCCGTGTTCTGGCCCTCGAACGTGGCATTCAGCGCCAGGATCACTTCGCGCACACCGCCCGCATCGATGCGTGAGACGAGCGAAGGAATGTTGAGGTCGTCCGGTGTGATGCCGTCGACGGCGGACATCACCCCGCCAAGCACGTGATACCGCCCCTTGTATGACCCGCCCCGCTCCAGCGCCCAGAGGTCCGGCACGTCTTCCACGACGCAGATCAGGCCTTCATCGCGCCCGCCCGACTGGCAGACCGCGCAGGGTTGCAGCGTGTCATAGTTCCCGCAGACTTCGCATTTCTCGATCCTGTGCCCGGCATCGGACATGGCCTCGGCCAGCGGCAGCAGCAGCGTATCGCGCCGTTTCAGCAGGAACAGCGCCGCCCGGCGCGCCGAGCGCGGCCCGAAGCCTGGCAGGCGGGACATCAGCTCGATCAGACGAAGAATCTCTGGGCCGGCAGAACGCTGTGACATGCCCCCAATGTCAGGCATTTGCGCCTGGGTGCAAGCCTCAAGCGTCAGTTTCCGTTTATTGTCAGGGCAGGTTGATCACTCCGCGCAACACCACTTTTCCAAGCTTGTTGTAGGTTAGAGTCAGAGAATATTTGCCAAAGCTACCGGCCGGACCTTCCCGAACAGACGAAAGCCAGAGGCCTGTTGGCACGTAGAACAGTTCCTCGAATTCCGGATACAGATCGGTGGAATATCGCGTGCCGTTGTCAGGTATCCAGATCATGTAAGGCGCGGTTTCCAACACAACGGCAAGCCCCTCCCTATCGGTTCCGTCCATGTACGGGATATACTCAACCTCAACCGGGCGGCCTTTGTCCCAGGTAAATACCTTGGACTGAGTAGGCTCGCCCCCGCGATATCCGTTCGAGAATACATGCAGCTCATGCTGGCCGTCATGTTCTCCATCAGAGAACAGAAACGCCGCAATGAACCCCTGATCCAAGCCAATATAGCTGTACCGGATTTCAACGTCGACCAGTTCCAGATCGGTCTCTGGAAGTTCGATCGGCAGCGATGCAACCTCTGTGAACGCGAATGTCGGGGCCTTGCGGTAGGTCCAGACCCGTATCTCGCTACGCTCTGAGTCGTATGCCGCAACCTCAAGATTGGTCGTGTAGATTGAGCAAAACGAGCCCGTATCGGCGAGCATGGCTCCTGGCTCATACTCACCAACCCCGAAGAAAACTCCCATCGGCATCTGAGGGAATAGCTGTAAACCGCCCCCGCGTTTCCCAACAACCATATAGTACTTTGTGCTGCTTTCTCCTTGAATGTGGGAAACGGCGCATGGCGCCTCGACATCATGTTCCTGTGCCAGATACATTTGGTCACTCGCATACCGGGACATTACATAAAGCTTGTTTGCCGCTTCCATCCAGACGATCGGACTGTAGAAAAGGTCCACGAAAACGGTAGTTAAAGATGCCTGGCTCTCACCGGAACTGTGCGGTAGACGGATCTTGTCAATTTCGCCGAACTCCTGGATCTGGTTGTCGCTAGGGTAGCGAAATAGCACCCGTCCGTTTCCGTCTTCGGAATCCATGACACCGAGAATGCCAGTCTTCAAATCCTGCTGAACTGCGCTGTCTGGAGTGCCGTAAGAAATCAGGTCATTTGAATAAACCCCGGCATCCAACGGCATGAGCAAAGCTTCAAAGGTCCGATGAATCGTTCCAAGGATGTCTGCTTCAGGTCCCAACACGATATTCGTCGCAGTAACCGCAACGATATCTGTGCTCTCAACCTCGCCATCAGAAACGGCGATTTCAAACTCCAACACCGCGCTGGCACCAACTTCCGGAGCTCGGAATGCGAAGATTCCCTCACCGGCCGGCACACTTTCATAAATCGGCACTTCACTGGTGGGCGGACCTGAGATCTGCCTGACGCTTATCGTCAGAGCGTCCCCGTCGGCATCCGTCGAGCCGCTCGCATCAATCCAGAAAGGTTGCCCTTCATCCGGACTTGCCGAACTAATTGTATAATTCACAATCGGCGCAATGTTCGAAGGAGCCGGCGGAGGAGACGGAGGTGCTGGTAGAGGTGAAATAGGTGTAACCGGCTGGCCGCTTCCTGTGCCGCCGCCTCCACCGCATCCAGTCAAAGCCATAGCAAAAACGCTCACTGCAGCCGCTGCTGCCGATCTCAACCGCATCCCCCCCAACACCCTCAATCTACCTTTAGGAGATCTGATCTGTGATTGTATGCTGCAGCAGATACAACAGCTTTCCCCTAAAACGGGAGGCGTGAGTGACAATACGATCAATTTTTGGATGAAGCGCACAAAAATGCCCCGGCGTGTTAGCCGGGGCGGAATTTGCATCAATCGGGAAAAGGCTTATGCGGCCTCTTCGACCTCGTTGTTCTTCGAGCTTGGGCGCGGATCGCGCAGCACATAGCCGCGGCCCCAGACCGTTTCGATATAGTGGTTGCCGCCGGTGGCCTGCTGCAGCTTCTTGCGGAGCTTACAGATGAAGACGTCGATGATCTTCAGTTCCGGCTCGTCCATGCCCCCATAGAGGTGGTTCAGGAACATCTCCTTGGTCAGCGTCGTGCCCTTCCGGAGAGAGAGCAGCTCGAACATCTGGTATTCCTTGCCGGTGAGGTGCACGCGGTCGCCGTCCACTTCCACCGTCTTCGCGTCGAGGTTCACCAGGATCTCGCCGGTGCGGATCACGCTCTCGGCATGGCCTTTCGAGCGGCGCACAATCGCCGTGATACGGGCGATCAGCTCGTCCTTGTTGAACGGCTTGGTGAGGTAATCGTCAGCGCCGTAGCCCAGCGTACGGACCTTCGCTTCGATGTCCGGGTTACCGGAGAGGATCATGACCGGCGTATTCACGCGGCCCATGCGCAGCTGCTTGAGGACTTCGTAGCCGGAGATGTCGGGCAGCGACAGATCGAGGATGATCATGTCGTACTCGTACACTTTACCCAGATCGACACCTTCTTCACCGAGATCAGTTGTGTAGATGTTGAAGCCTGCAGACTTCAGCATCAGCTCGATGGAACGCGCGACCGCGCTATCGTCTTCAATTAGCAGGACGCGCATGTGTCGTCTCCCGAATCAGCCTAACGACAAGCTAGTCGTTTTTATTAACTCTGAGAATCCTATAGGCTGTTTCTTTAACACTAGTTAACAGAGCCCTGCGATTCCCCGCGAAATCCCCCAAATCTTCACACAGATTAATTGCCAAGCTCCGCTGCCGGGGCGTCACCGATCAGCATCTGGCTGATGGCGATGGCGTCCTGGATAGGTTGAGCCTGGGGATCTGTGGAAATCAGTGTCTTCTGGCAGCGGATCGCATCGCGGACCTTCGGGTCGCGGATCACAACGCCAGCGAGATTCGGACGGAAGCCAAGGAATGTCTGGCAGGCCCGGGCAATCGCCTCATATGTCCGTTGTCCTGCCGCACGACTGTCGGCCTGGTTGATGCAGATCACAGGCTCGACGTTCGGCGCATAACCGCGCAGCACTTTGATGAAGGCATAGGCGTCAGTCATCGATGTCGGCTCGTCGGTAATCACCATCAGCGCCTTGTCGGCAGCACGGGCGAGCCGCATACAGTTCGCCTCGATGCCGGCGCCGAGATCGAGCACTACCTGATCGTACTGCAGGGCCAGCGCAGACAGGCCAGCGGCAAGACGGGCAACTTCTTCCGGTGGCAGTTCGGCCAGCGCGCCAGAGCCTGACCGGCCCGGCAGCACATCGAACCCGCCATCGGCAGCGCCGCCATCAACCGGGGTCACCGCATCGTCGAGTTCGACCCAGCCTGCGATCACGGCAGCGAGGTCCGTCTCCGGTGCGATCCCGAGTTGGACGTCGACATTGGCGAGGCCAAGGTCACCGTCTACCAGCAGAGTACGTTTCCCGGCCTGTGCGAAAGCTGAAGCGAGCGTGATGGCCATGAACGTCTTGCCGACGCCGCCCTTCCCGCTTGCAACCGCGATAATCGAGGCAGGTTCGACCCGGCGCGGTGTCGGCCGCGGTGCTGGGCGTTCCTGTGATTTGCGCATCATGAAACTCATGGGATTACGCGGCTCCTTTCAGGGCGATCACGTCGCCCGGGGCGTCTTCCATCAACAGGGCAGCGAGGCGCATGGGCGCCGCCGGAACCAGTCCGCCGCCGATGAATGGGGTGACGGCGAGATGTGAGAAAGCAATGCCAGCCGACGACAGGGCTGAGATGGCCCCGCCCCTCCTTCGAACAACATCCAGTTTGGTGAGAATGGCCCGCTTGATGCCGGCCCTCGCAAAGCCGCGGGCGGCTTCGAGCTGGTCATCCGGGTGGCCTTCCGCCGACATGACAAGGACGGGTTCAGCGCGAATGACCGAAATCAGGTCCTGCAGGCTGGCCATGTCATCATCATCGAACGGATTGATCGCCGGCAGATCGATCACGCAGCGGCGATTTTCGGTCTTCAGCTTCTTGATCGTGGCGAACAGTTCATCCGGCGAATGGCAGGTGCGGATCTGGTTCTTTTCCCGCTCGAGGTAAGCAGCGAGCTGGTCTCCGCCAGCCGTGCCGTCGAGATCGGCGGCGACCGGCGCGACTTCAGCACGCGCCATGGCGGCGCGGCGGGTCAGTTTTGCGGTCGTGGCTGTACGGCCATGCCCCGGAGGGCCGACCAGAAGAATGTCGCGATCAAGGCGCGCTGGCAGCGGATCACAGGTGACGATACGGGCCAAACCTTCGGCGATCGCCTCCTCCGGATCGGTCAGATGCTGAACGCGGCCAGCACCTTCGGCGGCCACCCGGTCACCGAAACGTTGCGGGGAACCGTGCCAGAGCAGCGCATCGCGGACCCGGCTGAACAGCGGGTTTTCGCTGCCGCGGCCATGGCCGGCGCCGCGCGCATCGCGCAGGAACAGCGGCTCATTGGACATGCCGCCCATGCCACCCATCTTGTCGACCGCCGCACGGACTTCAACGCCGCCATCGATTTCGCGCTCGGACAGGATGACCGCGTCGGCCCCCATCTCGGCAAAAATCATCGCCTTGGCAGCCTCGAAGGTCTCGGCGGCGAACATTTTCATACGCATACGGCGGCGTCCTTACTCTCGAACAGACCCGCCATCCCCGCGCCCCAGACGCGAACGGGCCACACTCTCCCGGTAACCATTAGTGTCGGCTAAAGGTTAACAAATTCCTCTCCGGCGTTAGGAATTGCCGAATTCGGACGGGGCAGACAGCCCATTCCTGCAGTACAGGCTGCGCCTGCCCGCAAGGCATTGTTAACCATGGGTTTTCCTGCAGCTACGCGGCTTCGCGGGAATCCACGATCTCCGAAAGCGTCACCCCGAGTTGCCCATCGGCAACAACCAGGCGCCCCCGGGCCATCAGCCGGTCGGACACGTAAATCTCGACCGGTTCATCGGTGCGCCGCTCCAGCGCGACGACATCTTCGGCCGACATGGCGACCAGCTCTTCCATCGGCATGCGCACTTCACCCAGCACCACGTCTACTCGCACGGGCACGTCCATCAGGGACTTCTGCAAGGCAGGATTGGCGGGCTGGGTCATGATCCATCCTTTTTGGTCGGGTGGCCGTTCTGGCGGAATTCCGGGCTTTGCGCAAACAGATCACCCTGTCCGTCGACGATCCGCTGGGCCGCGATTGTGACGAGGCGCAGGGCAGACTCCCGGAAACCGTCCGAATAGGCGCTCGATTCCAGATGCCCTGCCAGCGATACCAGATTCGCGAGCGCATCCGTCAGGTTTTCCGTCACCTGCTGCAGGCGTGCATTCTGTTCGTCATGTTTCATCGACATGGCAGCCGCATGCGCCTCGGCACGTGCCTCGGTCAGCAACATGGCCAGGTCCGGCGCGGAAAGCGTGATCTTTTCCTCCGCCGGGAAGACAGGCATTTCCGGTTCCGGCTGCGGTGTGAAATCGCTGCGGAAGTCAAATGGCTGCAGGGATTTGACGGCGCGCTGCATCAGTCGACCAGCTCATCGTCTTCGACCTGACCATCGGCACGGATGTCTCCGCGCTGCATCAGGGTGCGGGCCAGCGCGACCAGTTCCTGGCGGGCGCCTTCGATCTCGCTGCGGCGGACCGGGCCGAGCGCGGCTATCTCCTCGCGCAGCAGGTCGCCGGCGCGCTGCGTCATGTTGGCGAAGAAGACCGCAGCCGTATCCGGACGCGCGCCTTTCAGCGCCACGACGAGCACGGCGCGATCTGCCGCCGACAGCAATGTCTGCAGACCTGCCGCATCCAGACCGGTCAGGTCGTCGAAGGTGAACATCAGCGCGCGTACTTTTTCGCCAGCCCCCGGTTCGGCGTGGTCGAGCGCGGCGAGGAAGGTCTTTTCGGAGCGGCTGTCGAGGCGGTCGAAGATACGGGCGACGCGCTCATGTCCGTTTGACTGGCCATCGCCGGAATTCGCCTTGAGGGTGGCGTCGAGCTGAGTTTCGAGGGCGGCAAGTGCTGCAGGATGCACAGGTCCGAGGTTCAGGAGGCGTTGCATCGCATCAATGGCAAGTTTCGGGGGCAGTGCCCGCAACAGGCGCGCGGACGCCTCTCCTTCCAGACGGGACAGGATCAAGGCGACGGTCTGCGCATGCTCATCCGCAAACAGCCTGGCCAGCGTATCCGTGCCGGCATCCGACAGGCGCCGCCACACCGATGCACCCGCATTCGCCGGGGCGCGTAGCCGGCGATGCGCCGTCATGAATTGGGAGACCGCGTCGGATTCCCCTTCTGCCGACGGACCGAGCGTATCCATCGCGGCCGTCAGGGCCTGCACTTCGGATTTCGACAGCTCCGCCCAGATCGGCGCAGCATCCGGGCCGAGCGCCCGCATCAGTCGGGCAGACCGCATCAGGCCGTCAGCCGGGGTGTCTTTGCGGGCAATCGTGAGCGCGCTCATGCATTGCCTCCATTGCCGCCCATCCAGGCGCGTACGACTTCGGCCGCCCGGCCGGGCTCACGGCGCGCAAGGTCTGCTGCATCCTCATCATGCATCGGCACGGGGCGGACAGCGGGTTCCGCAGATTGCGCCGCGACACGGGCGGGCAGTGTTTCCTGAACCAGTTCGACGGGCATTTCCTCACGGCGTTCCGCCTTGAACCCGATCCAGCCTGCCAGACCGGCCAGCAGGGCCAGCAGCGACAGCTCGGCCCAGTCGCGCGGCAGCGGCGCGCCATTTATGCCCGGCGCGAATGGCGCGCGTTGGAGCTCGACGCGTTCGCCTTTGCCAGCATCCAGGCCAGCCGCCATGGAAACCGTATTGGTCAGCACCGCGTCGTCGACGCTTGCTTTGTCATCCAGCAACAGCAGGACCTGACGGACACCGCCCGGCTGGCGGACAACGGAAATGCGCACATGCCCCTGCCCCGCCATTGCTTCGGCGACAGACAGAAGAGAGGCTTCAGACTGGGAGAGCGGACCGGGCGAGGCTGGTGCGCGGCTGATGATATCAGCGCCGCGCCAGGCCAGCAGGCCAAGGGCCACGGCACATGCCGCGAACGCGAGCGCCCGTGTGGAAGGCGTCGCGCCGCGCGATGTACCGGATCTTCCGTGCGCCATACTGGACTCCAATCACCCGGAGGATTCCGGATGCTTTCGCCAGAGTTAACGGGGCGCCCGTAAATTTGGGTTTAACAGCGGCCTAGCGGCGATACTGTTGAAGACGGGTCGTACGCAGACCCTTCGTGCCGTGACGCAGGAAGAGACGCTCCCAGCCTTCGAACTCTTCATCCGTCAGGTTGTAACGGTCACAGGCAGCCTTGCGGCTCAGCAGGCCACCAGAAACGGCGGCGACCACTTCCGCCTTGCGGCGCGTGACCCAACGGGAAATGTTCGGCGACGGGAGATCCGCCAGTGTGAGCTTCTGGCCATCCGGGCCTTTCACGCTCGTCGGTTTTGCATTCTGCTGTTCCATATCCACACCATTTTCCAATAGAGGGCGAGCACTCCTTCTGGAGAGCCCGGAATATGGACACTACGCACTTCCCCTTAAGCCCACGCGTAACGCGCTACGAGAGTTTGCGGCTGGTCATTAGGAGGATGTTTGGAAACCTGTTCCGCCCCGGCACACTGGCTGAGACTCTGCAGAGAATATTACACGTTTGAAAAAAATCTGCGGCTTCAGGGCAGCAATTCGAGAGCATTGTTGTCCCGCGCCTGCGCTGCGTGCCGACGTAGCATGGTCAGGAACATCTGGTCACCGCGCTCGGTCTGCTTGACCAACATCGCCGCCCCATAGGCCACCGACATGCCGTAGAAACACGTGTAGCGGTAGTCATCATAGAGCGCGTCGAAGCCGTAATCCGTGACGCCCTCATCCTGCAGGCGGGCATGGTAGTAGCGCAGCAAGGCCTGCTCGTGCCTGGGCCGGTCATCACGGGTCAGGCCAGCTCCGATGAAGTACGCAACATCGCTGGCAGGGGCGCCCTTTCCGGCCGTTTGCCAATCGACCACGGCGAGCGGTTTCGGCGCGCCTGGCTTGCCGAACAGCATATTGTCCAGCCGGTAGTCATTGTGGGTCAGCGCGAAAGGACCGGGACGCTCGATCTCCTGCATCTTCGGCAAAGCCGCCGTGTAGGCGTCCCCGACTTCGACATCTTCGGCAGCTAGCTGCGGCCCATAACGCTCCTTGAAGCCGGTCCACAGCGCAATCGTCGCTTCCATGGTCAAGGCTGGCGGCGGCGCGACGGCGCTGCCCTGCAGCCAGGGATGGGTGTCGAGGGAGGTATCGTTCCAGTGCGCCGCGTGCAGGATCGCGGCAGCATCCATGGCCCGCTCCGCTTCGGCAACGCTGCAGCCGGCCAGTTGGTCCCCCTGCTCCGACGGCGCCATGTCTTCCATGATCAGGGCGAACCGGTTCGTGTCCGGGTCATAGTCGGTATAAAGTGCGGTTGGCGTGATGCGCCCGGCAACCTTCGGGAAGGTGCGGTAGAAGTTCACTTCACGCTCATAGTGGCCAAGCATCTTGGCCGTCATCAGGCTGGCTTCATTATCGGACGGGAACTTGCCGACCAGCGTTGCCGGGGCGCCATCCCCCTTGCGGGCATAGTCGAAGACAAAGCGGACATTCTCGCCGATCTGGCCGGTGCCGATAGACTTTGCCGTGAGGCCAGAGACCTCCGCGTCGATGCCTATTTCTTCGAAAAGCTGGTTGAACCAGTCCGGCGTCAGATCAAGGGGGTTCGTGTCGAGGCCGGGTCGGCTCATGGGTTTCCTCCGCATCGTCGGGCTCGTCCGGCCCGCTCTTTGATTTTTTTGGTATGTATTTCTTCAGGCGCAGCAGCCGGCCCTCCGCGGCGCGCAGGGCCTTGTCCAGCGCAGCCATGGTGAGGGCGAAGTCGCCATTCTTGTCCTTGCGCCAGGCGCGTTCGGTCTGGGCGATCACGAAGGCGATGGCGGCGATCTTGAGCCCCAGGGGTGCGCCGCTGTCATCGTCGAGGCCAGCAGAGGCAAGTGCCCAATGCGCGCTCGCCGCCCGGTGGACCGGCAGGCGCAGCAGCAGGCGCGGCGTGCGTTCCCGGTCCCGCATCAGGGCGACGGCGCCGGTGCGGTAGTCCTCCATCGCTTCGAAACGGAGCATGATGACGTCAAACAGGCGTTCGCGCGCAGACTCCCCGCCCGGAGGACCTTCCGCCGACATGGCGCGGTCAAACCAGGCATCGAAGGCGTTGGCGAGGTCGTCCCGCGTCACGCCATAGAACTCGCTCAGCGGCAGTCCGGCCTCTTCAGCGATGGCGGTGAGGGTGATGTCGCCCCAGGGCGTGTCCTCGGCGAGGCGCAGCGCGGCGAGAAGGCCCAGTTCGACGATGTCGCCTGTCTCCTCCATGGTGCCGCATCTCTCCTAATCCGTATCGCGAGACAGCTCCCGGTCGCGGTTCGCAGCGGCGCGGATAGCCTTTCGCATCAGGATAGGCATCCCACCTTCATCCATGAGGATGTCAAGAGCGGCCTGGGTGGTGCCGCCGGGTGAAGTGACCGCTTTTCTGAGGGCGCTCGGCGTCTCGTCAGACTGTACCATTAGCGCCGCAGCGCCTTCGATGGTGAGGGCGGCCAGCTGTTCGGCAAGTTCGGCCGGTAGGCCCTCGGCCATGGCCGCATCCGCCATCGCTTCCGCGAGCAGGAAAACATAGGCCGGGCCGCTGCCGGAGAGGCCGGTGACAACCGACATGTGCTTTTCGTCGACCGGGCCGATGACTTCGCCCAGCGGCTTCAGCAGTTTTCCGGCGATTTCGAGCTGCTTCGCCATGACTATATCGGACTTGGAGATGACTGAGACGCCCTTGCCGATGGCTCCGGGCGTGTTCGGCATGACCCGGATGACGTAGTCCGTGCCAAGGCGCTCGGCCAGCTGCTTGAGACGCGTTCCGGCCATGATGGAAACGACCAGCGTCTTCGGCCCGATCCACGGCTTCAGGCTTTCCGCCATTTTCGGAAAGATCTGCGGCTTCACCGCGACGATCAGCACGTCCACCGGTTCCGGTTCCGGGTTCAGCGTGACCTTGCCAGCGTCAGCCCATGCCGAGACGGTTTCGGACGGCTTCGGGTCCTGGATGCGGATGTCGGGCTTGCCCTTGCCTGCCAGCCAGCCGCTGGCGAGCGCGGCGCCCATCCGGCCTGCCCCGATCAGGGCGATCGACGGCCCGGCCATGGCCTCAGGCTTCGCCGTGGGTTTCGAACATCACCGCATCGATGGCATCGCGCGGGGATTTTCCAGCCCAGATCAGGAAGTTGAAGGCGGGAATGAAACGCTCGGTCGCGCTGACGGCGGCGGCCATGGCACTGCGCACTTCGCCCAGCGTCGGCTCGTCCCGGTCCATCATGGGGAATGTGTAGCGGAAGATGATCACGCCTTCGTCGGCCCAATAGTCGAAATGGCCGAGCCAGAGGCGCTCGTTCGCCATCATGATCAATTCGGCAATCTGGGAGCGGCGAGCCGTCTGCGGTTTGACGTCCAGTGTCATGGAGAAATGGATTGCGGCGGGTTCCGGCCGGTAGGCGAACAGGGCGCCAAGGTCGCCCCAGCGGGTCTCGGCAACGGCCTGCAGCGTACCTTCTTCGTCGCGCTCCGCCTGCCAGCCGCCTTCTTCCAGCGCCTGTTCGACCCGTTCAAGCGGGTCAACCATGTTGTATTCATTGCGGGTCAGACCGACTGACATTTACGCTCCCCTCGCAGACTTTTGTATCGGGACAGGATTCGTCCCTCTGCGCTATCCCCACGCATGGACCATGCATACGCCCCTCAGCGGCGAGGTCCATCTGCTTCAACAGTTGTGGGAACTGCAGAACTCAGTTGTCGCCCGGTTTTTCGGCGGCTTCCAGTTCAGCGACACGCTTTTCAAGCGCCTCGACTTTTTCCAGCGCAGAGACGGCCAGCGCCTTCAGCGCCTCGACTTCATCGCGTCCGGCAAGGTCCATATCGGCGATCATGGCCCGCACACGGGCCTGCGCGGCGGTCTTCGCCTCCTCGCCTGCGGTGCGCGCCGCGCCCAGTGCGCCGGTCATCAGACCTGCAATGTCATCGAGCAGTGGATTTGTCGTCGCCATGAGGCTACTCCTTCGCGCGCGGGTGGCTGGCCTTGTCTGGCACGTTCCGTAACAGATAGGTCCGGGGCAAGACAGGGAAAAGAGGCCGCATGTTCGACACGATGACGCTGCTGGGGGCGCACCTGGCCGCCGGTGCCCTCTCCTTCCCCGAGATGAGCCCCGCCCTGTTCTCCATCGATTTTGGCTTTCTCGGCCTCGGCAAGTTCCATCTGCGCTGGTACGCGCTCGGCTATATGGCCGGGATCGGCCTCGCCTGGTGGTATGCCAGCGCCATGATCAAGCGACCAGCCCTGTTCGGGGGCACGAGCCCGCTAACCAAGGACCAGCTCGACGACATCATGTTCTGGATCATCCTGGGCATTATTCTCGGCGGCCGGTTTGGCTATATCCTTTTCTACATGGTGCCCTACCAGTTCGACGCGCTGATGGCCGACCCGGGCACCATCCTGCGGATCTGGGATGGCGGCATGTCCTTCCATGGAGGCATCTCCGGCGTCGCCATCGCCCTGGCTTATTTTGCCTGGTCACGGAAGGTGAGCCTGTTCTCCATCGGCGATATTGCCGGTGTCGTTGCCCCGATCGGCATTGGCCTCGTTCGTCTCGCCAACTTCATCAATGCCGAGCTCTATGGCCGCCATACGGATTCCAACTGGGGCATGGTGTTCCCGGAAGGCATCGTGCCGGGCTCCACCCCGCCGGCCTATAACTGGGACACGGGCACATGGGTCTATAACGGCTTCGAGACGGCCCGTTATCCGAGCCAGCTTTACGAGTCAGCGCTGGAAGGCTGGCTGCCGCTGGTCGTGCTGTCCATCCTGATCTGGCGCTTCGGCGCGCTGAAACGGCCGGGTCTCGTCGCGGGCCTGTTCCTGCTGATGTACGCCTTCGGCCGCACCGTGGTGGAAAACTTCCGCATGCCCGACAGCTTCGTGCAGGGTATGCCGGAATGGCTGACCATGGGCCAGCTGCTGTCCATCCCGATGTGGCTGGGCGGGGCATGGCTGGTCTGGAACGCGCTGAAGCCGGAGGTCCCGAAAGAAGCGTGACGCTGAAAGACCGCCTCATCCGCCTGATCGAAACGGGCGGGCCGATCCCTGTGTCGACCTATATGCAGCTCTGCCTGCATGACACGGCGCAGGGCTATTACGCGACCCGTCCCGGCATCGGGAAAGACTTCATCACCGCGCCCGAGATCAGCCAGATCTTCGGGGAACTGATCGGCCTGTGGCTGGTGCATGAATGGAAAGCCCTCGGCGCGCCTGAGGAAATCCGTATCGTCGAGATCGGCCCCGGACGCGGCGTGCTGATGAAGGATGCGCTGCGCCTGGCGATGATGGCGGGCGGCGAAGACTTCGCCAATGCCATGCGCGTGACCCTCGTGGAGCCCGCCCCTGCCATGCGCGAGGTCCAGCGCGAAGCGCTTGCTGCGGCCCAGCCGGAATTTGTCTCCACCCTCGCCGAAGTGCCGGCCGGGCCCATGCTGCTGGTCGCGAACGAATATCTCGACTGCCTGCCCGCCCGCCAGTTCCGCCGGGATGGTGCCAGCTGGCGCGAATGCGTCATCGGCCTTGATGCGAGCAGAGAACTTGCCTTCGGCCTCGCCGCCGACGAGCAGGCCGCCCCGGAAGGCGCCGCAGACACCAGCGCGGTTGTGGAAGTCCAGACCGGCATCGACCTGCTGGTCGCAGACCTCGTGACCCGCACCGCCCCCTTCCGCGCCCTGTTCATCGATTACGGTCCGTCAGATGTTGCACCGGGCGACAGCCTTCGTTCGTACAAGGATGGCGAGCAGGTCAGCCCGCTCGCCCTGCCCGGCGAGTCCGACCTGACGGTGGATGTCGATTTCGGACGTCTGGCGCGGATGTCCGCGAAGGCCGGGCTGGATGTCGCCGGGCCAGCGCCGCAGGGCATGTTCCTGCTGGGGCTCGGCGCGCAGGCACGGCTCAATCAGCTCGTGAAGGCGAACCCGGACGACGGCGAAACCATCTTCAACGCCGCCCAGCGCCTGATCGATCCGAAAGACATGGGCGAACGCTTCAAGGCCATCTGCCTCTCGTCCAGCGGCTTGCCCGCGCCCGCAGGATTTTAACCGCGCACCTTGTGCCCGGCGCCGGCACGTACGATATGCGAAGGCCGCAGGAGGCCGACGCCATGGCGAATTTCAAACGCAAAGGTCCGAAATCGACCCGTTCCGGCTGCCTGCTTTGCAAGCCGCACAAACGTCAGGGTGCCAAGCACACGCATACCGCGCGCGAGGATGCGAAACGCAAAGCCGCCGACGCCGAGATCCGATCAGCCGGTTTCCAGTAGATGCGCCACCACACGGCGGCTGTGCGGGGCATCCCGGTGTTCGAACAGGTAGAGGCCCTGCCAGGTACCGAGGGCCATACGTCCGCCAATCACCGGAATGGAAAGTGAGGTCTGCGTCAGCGCCGCCTTGATATGGGCAGGCATGTCGTCCGGCCCTTCGGTGCGGTGTTCCAGATAGCTCATGGACGGATCGTTGGCAGGCGGCACGAGGCGGCGGAAAAACGCCTTCAGGTCTGCCTGCACATCCGGGTCGGCATTTTCCTGCACCAGCAGCGAGCAGGAGGTGTGCTGGCAGAACAGGGTGAGCAACCCGTCGCCGGTTGCCGTGTTTGACAGGAAACGCTGGACGGCGGGGGTGAACTCGTAGAGGCCCTGCCCCGTCGTTCTGATCGTGATGGTATCGTGCATGCAGTCGCGCCGGGGTCGCTGGCCAAAAGGACTGTTTCGTCCTCGCATGGATGTTAGGATGGCAGCAATGGCCGGGCGTGGGGTCTGGCAGATTTCAGGAGATGGCGGATGCGCTGGCAAGGTGGACGCAAGGGCGGCAACATTGAAGACCGGCGCGGGATGGGCCCCGGCAAGGTGGCTGGCGGCGGCATCGGCGTCATCATCATCGCGCTGATCGGCTATTTTGTTCTGGGCATGGAGCCGGAAGAAGTCGCCCAGATCGTCGGCAACCAGTCGGCAGGCAATGCCGCCAGCACGCAGGAAGGCGTCCGCGGCACGCCGGAAGATGAGGCCGGCCAGTTCGTCGACATCATCAGCGCCAACATCAATGACGTCTGGAGCCAGGGGCTGAACGGCTATCGCGCGCCGACCGTCGTGCTGTACGAACAGGGCACCGGCACGGGTTGCGGCTATGGCCAGGCCGCGATGGGGCCGTTCTACTGCCCCGCCGACCAGACCGTGTATCTGGACCTCGGCTTCTGGCAGGACATGCAGACCCAGCTCGGCGCCTCCGGCGCGGACTTCGCGAAGGCCTATGTCATCGCGCACGAATTCGGCCACCATGTTCAGAAGCTGACCGGCGCCACCGACAAGGTGCGCCAGGCCCAGCAGGCCGCCCGCAGCCAGGAAGAGGCCAACGCATGGTCCATCGCCCTGGAGCTGCAGGCCGATTGCTATGCCGGTGTCTGGGCGGCCCATGCGGCGGACGTCTCCGGCGGCGCTGTCGCGCTGGAAGCTGGCGATGTGGAGGAAGGCCTGCGCACCGCCCAGGCCATCGGCGACGACATGATCCAGAAGCGCATGACCGGCAAGGTCACGCCCGAAGCCTTCACCCATGGCACGGCCGACCAGCGCGTCGAATGGCTGCGCCGCGGTCTCTCCACCGGCGATCCGAACGCCTGCGACACGTTCAGCCAATAGGGCAGCCAATAGGGGCAGCCAGTAAGGCCGCGCATCAGCCAACCTGCGGCGAACACGTCAGATTTCCTCATTGCTGCGCTCCTGCCCCTCCCCTAAAGACGGCGGAGAAAACGCAGGAACACGAAGTGAGGAAACGACATGACCGACACACCGCAGGGCTTTGACACGCTGGCCATTCACGCGGGCACCGAGGCTGACCCGGCCACCGGTGCGCGCCAGGTGCCGATCTACCAGACGACCGCCTATGTCTTCCGCGATGCCGACCATGCCGCCGCCCTCTTCGGCCTGCAGGAAGTCGGCTACATCTATTCCCGCCTGACCAATCCGACCATCGGCGCGCTCCAGAACCGGATCGCGGCACTGGAAGGCGGCGCCGGCGCGGTCTGCTGCTCGTCCGGCCACGCCGCACAGATCATGGCCCTCTTCCCGCTGATGGCCCCGGGCCGCAACATCGTGGCCTCGACGCGCCTCTATGGCGGCACGATCACCCAGTTCAGCCAGACCTTCAAACGCTTCGGCTGGTCCTGCACCTTTGTCGACTTCGACGATCTCGACGCGGTGAAGGCCGCCATCGATGACGACACACGCGCCATATTCTGCGAGACCATCGCGAACCCCGGCGGCTACATCACCGACCTCGACGCCATCGCCGCAATCGCCGACGGAGCCGGCATCCCGCTCATCGTCGACAACACGACGGCGACGCCTTACCTCTGCCGCCCGATCGATCACGGCGCGACGCTGGTCGTCCACTCGCTGACGAAATACATGACCGGCAACGGCACGGTCACCGGCGGCGTTGTCGTCGACTCCGGCAAGTTCGACTGGTCGGCCAGCGACAAGTTCCCGTCCCTCTCCCAGCCGGAACCGGCCTATCACGGCCTGACCTTCCACGAGACGTTCGGCCCGGCCGCCTTCACCTTCCATGGCGTCGCCATCGGCCTGCGTGACCTTGGCATGACGATGAACCCGCAAGGTGCGCACTATACGCTGATGGGCATCGAAACCCTGTCGCTGCGCATGGAGAAACATATCGCCAACGCACAGAAGATCGCCGCCTGGCTGGAAGGCCACGAGGCTGTCGCGGGCGTCACCTATGCCGGGCTCGACTCGTCGCCCTACAAGGGCCGCATCCCGAAGATCTGCCCGAAGGGCGCCGGTGCCCTGTTCACCGTCCAGCTCAAGGGCGGCTACACGGCCTGCACCAAGTTTGTTGCTGGCCTGAACCTGTTCAGCCATGTCGCAAACCTTGGCGATGCGCGTTCGCTGGTCATCCACCCGGCCTCGACCACGCACCGTCAGCTGACGGAAGAGCAGCAGATCGCTGCTGGCGCCTCTCCGGATACGGTCCGCCTCTCCATCGGCATCGAAGACGCCGACGATCTGATCGCCGACCTGGATCAGGCACTCAAGGCCGCCGGGTAAAACCAGAACCAAAAAGGGCGGCCGACTGGCCGCCCTTTTCTTTTGGGTCTCGGGACAGCCCTACTGCCTCTGCCAGTTTTCCGGGAACCATTCCTTGTTCAGAATTTCGTCGGTCGGCCCGTAAATCCGCATCACGATGTTCAACCGGATATCCTTGTCCTTCGTGCTCGGGATCCAGTTGGGAACATAGCCGGCATCTTCCGGCGGCTGAGGCGAAATGAAGAGACGGAGCGATCCGTCCGCCTCGTATTTCAGGCCGGGCGTATTATCCCCGATGCGGTATTTGCCCCAATCGTTCGCGACCAGCTGCGCCGTGGCCATGTCGTACAAGGTGACGGACCAGAACTCGTTGACGGGAGGCGGTGACGCAAGCCGCAGCTCGTAGGACTCCCCGCCCGTCATGTTCTTCCGGTCCGAATCCAGCGTCGTGGTGATGTAGACGGATTCCTCTTTCACATTCACGAGGATGCCGTACTCCGTCAGGCTGGCTCGCAAAAGCCATGACCAGTCCGGCGTGGAAACCTCCGGCGGCGTCATACTCCAGCCAAAAAGACGCGATGCCAGGGGCGCCGTCCGGATCTTGCGCTGGCTATCCCGGGCGGCTTCTTTCAGGCCCGCCAGGAAAACCGGATTTGGTTTCAACCCGGCGCCTGGAATGATTTCCTCGAAGATGCTGGCCGCGTATGCATCCTTGCCATAAGGCGGATTGCGCCGGAGGATTTCGCGGTAATTGTCGAAGATACCGAGCGTTTGCCGCGCGTTCGGATCGATCAGCTCGTAGCTTTGGCCCGGTACGGTGCCTGCCGGTACCGGCACGTCCATGATCTCACCCAGCGGCGCCAATTGCACCGCATCCAGAATGGCCTGCGCTTTCGCCACATCCTCCGGGATTTCCGGACTGACGCGGATGCGGCCGAGCAGGGCTACCGTATTGGTCGGCGAGTCGAGGCGGATCGCGCCTTCGGGCAGATCCCCCTGCCAGTCCGGGCCGACCAGGGCAACCTGCTGGCCCCCTTCCGGATAATGCTGGCGCGAGACATTCGCGATGATGTTGTGCCAGGCGTCCACGAACATGAACGTGTAATAGCGGCCATCCTCGACCGGCGGGATCGTCAGGATTTGCGGCTGCTCCGCGAGATCGAAAAACGAGACGATGTTCAGGACATCCAGGTTCGGCGTGACATAGATCTCGTCGTCGGCAGTCGGCGGATCACGATATTTGAGGAGCGAATTGATCTCCGCGCCATTCTTCAGCACGAAGTCGCGCTCCTCCAGGATCATCCGCCAACGGCCGTAGAACCAGAGATAGGCCTGCCCGCCGAGATCATAGGCATGCCTCTCGGCGAACTCGATTGGCGGATAGGGTTTCACATCGCCCAGTTCGGAAACGGACGCATCGCCCATTCCGGAGGTCGCCGCACGAATGCCGGCAGACAAGGTCCGGTTCTTGGCAACCGTGATGGCCGTCAGCGCGCATGCAGCGATCACGATCGCACCCATTACAACGCCAGTCAGGATACGTTTCAATTTCAGCCCCCTCATATTTGTTCTCCAGGGACCGAGGTATAGGGCGGACACAATTTAATGCAATCGCATTACTGCGACCGGGGGATGAGATGAAGACACAAAAAAACGGGCGCCGCAGCGCCCGTTTTTTCTTGGTAATGCCAGCCCGGTCCCAGGCCGGAAATCAGGTATCCAGGAAGCTGCGCAGTTTGCGGCTGCGGCTCGGGTGCTTCAGCTTGCGGAGCGCTTTGGCTTCGATCTGGCGGATACGTTCGCGGGTCACCGAGAATTGCTGGCCGACTTCTTCCAGCGTGTGATCGGTGTTCATGCCGATGCCGAAACGCATGCGCAGCACGCGTTCCTCACGCGGGGTGAGCGAGGCGAGCACGCGGGTCGTCGTCTCACGCAGGTTCGACTGGATCGCGGCGTCGACCGGCAGGAGCGCGGCCTTGTCCTCAATGAAGTCGCCGAGGTTTGAATCCTCGTCGTCGCCAATCGGAGTTTCCAGCGAGATCGGCTCTTTCGCGATCTTCAGGACCTTGCGGATCTTCTCCAGCGGCAGGCCCAGCTTCTCGGCCAGCTCTTCCGGGGTCGGCTCGCGGCCGATCTCATGCAGCATCTGGCGCTGGGTACGGATGATCTTGTTGATCGTCTCGATCATGTGCACCGGGATACGGATCGTGCGGGCCTGGTCGGCAATCGACCGGGTGATCGCCTGACGGATCCACCAGGTGGCGTAGGTCGAGAATTTGTAGCCGCGGCGATACTCGAATTTGTCCACCGCCTTCATCAGGCCGATATTGCCTTCCTGGATCAGGTCCAGGAACTGAAGGCCGCGGTTCGTGTATTTCTTCGCGATGGAGATCACGAGGCGGAGGTTGGCTTCCACCATCTCCTTCTTCGCGATGCGGGCTTCGCGCTCGCCTTTCTGCACCGTCTGGACGATGCGGCGATAGTCGTCGATCGGGATACCGATTTCCTGTGCGATCTCGGAGATTTCCGCGCGCACGTCCTCGATGTCGCCTTCCTTGGATTCAACGAAACGCTTCCACTTCGCCGAGATGTCCTTGACCTTTTCGGTCCAGTCCGGCTCCAGCTCGCGGCCGAAATAATTGCTCAGGAATTCCTTGCGCGGCACGCCATGGGCATCCGCAAGGCGCATCAGCTTGCCTTCCAGGCCCATCAGCTTCTTGTTGATGGCGTAGAGCTGCTCCACCAGCGCCTCGATACGGGCGTTGTTGATGTGGATCGTCTTCAGGTTCTCGACGATGTTGTTGGAGAGCTCGTCATATTCGGACTGCGACTTCGGCGTCAGTTCCTTGCCTTCCATGCGGCGGGACACGAGCTTGTCCTGCAGCTTGCGGTAACGGCCGAAACCGTCAGCAATCTCGTCCAGCTTGGCGAGGACACCGTCACGAAGTTCCGCTTCCATGGCCGACATGGACATGGCGGCGGCATCATCTTCGTCTTCTTCCTCTTCAGCTTCTTTCTGCTGGCGCTCGCGCTCGGCCTCGACTTCGTCGACTTCGCCGCGGCGGGTTTTTGCCTTGGCTTCCGGCTCTTCTTCCTTTTCGACCGGCTTCGGCTCCGGCGGCGGGTTTTCCGCACCATAGGTGGCTTCAAGGTCGATCAGGTCGCGCAGGAGGATGCGCTCATTGATGAGCTCGTCGCGCCACACCATCATGGCTTCGAAGGTCAGCGGGCTTTCGCACAGGCCGCGGATCATGGCGTCGCGGCCGGCTTCGATCCGCTTGGCGATGGCAATCTCGCCCTCGCGGGAGAGGAGTTCCACCGCGCCCATCTCACGCAGGTACATGCGCACCGGATCATCGGTCCGGTCAGAGCCGCGGGCATTGCCCTTCTTCGCGACGACCTTGCGGTCCTCGATCTTGGTCAGGGCCTTGCCCTGCTCTTCCGCCTCTTCCTCAGTCTCGACGACGGCGATGCCCATTTCCGAGATCTGGGACATCACGTCCTCGATCTGGTCGGAGGTCATCTCGTCATTCGGCAGAAGGGCGTTGATTTCGTCATGGGTGATGAAGCCGCGCTTCTGGGCGCGCTTCAGGACCTTTTTGACGTCTGTCGCGTTGAAATCGACAATGCCGGACTCGTTTTCCTTCTCGTCGTCATTGTCGCGTTCGGTCTGCGTATTCTTCTGCTTGGCAGATGCCATTCAATCTCTCTCCCGTGACGTACCGCGCGCTCATCCCGCAATACATCTCAAAGTTTTCGCGCCTTTTCAGCTTTCGCCGACTTTTCCTGCTGCCTCGTTCATGCGGGCTCTCAAAGCCCTGCGTTCCGCGACGAGCTGGTGCTTGCGCCGCCAGGCTGATGGCGACGACGTAGCATCTGCGCCAGCATCATCCATGCCAGCGTCAGCGTCCTGCTCCACGGAACGACCTGCAACCATATATTGCTCGAGGGCTATAAGCCATTCCCGTGCCTCGGGTCCGTCGACCACTATCGGAGGCGTCTGGGGATATTCGTTGAGCAGACTGGCAGCGCGCATGTTCCCTGCTTCCGCTAAATGGGCACTCAAAGCGCTGCGGTCAATAGGTTTTCCTGCATCCGCGAAATCCAGAACCGCATCGCGCATCAGGCTGACATCGGGATCGGCGAAGACGGCCGCCGCGAGCGTTTCCGCGCCAAGGTCCAGCAGTTCCGGCGTATCGACCGCGCGGACCACCTGGCCGAGGCCGCGCAGCTTGGCGGGCGCACCGCCTTTAAGCTCCACCTGCCCCTGCTCGCCTGAGGCGGGAAACTGTCCCGTTCCGGGGCGCTTCCTGTAGTCGCCACTGCCTTTTGCCTTGCCGCGGCTGGCCTGGCGGATCTGCCAGAAATGGTCCCGCATGCGGGATTTGAGATCGCGCTCATAGGCGGCGCGGACGCCCGGATGCTGGATCTGGGCGGCGGCCGCCATCAGGCGCGCCTCGAGACCGGCCTGACGTTCCGGCGTGTCCAGCGGCTCGGCATCCCGTTCGCGCAGCCACAACAGTTCGGACATGGCGATCCGCCCGTCCAGCGCATCCGCCATGGCACCGGGGCCGCGGGCCCGGATCAGATCGTCGGGGTCCATGCCATCCGGCAGCAGCACGAAGAACAGCGAACGTCCCGGCTCGACATGTGGAAGTGCCCGGTCGATCGCCCTGTAAGCCGCGCCCAGTCCGGCACGGTCACCGTCAAAACAGAGCACCGGCTCCGGTCCGGCCTTCCAGATCAGGCTCAGCTGGTCTTCGGTCAGCGCGGTGCCCAGCGGGGCGACGGACATGCCGAACCCTGCCTCGGCCAGCGCAATGGCATCCATATAGCCTTCACAGACGATCAGGCCGCCGCCTTCCCCGCCGCCAAGCGCCTCCCGCGCGACCTTGAACCGGTACAGCACCCGCGATTTGTGAAAGAGCGGCGTATCACCAGAGTTCAGGTATTTCGGCTTGGCATCCGCCTGCAGCGCCCTGCCCCCGAAGGCGATGATCCCGCCGCGCACATCGGCGATGGGGAACATCAGGCGCCCCCGGAACGCATCGTACGGTTCCCCGCCGCGGTCGCTCTCCTTGGCCAGCCCCGCTTCTAGGATCTCCTTCGTCGAGAAGCCCTGAGTTTTCAGGTGCTCGATGGTCTTGCGCCAGTCGTCCGGCGAATAGCCGAGCCGGTGTCGCTTCCACGCCGCGGGCCGAAGCCCCCGTCCTTCGAGATAAGCCCGCGCCGCAGCGCCCTCGGACGAAAGCAGCCGGTCCTCGAAATAGGCCGCGGCCGCTTCGCAGACGGCCTGGAGGCGCTTGCGGTGGTCATACTCCTCGGCGGCCTGCGGGCTGGCCTTTGGCAGCTGCATGCCAGCCTCTTCGGCCAGCTTTTCGACGGCTTCCATGAAGGTCAGCCGCTCGGTCTCCATGATGAAGCTGATGACATCCCCGCCGATACCGGAGGAAAAATCCTTGAAGATGCGCTTCTGGTCATTGACGTAGAAGCTGGGCGATTTCTCATTGGTGAAGGGCGAGAGCCCAACCCATTCCTTGCCCTTCTTGGTCAGCTTCACCTTGCGGCCGATCACATCCGAAGGCCGGATACGGGCCTTCAGCTCCTCTACGAAGCCGTCAGGGATGCGGATGGAAGGTGGCGCCATCCCATCAGGATACCGCGTTCCCGCCTCCGGGGAAACGCGCCATTTCACGTCCAGGCATGAAAAGAGGGCCCGGCAATGCCAGGCCCTCTCCTACCCAACGCACTCGGCGGATTACTGGCCGTCTTTCAGGACCTTGGCCTCGGCAAAAGCCTCTGCATCAAGGTCGATCACCAGCGTGCCGTCTCCGTCACCCTGCTCGATGGTCAGGGCTTCAGCGTCGATGACGTATTTGGTCATCCCGGCGAGGCCGTCCGTGATGACGGCATATTCCGGGGTGCCGTCGATCTTCATCACGAAGTCATTCACCCGGGCTAGGTCATCGCTGAATCCCAGCGAGGCTGAGGTGCCCATGGCTTCGGATGCCAGACGGAAATCGTCCACGCCGGCTTGTTCAAACTCCGGCAAGCCTTCCAGCGATGCCTGCGAATATGTCACCCGGACATCGGGATCATCATCATTGGCAACGGGCTCGATCAGGGCATTTTCAAAGCCGATCGCGTGCAGCGTGCCGCCGACACCGGCGACGCCGCCTTCACGGATGACCAGTTTAGGCGTGTCACCGGACTCACCGATCCAGACATCGGCCACTGTGGCGATCTCGTCGCCGACCGGATTGAGCACTTCAGACCCGATCAGGTCCGAGGCCAGGATTTCGTCGGAGGCCAGCGTGTATTGCGCGCGCTCCATCGGCTCGATGTCTGCCCGGGTCATCTCTTCCAGGTCAGCGACCTGCTGGTCATTGGCCTGATCCGGCGTGGCCGCAGCGGTTTCGGCCGCCACAGGCGGCGCGGCTTCCGCATGGCTGGTGGCTTCCGTACAAGCAGCCGCACCCATCATCAGGGCGATTGCAGAGGCGGTAAAAAGAAGGGGTTTCATTTGGTCGTCCTTTCCTTGGCTGGAGTGCGGAAAGAACGGGGGCACCCTCCGGAGAGTTCCGAAGGTTAAGAAGGTTTCACGCTGGGGATCAGCTGGCGCGCGACAGCGCCTTGCGCACGGCTTTGCCGGCTGCACCGGACTCGATCATGCCCGGATAGCGCTCTTTCAGGGCGCTCATGCAACGGCCCAAATCCTTGAGCCTCGAGGCACCAAGATCAGTCACGACTTCTTCCACGGCGGAATCCAGCGCCTTGCCTTGCAGGGGCACCGGCAGGAATTGCTGGATGATCTCGATTTCCTCACGCTCGCGGATGGCCTCTTCGAGCCGGCCGGCATCTTCATGCTCACGGGCAGCGACTTCGCGCTGGGCGACCATGGTCTCCAGCACGCGGCGCACATCCGCTTCAGGACAGCCCTCGCCGGCACCGCGGCCGCGGGCACACACGTCCCGGTCGCGCACGGCGCAATCAATCAGGCGCAGCGTTGCCAGGCGTACGCCGGGCTGGCCCTTTTCGGTCTCCGATTTGAGGGCATTTCCAATGCGCGCCTTAAGCGACATCAATCCACTCGTATCTTCTCGGCCCATGCCGGGTTCGCCTCTCATAAGCCCTGCCGCATCACTCGCTTGACGCCGCAGAGACTCCGCCCCAATACACCGGTCGAACTTCATGCGGATGGGTTAACGAGACCCTACGCGGCGCCCGGGAGGTGTGACAAATATGTCCTACTTGGCCAAAACTCAAGCGGCTACATCAGCCACGGGAGCAATCGCCCTCGCTGACGGCACAGTGTTCCTGGGCCACGGCACGGGTGCCGAGGGCATCCGAACCGGAGAATTGTGTTTTAATACAGCGATTACGGGCTATCAGGAGATCCTCACAGACCCCTCCTATGCCTCCCAGATTGTCCTGTTCACATTCCCGCATATCGGCAATGTCGGGGCCAATGCCGAGGACCATGAAGAGTCCTCTGAGGCCGGATCCCACGCTGCCCGGGGGGCCATTTTCCGGGAGCCAATCACGGCGCCCTCGAACTGGCGTTCCACTGAAACCTTCGAATCGTGGCTGCAAAAGCGCGGAATTGTCGGCCTTTCCGGCATCGACACGCGGGCGATCACGCGTCTCATCCGCGAAAAAGGCATGCAAAAGGCAGCGATCTGCCACCAGCCGGACGGAAATATCGACCTGGATGCCCTGATCGAGGCCGCCCGCGCGTGGGAAGGCCTGGAAACGGCTGACCTGGCGGCAGACGTCGATACCGGCGCAGAGTTCGAAAATTCCGAGAGCCTGTGGCAGCCGGAAGCGGGTTACGGCAATCTGGACAAACCGGCCTTCCACGTTGTCGTGGTCGATTTCGGCGTGAAGAAGAACATCCTGCGCAACCTCGCCAATGTCGGCATCCGCGCAACTGTCGTGAACGGCGACACCTCGTTCGAGGGCATTTCCGCGCTGAAACCGGATGGCGTCGTCTTCTCCAATGGCCCGGGTGATCCGGCGGCAACCATCAAACGGTCCGGAGACATGATCCGCGCGGTGATCGGCAGCGGCCTGCCGATCCTCGGCATCTGCCTCGGCCACCAGCTGCTTGCGCTCGCCCTCGGTGCGAAGACGATGAAGATGGCGCAGGGCCACCACGGCGCGAACCACCCGGTGAAAGACCTTTCCACGGGCAAGGTCGAGATCGTGTCCATGAACCATGGCTTCACTGTCGACCCGGCGAGCCTGCCGGCCGGTGTGGAAGAAAGCCATCGCTCGCTGTTTGACGGCACGAATTCCGGCCTCGCCGTGAAGGACCGCCCGATCATCTCGGTTCAGCATCACCCTGAAGCCAGCCCCGGCCCGCAGGACAGCTTCTACCTGTTCCAGCGCTTTGCCGATCTGATGGAACAACACCGGGCCGGAAAGTAATCCGCCCCTTTTGAAAGTGTACGGCCATGACGGCCATTGCCTCCGAGGTGCCCCTGCCCGGCGATAACCGCCTGGGCGCGATACTGGGTGACCTCTCTTCCAAGGGGTGGAGCTGGCAGCCGCAGATGTTGCCGGACACGCTTTACCATGCACTGCGATCAGAAGTGCTGGCCGCGAATGCGGAAGATGACCTGGCGCCTGCGGGGATCGGCCGGGAAACTGACTTCCAGTTCGACCGGTCCATCCGGAAATCCCGGATTGCCTGGATGGATGGATCCACACCGGCGCAGGCCGGCTTCCTGCAGTGGACGGAACAGCTGCGGCAGGCCCTCAACCGGGGGCTCATGATCGGCCTGTTCGAATTCGAGGCCTGCTTTGCCGTCTACCAGCCGGGGGAATTTTATGACCGCCACCTCGACAGTTTCGAAGGTGCGCGCAACCGGGTCGTCTCGCTGGTCGTGTACCTGAATGAAGACTGGACCGGGGAGAATGGCGGCGCACTTGTCGTCTGGCCTGAAGGGGCGGACGAGACGGCGGAACCGAGCGCGCGTATCCTGCCCGAGCGCGCGGGCGTCGTGCTCATGCTGTCCGAAACCGTTCCGCATGCTGTTGAAATGACCAACAAGGCGCGTTTCGGCATTGCTGCCTGGTGGCGCGTCAACCCGTCCATTCAGGGGCAGATCGACCCGCTGGCCTAGCGCAGGCTGCGGATCATGATCTCGAAGGCTTCATACACCTCGTCCGGCGACAGGCCATCGACGCCCTCCGCCAGGGCAAACCCCGCACCGTTCAGCGCGGACTGAACCAGCACCGAATAGGAATTCACACGGCTGGGGTCTATGCGGCCCCGTTCAGCCAATGCTTCCATTGCCCGGTGGACATTGCCCTGGCCAAGGTCGCGATTGGACTCGTACCACCCCTGAAGCCCCAGTACGACGGGGCCTTCATAGAGGACGATCTTGAAATATTCCGGCCGGGCCGCCCATTTGAGATACACCCGAGCCCCCGTAAGGAACTGGATGTAGGGGTCATGCTCCCCGCTCATCTTGCGGGCTTCGGTGACGGCCTCCTCCCCCATCCGGGTCTGCAGGTCTGTCCACACTTCGCGGAACAGGTCCAGCTTGCTGGGGAAATGGTGGAACAGCGCGCCCTTCGTTACGCCCGCATCTGCAACAATGTTTGCAATGCTGGCGCTGAACCCGTCTTCGGCAAATCTCGCCCGGGCCGCATCAAGGATCGCGGCTCTCGTGGCTTCGGCCTGCTCTGCAGTTCGCCTTGGCATGGATCGTTATTTTCGTTGCTACCTTATCATACCAGTGGTACGTAATATTTCAAAGTGCTCCGGAGGGAATTCCTTGCCCTGAGCACCTTTTTTTGGAACCGCGTATGTATCGAGCTGGGTGGGACTGGCCTCAGGCTAGCGCGGGACGCCAAGGAACTGCGCCCACCTGAAAAGGTCAGGGCGCAGTTTTATGTTCGGCGGTCTGTTCCCTGAACGACCTGCTTCTACCGGAGCGTGCCGCAACGGCTTTCATACTCGGCAATCGCTGCGGGCATCCATTTGCGGAAATTTTCGGCCCGGGTCTCGCTGGCGGGGTGCGTGCTCATCCATTCCGGAGGACGCTGCCCGCCACCGATCTCGCCCATGCGCAGCCAGAGTTCCGGCGCCTCGCGAGGGTCGTAACAAGCCCGCACCAGCAGATCGAGGCCGATCTTGTCCGCCTCGGTTTCATGCTCGCGGGAGAATTTCAGCATCCCGCCCTGCGCGGCGATGCCGAAGGCCTGCATGACGGCGCGCTGTTGCGACGGATCCATGTCGCCCATGGAGACGCCCACCGCCATCTGCCCCATCTGCATCACCTGCTGCTGGCTCATCCGCTCGGCGCCATGATGCGCAAGTGCATGGCCGATCTCGTGTCCCATCACCACGGCCAGCTTGTCCGGGTCTGCCAGGTCATCCATGCCAAGGCGTCCGTCATAATTGCCAGTGATATCCAGGATGCCGGTATAAATCGCAACATAGCCACCCGGCAGGCAAAAGGCGTTCGGCGTCGCGGACTGAACCACATAATAGGTCCAGTCGAACTGGTCTGCGACCGGGGTGAAGGCATAACCGGCGTCCAGCAATTCCTGTTCAAGCTCAATCGCCGCGGCCTGAAGGCGCGCGCCGATTTCGCGTACCGTCGCCGTCAGCGCCGCATCGTCGCCGGAACAGGCATCGCTGGCACACAGGACCGCATTCCCCTGGCTCTGCTCCTGGTTCAGGATCTGCAGGTAGGATTGCTGGCCGAGCTTTACTTCCTGCTCAATGGAGACGGTGTTCAGCTGTTTGCGGCCTGAAAACGGCACCGGCTTCTGGTTCACCTGCCAATACAGGAACAGGCCGAACGCCGCGATCATCAGGAGGCCGAACCGGCTGCGCAGCAAACGCGCAATGCCTCCGCCGCCGCGATAGGTCCCGCCAGATTGCCTCGGCATGCGCACGAAAGCCTCCATCTCTACCGTCTTCAATGCCATATGAGTGTTAGCGGAGCGCCTCCGGCAGGAAAAGCACCTGCCGCACGCTTTGCGTTCACCGCCGGACAGACTATGTAGCAAACATGACTGAGACACCTGCCAACCAGCCGAAACTCGAGATCCGGATCATTCCGGTGACGCCCCTGCAGCAGAACACGTCCATGATCTGGTCGACCGAGACCATGGAAGGCGTGTTCATCGATCCGGGCGGCGAAGTGGACAAGCTGATGGGCGCCGCCGAACAGTTCGGCGTGAAGATCGTCGCGGTCTGGCTCACACACGGCCACATGGACCATGCCGGCGCTGCCGCTGCCGTCTCGGAGCGGACCGGATGCCCGGTCATCGGCCCCCACGAAGACGACCAGTGGCTGCTCGATGAAATCGAAACCCAGGGCGCCAAATACGGCATCAAGGACGGGAAGAATGTGACGCCCGACCGCTACCTGAACGATGGCGACGTGCTGGACCTTGCCGGTAACAAGTTCGGTGTGGTGCACACGCCCGGCCACACACCGGGCCATGTCGTGATCTACTCTCAGGAAGGCGCCCTCGCTTTTGTCGGCGACGTCCTGTTCCGCGGCTCTGTCGGACGGACAGACTTCCCGCGCGGGAACCAGCAACAACTGGTCGACTCGATCACCGGCAAGCTCTGGCCTCTCGGACCGCAGATGCGGTTCGTGCCGGGTCATGGACCACTGTCCACGTTCGGACAGGAGCGGCAGGACAACCCTTTCGTGGCCGACGAAGTGACGGGTTACCAGGGCGCCGAAAAGCAGGCGCCGGACGAGATGAGCCAGAAGCTGTCCAAGCGCTGGAGCTGAGCTGGTAATTCCAACTCCCTGAATTCATTGTAATGCAGCGCGGGGGAACCGGCGCAGGTGGCATCCGTTTATTCGGCCATAGCCACCTGAAAGGACCCCACATGACTTTCCCTGTGAAACTGATGGCCATTGGCGCAAGTGCCGCCATTCTCGCAGCCTGTACGGCAACGGGAACAACAGAACGCAATGCCGCCTATGGCGCGGCAGCCGGCGCGGTCGCTGGTGCTGTCATCGGCAACAATGTCGGAGATGGTGACGCCGAACGCGGCGCAATCATCGGTGGCGCCCTCGGCGGCGCGGCCGGCGCAGCGAAAGGCTGCACCGAAGCCGAAGACTGCAACATGCCCGGCGTGAAAGACCAGGAAACCGAACGCGATTCAGATGGTGACGGCGTGGCCAACGCCTATGACCGTTATCCCTATGATCGTTCGCGCTGGTAGCGCCTGACCAAGCCGAGGAAGCCGGCCTCGCCTCCCCGGATGCGAGGCCGTTTTTTCCTCCAGAGGAGCAACCCTCGAGTGACATGCAAACTTGCCGGGAACCAAACCTGTCCCTGCGCGTTCCTGACCGGATGCCTACCACCGGCACGCCTTTGAGGAGCACGGCATGAATTCACTCGGTACATTTCCAAACCCGTCTGTTGTGTCGAGCCCTGACCCCACCTCTCCCGAAACGGAAGTAAGGACCCGCGTCTTTGCCTGGTGCTCCTCCTGGAGCAGCATCAATGGCCGGTTCGTTACCGATTCACTTCGGGAAATTGCCACCGATGGTCAGGTACGGATGGTGGCAGACCTCGGCCATCACATCGCGGTCGGCGTGTCGCTCGATGGCTATGCCGCCTACTGGTCACGTAACCTGACTGAAGCTTTCGCGGAATGGCTCCTGCTGATCGATTCCCCGATTGACGTGTCGGTTTCCGGCAACATGGCCAAAGCCAGCTTCCACACGCGCCTCCAGGGCGTAACCCATGACCAGCACCGGAAATCCCAGCGCCAGCACACTCAGCACATATTCGAGAAACGAGGCGGCGCCTGGCGCCTGGTGCAGGAACAGATAACAATCTCGCCTGAAGGCACCTGCTTCTGATCCCTGTCCCTCAGTGATATCCACCAACTTACTGCAGCAGACACAGACTTTCTGCCCGCAGTCACCTTGCCCAAGCCTCCGACTCTGCTATGACGCAGCCGTTTGACTGCGAGGAGTTGGGGCACATGCCAAAGCGCACAGATATTAGCTCCATTCTCGTGATCGGCGCTGGTCCCATTATTATCGGCCAGGCCTGCGAGTTCGACTATTCCGGCGTTCAGGCGGTGAAAGCCCTCAAGGATGAAGGCTATCGCGTCATCCTCGTGAACTCGAACCCGGCCACGATCATGACCGATCCGGAACTGGCCGACGCGACCTATATCGAGCCGATCACGCCGGAAATCGTCGAGAAGATCATCGAAGTGGAGAAGCCGGACGCCCTGCTGCCCACAATGGGCGGACAGACGGCGCTGAACTGCGCGCTCGACCTGCACTATGCCGGTATCCTCGAAAAGCATGGCGTGGAGCTGATCGGCGCGCGGGCAGAAGCCATCGAGATGGCGGAAGACCGCGCCCTCTTCCGCGAAGCCATGGACCGGATCGGCCTGGAAAACCCGCGCGCGACGATCGTGTCGTCGCCGCGCGATGAAAAAGGCAAGTATGACCGGATCACGGGCCTGAAGCGCGCCATGGACGCGCTGGAGACCGTTGGCCTGCCGGCCATCATTCGCCCCGCCTTCACGCTGGGCGGCACTGGCGGCGGCGTAGCGTACAATGTCGAGGAATATGAAGAGATCTGCCGCTCGGGTCTCGCAGCCTCCCCAAATGCGCAGATCCTCGTCGACGAGAGCCTGCTCGGCTGGAAAGAGTATGAAATGGAGGTCGTCCGCGACAAGGCGGACAATGCCATCATCATCTGTTCCATCGAGAACATCGACCCGATGGGCGTCCACACCGGCGACTCCATCACCGTCGCCCCTGCCCTGACGCTCACCGACAAGGAATACCAAGTGATGCGGAACGCCTCGATCGCGGTACTGCGCGAGATCGGCGTTGAGACCGGCGGTTCGAACGTCCAGTTCGCGGTGAATCCTGCCGATGGCCGCCTGGTCGTCATCGAAATGAACCCGCGCGTGTCGCGCTCCTCGGCGCTCGCTTCCAAGGCGACCGGCTTCCCGATCGCCAAGATCGCCGCGAAGCTCGCTGTCGGCTACACGCTGGACGAGTTGGACAACGACATCACCGGTGTGACGCCGGCCTCGTTCGAGCCGACCATCGATTATGTCGTCACCAAGATTCCGCGTTTCGCCTTCGAGAAGTACAAGGGCACCGAGCCGGTCCTGACCACCGCGATGAAGTCGGTCGGCGAAGCCATGGCCATTGGCCGGAACTTCAAGGAAAGCTTCCAGAAGGCGCTGAACTCGCTGGAAACGGGCCTGACGGGCCTGAACGAAATGGAATTCGAAGACGAGACCAAACTGCGTGCGGCCCTGGCAGTTCAATCGCCTGACCGCCTGCGCGTCGTCGCCCAGGCCTTCCGCTCCGGCCTCAGCGTGGACGAAATCTACGCCATCACTTCGATCGACAAATGGTTCCTGCGCCAGTTCGAGGAAATCGTGGCTGCGGAAAACAAGATCCGTTCGCAGGGCCTGCCGGACGACGCCTATGCGCTGACCGACATCAAGGCGATGGGCTTCTCCGACAAACGCCTCGCAGAACTGACTGGCAAAACGGAACAGGCGGTGCGCGACCAGCGTCATGCACTGGACGTTCGCCCGGTCTACAAGCGCATCGACACCTGCGCGGCCGAGTTCGCGGCGAAGACGCCTTATCTCTACTCCACTTATGAGCATCCGCTGTTCGGCCAGGACAAGCCGGATTGCGAGTCCCTGCCGACCGCCCGCGAAAAGGTGGTCATCCTCGGCGGCGGGCCGAACCGGATCGGCCAGGGCATCGAGTTCGACTATTGCTGCTGCCACGCGGCCTTCGCGATGGAAGACCTCGGCTTCGAGTCGATCATGGTGAACTGCAACCCGGAAACGGTGTCTACGGACTATGACACGTCCGACCGCCTGTATTTCGAACCGCTGACAGACGAACATGTGCTCGAAATCATCAGCAAGGAAAGCGGTACCGGACACCTGCGCGGTGTGATCGTTCAGTTCGGCGGACAGACGCCGCTGAAACTCGCCAATCCGCTACACCAGCAGAACATCCCGATCCTCGGCACCAGCCCGGCGTCCATCGACCTTGCCGAAGACCGCGAGCAATTTGCAGCCCTGCTCGACAAGCTCGGCATCCAGCAGGCACCGTCGCGCACAGCCCGCAGCGTCGACGAAGCACAAGTGAAAGCCAACGAGATCGGATACCCGGTCATGCTGCGCCCGAGCTTCGTGCTCGGCGGACGCGCCATGGAGATCGCCCGCGACGACGAAGACCTGCGCAAGTTCGCCGCCGAGGCGCTTCAGGTCTCCGGTGATGCCTCGCTGTTTATCGACCGCTACCTGTCCGATGCGACAGAGGTCGATGTCGACGCGATCTGCGATGGCGAAAACGTCCATGTCGCAGGCATCATGGAACATATTGAGGAAGCCGGGGTGCACTCCGGCGACTCCGCCTGCGCCCTGCCGCCCTTCACGCTGTCGCCAGCCCTGCAGGGCCGGCTCGCCGAGCAGACGATTGCGCTCGCCCGTGAGCTGAAGGTGCGTGGCCTGATCAACATCCAGTTCGCCGTGAAAGGCGACGAGATCTATGTGCTGGAAGCCAATCCGCGCGCCAGCCGTACCGTGCCGTTTGTCGCCAAGGCTGTCGGCGCGCCGATCGCCGGGATCGCTGCGAAGGTCATGGCTGGCGAAAAGCTGACCGAATTTGACCTGACACATGCTCACCCCCGCCGGGTGGCCGTGAAGGAAGCTGTCTTCCCGTTCGCCCGCTTCCCGGGCGTCGACCCACAGCTCGGCCCTGAAATGCGCTCGACCGGCGAAGTCATGGGCTGGGACGATGATTTTGGCACCGCATTCCTCAAGAGCCAGATGGGTTGCGGCGTCATTCTGCCGTCCGAAGGGGCCGTCTTCATCTCGGTGAAGGATTCGGACAAGAAGGGTGTCACCGAAGCCGCACGCGACCTGGTGGGGCTCGGCTTCACGCTTGTCGCAACGTCAGGTACAGCCGCTCATCTGGAAGCAGCAGGCCTGCCTGTCCGGATCATCAACAAGGTCAATGAGGGCCAGCCGCATATTGTGGATGCCATGATCAATGGCGATATCCAGCTGGTCTTCAACACGACCGAAGGCGCAACATCCATTGCAGATAGCGCCTCAATTCGCCGTACCGCCGTGGCCCGCAAGATCCCCTACTACACCACGCTGGCGGCATCGATCGCTTCGGTTCGCGCGATCACCAGCATGAACTCCCGGGAAATCTCGGTGCGCGCCTTGCAATCGGCGTGACAACTCCCACTTGACGATGTTCACATTTACGACAACGATTTTCGCCCAATTACAGAGGTGACCCCCTATGGAACGCATCCCCATGACCGCAGAAGGCCATGCTGCGCTTCAAGCTGAGCTCAAAAACCTCAAATCGGTTGAGCGCCCGAACATCATTGCGGCGATTGCTGAGGCACGTGCACATGGCGACCTGTCGGAGAACGCCGAATACCATGCTGCCAAGGAGAAGCAGAGCTTCATCGAAGGCCGCATCAGCGAGCTGGACGACAAGCTCGCCCGCGCGGACGTGATTGATGTTTCCAAACTGACCGGGGGCAAGATCCGCTTCGGTGCAACTGTTTCCCTGATCGACGTCGATTCCGAAGAGGAATCTTCCTACAAAATCGTCGGCGACGACGAGGCAAACGTGAAGGAAGGCAAGATTTCCATCTCCTCCCCGATTGCCCGTGCCCTGATCGGCAAGGAAGAAGGTGACGAAGCCGAGGTCGCAGCCCCTGCTGGCGCCCGCGCCTACGAAATCATCAAAGTCGAGTACCGGTAAATGTCCGGGCCGGGATCGCTCGGACCCTCAGTCTGGGCGGTCTCTGACGGCCGCGCAGGCAACGCTGCCCAGGTGCGCGCTGTCGTCCAGGCATTGGGCGAGACGCGCCGGTGGATGAAGATCGGCCATATTCCGGGTGAGGCCCACCGGTCCGATCCGATCGTCCTGACACCGCGCATACCGTGGACGTGGCTGCCAGCGGATCGCTGGCATTCCCCGTTATCTGCCCTGCCTTCGGCACAGCGCGCGCTGTTACAAGCGCCCTGGCCCACCGTGTGGATCGCTGCGGGACGACGATCGGCCGCCTTCACGCGCGCCGTTCGGGAGTGGTCCGGCGGGCGTACACTGACAGTCCAGATTCTCGACCCACGGATTCCGCCTGACAATTTCGACCTGCTGGTCACGCCCAGGCATGACGGTGTGACGGGGCCGAACGTCATCCAGACGGTCGGTTCACCTTCCTATTTTTCGCCGCACGCCATCGAAGAAACCGCGCAGGCCTTTGCAGACCTTGCAGATGAGCGCGGCAAAAGTGCCATTGTGATCCTTGGCGGCAACAGCAAGACTCACACTTTCACGGAAAGCGCCGCAAACCGGCTGGAAAGCGAACTTCGCGAGCTCACCGGAAAAGGCTGGCGCCTCCGGATCACCGCCTCACGCCGGACGCCTGACCCGGTCCGGGCACAGTTTCGCCGGATAGCAGATGAGATTGGTGCAAGTTTCTGGTCGGGTACAGAAGATGGCCCGAACCCCTATATCGCCTGGCTCACCTTCTCAGATGTCGCCATCGTGACCGAAGACAGCGCCAACATGCTGTCGGATGCCGCCTGGCATGGCCTTCCGGTACATATTGCGAAACTCGAAGGCCGGGCCGAGAAATTCGACAAGCTCCACGACAGCATGATCTCGCACGGCGCAGCGCGTTGGTTCGACGGCACGCTGGAGACATGGGCATACGCTCCGCTGCGCGAAGCGGACCGGGTGGCTGATGCCATCGTCGACAAGCTGCTGGAACGGTACCCGCAGCCTCAAATGGGGCAATCGGATATGGTGGCGGCGCCAGATTGGCTGAGTTGAACGGACGGCCTCCGCTTTTTCTTGCGTTTTGAATTTGCCTGAGTCCTTATGTCACTGGATTTGGGGACAAGGCATGGCGCGCGACATCGAGCCTCTTCGTCGGTATTTCCGGTGCTGCCGTGACGCGGCAACGTTCGACGACCTTCGTGTGGCCGCGACAGACTATTACGGTTCAACGTCTGTCGTGATGGCGAGCTACATGCACTATCCACCGGTCGGCGCCCATGACTTCGATGGGCAAATCCGTGTCGGGGAGTTTGGATATCCGGAAGCGTGGCGCGAAACCTATCTCGCAGAAGAGCTGCACCTGTGCGATCCCCTGGCCCGGAGGGCCGTGAATTTTACCCGCCCCTATTTCTGGTCAGAATCGCCTAGTTTGCCGAACCTGACCCCGGACGAACGCGATTACCTCCAGCGGGCTGCCGCGCAGAACATGGGAGAAGGGATCGGCATACCACTGTTTGGCCCGGCCGGGCGTAACGGTTATGCCGCGCTGGGATTTGGCCGTCCGGAACGCCCGCCTGCGGACGAAGTGCTGGAACTGCAGGCGGCGGCGCAGATGGGCCATCTTGCTTACTGCCGCCTGCTGCTGCGCGCTCTTCCGAACGGCACCGTCCTGTCTGCCCGCGAACGGGAAATCCTGCGATGGGTCGCGCGTGGAAGAACCAATTCCCAGATCGCAGAAGCGCTTCAGCTCTCCCGCAACACTGTCGAAACCTACATCCGGCGTAGTTTTGAAAAGCTCGACGTGAATGACCGCGTATCGGCCGCGCTCCGCGGTATCGCGCTCGGCATGGTCGACTGACGGCCTGTTATCAGGCCGCAGCGACGCGGTCGTCAGCCGGAATGGCTTTCAGGATAAATCCGCCGCCCAGGATGCGCGTACTGCCATCCGGGTCATACAGCACCGCTGCCTGCCCACGCGCGACACCCTCCTCCGGCTCATCGAACCAGATCACCGGGGCCCCGTCATGCCAGCCGAGGCGGCCCGGCACAGGCGGACGGGTCGACCGCACACGGACGAGCACAGCCGCACCCGCGTCGGCTGCGGCCTCAAGGCTTCCCCTGCCGATCCAGTTCAGTTCTTCCAGCAGCAGGCCGGACGTCATCAACGCTTCCCGCGGACCGACGACGACACGGCGGTTCGGCGCGTCGATCTTCACCACGAAAAGCGGATCCCCGGTCGCGACACCAAGGCCGCGGCGCTGGCCGATCGTGTAGTGGATGACGCCGCTATGCTCGCCCAGTACGCGCCCATCAAGATGCACGATTTCGCCGCCGCGCCCGGCACCGGGGCGGAGTTTTTCGACGACGTTCGCGTAGGACCCTTCCGGCACGAAGCAGATGTCCTGGCTGTCCGGTTTCGAGGCCACCGGCAGATTGAACCGGTCTGCCAGCTCCCGCACTTCCGTCTTCGGCAAGCCGCCCAGCGGAAAGCGCAGGAAGTCCAGCTGCTCGCGCGTGGTGGCGAACAGGAAGTAGGACTGGTCACGTGACGCATCTGCCGCACGGTGCAGTTCCGGCCCATCCGCACCATCTGTGCGGCGAATATAATGCCCTGTGGCGAGGCAATCCGCGCCGAGATCTTTCGCGGTTTTCAGGAGATCGGAGAATTTGACCGTCTGATTGCAGCGGATGCACGGGATCGGTGTCGACCCGGCGAGGTAGGTGTCGGCAAAATCCTCCATCACCTGCTCGCGGAACTTCGACTCGTAATCCAGCACATAGTGCGGAATGCCGATCATGTCGGCGACGTTCCGCGCATCGTGGATGTCCTGCCCGGCACAGCAGGCGCCTTTCTTCTCGATGGCGGCGCCATGATCGTATAGCTGCAGCGTGATGCCGATGACATCATAGCCTTCGGCTTTCAGCATGGCGGCGACCACAGAACTGTCGACCCCGCCAGACATGGCGGCGACCACGCGCGTGTCATCCGGCGCTTTCGCGAATCCAAGGGAATTGACGCCGCCTGTCCAGGCAGCCGCATTGGTATCGGTCATTTCTCACTCCCACCGGGTTCAAGGCCCGGAGCAGCCAAGGTTGAGGCGCGCATATAGCGCCAAGACATGGAAAGGTGAAGGGCCGGGCCTGCTCAGGCCGCGGATGTGGCCGATTTGGTTCCGCCGGTCGAGGCGATCCAGGTGCCGCGGTAATCGCGGGAGGGCTCCAGCTGGTTCGTCAGGCCGATCAGGCTTTCGCCCTGGCCCAGGATGACCAGACCGCCCGGCATCAGCTGGGCGGCGAGCGAGTCTGCAACGCGGCTGCGCGCAGACCGGTCCATGCCGGACAGGACGTTCCGGCACAGGATGATGTCAAACTTGCCAAGGCCACCGGCGCTTTCCAGCAGATTGTGCTGGCGGAAGCTGACCTTGCTGCGCAGGGCTTCGGAGATTTCCCACTGGCCGCTGTCCGTGCGGGTGAAGTGTTCCATCAGACGATGGATGGAGAGGCCCTTCTGGACCTCGTAATGCCCATAACGGCCAGCCCGGGCCCGCTCAGTAGCCGATTTGCAAAGATCAGTGGAAAGGATCTCGATCTTGGCACCGCTCAGGGAAGCCGGCAGATCATCTTCCAGCAGCATGGCCAGCGAGTAGGCTTCCTGGCCGGTTGAGCCCCCGGCGATCCAGACTTTCAGGCGGCCGGAATTGCCAGCCTTCAGGCGCATGGGCAGGATGTCGTCGACCAGCCTTTGCAGCGTATCGCGCTCGCGGAAGAACCAGGTGTCCTTCGATACCAGCGCTGCAGCGCATTCGGCTGCGAACACCGGATTTGCGCGCGATTTCAGGCAGTGGACCAGATCTTCCAGCGAGCCGAAGCCTTCGCGGCGCGCAATCGGCGCCAGACGAGCTTCGATCAGATAGGATTTCGATCGCGGAATCGCCTGACCGGACCCTTTCAGGGCCAGGTCCGCCAATTCGTTGAAAACCCCATCCTGCATAATTGGCTCCGGTCCCGGACTGATGCGCCTGCAAAAGTTACCGGTACAGCAAGGATTGTTAAGAAATACTTAGATCAGCCCGACTTCGGCGAACTTGCTTTCCAGAATTTCAGCGTCGAACGGCTTCATAATAAACTCGTCGGCACCGGATCTGAGCGCCTCGCCGACATGTTCGGCATCATTCTCGATCGAGCAGAACATGACAACCGGCTTTTTGCCGTCCTCTTCCCGCCGCAGGGCACGCAGGAAATCGAGGCCGTTCATCACCGGCATGTTCCAGTCCAGCAGCACCGCGTCGGGCATCTGCTTCCGGCAGATATCCAGGGCTTCCGCGCCATCGCCTGCTTCGACCACTTCGAAACGCAGATCCTTGATGATGCGAGCCGCAACCTTCCGCACTACGCGGGAATCGTCGACAATCAGGCAGGTTTTCATGAACCATTTCCCCACTGAAACACCAGCTCCGGACGCTCGCCGAAGTGTCTTAACAAAATCTTTCAGCGCCCGACGCGCTAACAGGCTCAGCCTTCGGCGCGCAGGCCCGCGGCCATCAGGATCACCTGGCCGTCGCTGGCCTTTGCGGTAAACTCACCCTCAAGGCCGTCGCAGATCATTTTGGCGAACAGCGGCTGGATATTCTCGGCCCGCCAGCCTTCCGCCGGATCAGTCTCTTCGATCGCGGCTGTGACCTCTTCCTTGAGACGGGCGCGGTCCCCTTTTGCGGTCAGCGTGATCGTCAGCCCCCCTGCTTCGCTACGGATGCGGACGCTCACCACGCCGCCCCGCGGCAGGCATTCAACCGCCATCATGACCAGGTTCATCATCAGGCGAACATGGGAAAAGCTCAGATGGTCTGCCTGCAGGTCCCACTCAACACTCGGCTTGTGGCTGTTGACGAAGGCTTCCGTGATCTTGCGGGCTTCGTGGATGTCCGCAGCGCCGGCGTTCAGGCCGATGGACCCGAAGGCGTAGCGCAGGAACTGGATCCGCGCGGCGGCCTTTTCGGCGCCGTCATGCAGCAGGACTTCGGCCTGCGCCTTCATTTCCTGGTCCCCGGGCTCATCCATCAGGTCGAGCGCATTGGTGACCGAGGAAATCGGCGAAACGAGGTCGTGGCAGATGCGCGACGCAATGTACGCAGACAGGCGCGCAGGATCGATCGATGACATGGTCAGCCCTGTAGAAAATATTGTTGCAACGGCAGCAGGATTGGGTGCTCCGCCGTTTGTGTCAATCAAAGCTGCGTGAAGATACCGTCACAGCCGTCAGGATCACACCGATGGGTCATCCGGGCGGTCGATGTCGTCATGGCCATGACGCGCCGAGTAGAATGTCAGGAAAAACAAGCCTCCGGACAGGCCAACGGTCAAAACAGCGCCGATGATGTAGGCCGCCCAGCCATGCCCGCTGATCCCGTCGCTGCCGCCCATCCAGAAACGTGGCGTGACGGCAAGCACCACGGCCAGGATGGCGATACAGGCAAATATGACGGCGATGGCTTTACGGGACATGGCTCCACCCTAGAGCTGAAGCCGGGCCGGGCAAGTCACGATATCACTTGCGCTTCCAGACGCCGGACTGGTCCATGTAGTACTCACCGGCATCCAGTTTCGCGATCTGTTTTTCGCCGGTCAGGCGGGCAACCTGTGACGGCGTCGTCCCGGTCTGGGCGGCAACTTCAGCGTATTTGGCGGATCGGCGATTGTTGATCTCGTTGACCTTCCGGACAAGGGCCGGATCGGCACTGCCCACAACGCCAAGCAGGCCGTCGATGGTTTCCCCCACCTGGCCGGCATCGATGGCGGCGTCGATCACCGGATCACCGGCATAAGCGGCAGGCGCCACCGCAAAGGATGCGATGGCGAAAACAGAGGCAGCAGCGATAGTGCGAAGGGATGTCATGAAGTGTCTCCTCTCTTCGCTAGAACAGGTCCGGGTTGTCCGCGATCAGGTCCTCGACTTCCTTGTCGAGGATGATGCGCACTTCCTGCGTGATATTGAGATCGATCTTGATCGGCTTGTCCGACGGCTCGATCTTGATGGTGTGGGTACAGGCAGCCAGGACAGCGAATCCGGCGCCTGCAAGGAGCATGTTTCGAAGGGTCATGGGCGTGGCAGCCTCCTTGAATCTTGCGCCACCATGCCATGGCGCAGCTTAACGTCAATCAAGGACATGGTTGTTTCCTATTCATCTTTCTGGATTTTCAGCCCGCGGTCCGTCAGCACTTCCTCGACCACGAAATCGGTCAACTTCTGCTGGTTGGTGTAGAACTGGCTGGAGCGGAAAAGCTCGGCGAGCGCTGAATCAACGGCGATGTTGAACTCGAAGGGCTGCCCTTTCACGATATGGGCGTTGGCCCCATAGGTAATGTCGTTCCGGCTCTTGCCTGACAGTTTCAGCGTGATCTTCACCCGGTCGGTCACGTCCCCGTCCAATCCGACTTCCAGAACTGTAAAGTCGAAATCCTTCAGCGCCTCGAAAGCGAGACGGACATTCGCATCGGATTGGGCAGCAGAATCCGCAGCATTGCCGAGATAAGCGACCCGTCCGCCGCTCTCGTCCGCGAACAGGCGCGCATCGCTGATAAGGACTTTCGCCCGCTCCACATTTATGGGGAAGCGGCCAGACACAGTGCCTTCCGCCTCGATCTTCGGAAGTTTCAGGATACGGACAAGTTCAGCGAGATCAATCGCATCGGCCGTGACTTCCACATGCTGCGCATCAGCGCCCAGCGTCCAGTCGAACGGATCGAGAGCCAGCTTGCCGCCTGCAAACGGAAAGGCTGCGGATTCAACCGCGAGGACCTTTCCACCCGAAAAGCCAAACACGATACGCCCATCGCGAAGTGGGATGCCGGGGTTCATGCCGCCAACCGTCACCACCTGGCTCGGATCGGTCGACAATGTGAACAGGTCTGCGAAATGGACCTCGCCATTCACATTCTCGACCCGGCCAAGGCGGGTTGTCTGGAATCCGAAATTGGAGACCGATACATCCGCCGTGCCCGCGAGACGTCCGCCCTCAATCACGACATCGGAGGCGGCTTCCATTTGCCCGGCCGCGTCCGTGTAGACGCCCCGCAGGCGCTCCGACAGCATGACGGGCTGTAATCCGCCTTTGCGGAAATCCAGCACGCGTGTCGCGACCCGCGCCGTCCCGTCGAGCGTCAGCACATTGATGTCCGCCGCGATGTCTCCGACCGGCACATCATTGGCTTTCAGGCGCAACGGCCCGCTCAGCGCCAGCTGCCATTCATGCATTTTCGCCGTCAGGTCAGAGATGAGCGGCTGGTAGACCGGATCTTCGCGGAAGTCCTGAATCAGGACGGACCCGCCTGCGAGGTCTCCGGACAAGCCGCCTGATCCGATCTCACCGTCGAAGCTGATCTCCTTCGCGGTCACCTTTGCCGGGATCAGCGTTCCGCCGAAAACCGTATCGCCAAGTGTGGCTGCAAGTGCCGGCACCTTCCCCCTGGCTGTCTCCAGATGGACACGTGGGCTCGCCGCATCAATCGACAGTGTACGGTCACCAATATCCAGCGGCAGGTCGAGGTCCGGCGACGAAAGCGACAGGGTGAATCCCTTGCGCACAGACCAGTCAATTGCAGCGCTCTTCAGGTTCAGCACGCCGGTTACCGACCTGGACTCGAAAGGCCAGGACACGTCGCCAAGCGACGCTGTCCCGGATGCGTCCCCGTTTCCGGGCTTCATGAATGCGCCCTTGCGCGGGCAAAGGTTCAGCCGGTTCGGCTGGAACATCACGCCGCCGAGCTTCACACCCTGGGTATCAAACCGGAGGCACGGATCATTTACCGGCTCAACCCGAAGCCCCTCCTCCCGATTGGTCACCTGGATGGCGCCGCTCAAGCGGGACTCCGAAAGCTCAATGCCAAACACCGGCCCGGACAGCGACACGGACCCATCGGCATTCACGCTGAGATCGTCCGGCTTTGTATCGACCTGCAGGGATGAAAGGCCCATGCCAAAGCGCGTTCCGTTCACAGACCAGGGCGACAGGGCCACCGATCGGGCATCTATGAGCAGGCCGCTGCTGCCAAAAGTCATTGAGTTGAGATCAGCAGACAGTCTCGGCGCACCGCCCCCCTTCAGCGACAGGCCCCCGCCGATGGAAACCATCCCGCCGCGCAGGCCGAACCAGGGCTCTCCTGTCCGCTGGGGTACAACAGACAAGGCCAGCCCGCTTGCCGCGGTGAGGGTGGCGGCGTCTTGCGCATCGATGGAAACAGCCCCATCGCGTACCACCGCGCTGACCTGCGCCTCGGCTCCAAAGTCCGACAGTGCCCGGTCGAGTGCCATTCTCAGGCTGTCGCCATGGGCGGTCAGCGGGGAAGGCAGTTTCACACGGCTGAGCAGTCCGTCCGAGATACTCTCTGTCAGGGACGCGCCGGCGGTGGAGACACGCCCGGTAAAGCGGCCACCGTCTTCTTCCGTCCATGAAAGGTCTCCGGCAGCGGAAAATGTCCCTGCCTTGCCCTGCGGGATCGACACGTCGGTCAAGACAACCGCCGATGGCCCGGTGATGGCATTATCCGTCTTGAGCAGGGACGCTTCGATTTGCGCCATGCCGGCGGAATAGGCCTGCCAGCTCGATTGACCGGCCTCGACCTCCAGATCCACTTCGGCCAGTGCCGCGAGCAATTCCGCCACCGATGCGCCGGTGATCCGGTCCAGCTTCGCGTGTCCGCTTGTCTGAACGGCGGCGAGCGCGAACTCGGCGCCGGAGGCTTCCTGAATCCGCCCCTCCCAGACAACCCGGGTGGGCATATCCTCACCCAGGCCTGATTCGAGACTGGCCATGAGGTTCGCATCCGCAACGGTCACCTCGTCGGTGCGCATCTCTTCAACGGTCAGATTCACCTGTCCTTCAAGCTGTCCGCTCCGGGCGGAAAGCTCCGCGATACCGCCGGACCAACGCAGGTATCCCTGCGGTTCATCAAGGCTCGCCGGATCGAGTGAGATCGAGGCTGTTGCATCCTGCGGGAACATGCCACTCGCCGAGACACTGGCGCCCACCTCACCGGCGCTTGTTCCAATCAGGATGCGGCCATCGCGAATGTCGATCGCTGGAAACGCACCGCTTCCGCTGCCACCGCCAGACGAGGCCAGCCGTTCCAGCCCATGAAAGCTGAGCCGTCCGTCAGCGAGCGTCCCGTGCACAACAGGCGCCACCAGTTCGACTGCCTCGACGCGCGGCGAGAAGAGGCCTGGCCACCCCAGGCGGACCTTGATGTCCGATGCCTCGAATGCTGCCTTGCCCTGCCCCGAGACGGCAATATCGCTGATCGCTGCGCCGCCAAGGCCCAACTCGTCGAACCGGGCCGCGCAGGCGAGGTCGCGCCCGGCGCACCAATCGGCCAGCACCTGGCGGGCAATGGTCTTTCGCATGGCCCAGCCCACAACGAGGCCGACAAGAAGCAGCAGGATAGTCGCCGCCAGCACACGGCGTGCCCATCGCGCACGCGCTGATGGCGCCTTGCGGGCGGTTTTGCTAAAATCTCCGTCATCTACCTGCGTCACTGACTCATCCGGCTTGCATCCGGCTCGCTGTGGAAATTAGAATCTTGCCTGAAAGGGGAATTCCTTTCCGGCCTTGTTTCAAAAGCCTTAATAGGCAAAGGCGATAACAATTTGGCGAATAAACGTCCGACTGCATGGGATTTGCAGGCAGGATGCCAAGGGTGGCGACAAAATGGAGGGGCTTGCACCATGCAAGACACTCAACAAACGACCGAACCCCAGGCGCCAGCGCGCTCGACGCTGTCTCACGGCGTGAAGAGTCTCGTTGCGCTGCTTGTCCTGGGCACAGGATCGGCCCTTGCGGGCCTGCTGATCGCCGGACCGAACGGCCAGAACGGGCCGGGCGCTGCCGAAGCGGCCCCTGCTCCGCCGCCGCTCGCAGCCACGCTGTTGACCGCCACAGACTTCCAGCCGCCCGCCGCACCGCTGCAAAGCGCCAGCGGCACGCTCGCCCGCCGCGAGACGCTGACCGGCCTCGTCCAGCGCCTCGGCGCCCCTGCCAATGAGGCAGCCGGCGCGCTGCAAACCCTTTACGATCAGGACCTGATCGATCCGCGCCGCCTGCTGCCGGGTCTCGAAGCCGAAGTCTTCCTGGAAGACGGGCACCTCAGCGCCCTCAATGTGAAGGCCGAGGCCGGCCGGAACCTGTTCATCAAGCGCGGCGCAGATGGCGGATGGACCGCTGCGGCCCTCAATGCCCGCCTGATCCCACAGTATCACCGCGTCAGCGCACCGATCGATACTTCGATCTACGAAACCGCGCTGGGTCTGGGTGCGGGCGACCAGCAGGTCGTCGATTTCGCCTCTGTCTTCGCCTATGATGTTGACTTCCAACGGGAAATTCACCCCGGCGACTCCTTCGAGATGGTGTACGAAACGCTCACCGATGAGACCGGAAACAAGGTGAAGACCGGGAACCTGGTCTACGCCGCCCTCAACGGACGTGCCCTGACGCGCAGCTTCTACCGCTTCACCCCGTCCGACGATGGCGAGACTGACTATTTCGACTTCAACGGTGAAAGCGCCACGAAGTTCCTGATGAAGACGCCGATCAACGGTGCGCGCCTGTCGTCTTCCTTCGGCAACCGGGTTCATCCGATTTCCGGCTACACCCGCCTGCACAAGGGGACCGACTTCGCTGCACCGACCGGCACGCCGATCTATGCGGCTGGCAACGGCACGGTCGAATGGGCGGCCCGCCGGGGCGGCTATGGCAACTACATCATCGTGCGCCACGCCAATGGCTACAAAACGGCCTATGCTCACCTGTCGCGCTATGCCCGCGGCCTGCGCAAGGGCCGCCGTGTGCGCCAGGGTGAAATCATCGGCTATGTCGGATCAACAGGCGCCTCCACCGGACCACACCTGCACTATGAGGTGTATATCAATGGCAAACCGGTGAACGCCATGCGGCTGAAACTGCCGACCGGCCGAAAGCTGGCCGAGTCGCCGCTCATGATGGACGAGTTCCTGAAAGCCCGTGACGGCATCGACGAGATCCGCGCAGAACAGGGCGCCGCCCTGCTGAGCGTCTCGCTGCCATCCAATCCGCCCTCCCCCTGAGGCGCGGCAAACAAGCAGGCTAAAAAGAAAACGGCGCAGGTTTTCCTGCGCCGTTTCCGTTTGGTGTGATGTCACCTAGTTCAGTGCGGCGGCGCCTTTGGCGAAGTCGTTCGGGACGCCGTTGATGGAGAGCTGGTCGCCTTCCACACCGATCGTGATGGTCTCGCCATCATGGATGCGGCCCTCCAGCAGAAGCCGGGCCAGCGGGTCCTGCAACTCCTTCTGGATGACGCGCTTCAGCGGGCGCGCGCCGTAGACCGGGTCGTAGCCCCGGGCGGCCAGCCAGTTGCGGGCGTCGAGGTTGAGATCCAGCTTCATCTTCCGGTCCTTCAGCAGGCCTTCGAGGCGCTCCATCTGGATGTCGACGATATGGTCGATCTCGCCGCGGCCAAGCCGCTTGAAGAAGACGATCTCGTCGATCCGGTTGATGAACTCCGGACGGAAGTGCGCCCGGATGGCACCCATCACCGCATCTTTCGCCCCCTCGGAGATGTCACCCTCCTCACCTGAGGCCAGCGCATCGGCGCCAAGGTTCGACGTCATGATGATGATCGTGTTCTTGAAGTCCACTGTCCGTCCCTGACCATCCGTCAGACGGCCGTCGTCCAGAACCTGGAGCAGCGTGTTGAACAGGTCCGGGTGGGCCTTCTCGACCTCGTCGAACAGCACGACCTGGTAAGGACGCCGGCGGACCGCTTCGGTCAGCACGCCGCCTTCGTCATAGCCGACATAGCCGGGAGGCGCACCGATCAGTCTGGCCACGGAGTGTTTCTCCGAGAACTCCGACATGTCGAGCCGCAGGATGGCCGTATCGTCGTCGAACATGAATTCGGCGAGCGCCTTGGTCAACTCCGTCTTGCCGACGCCGGTCGGGCCGACAAACAGGAACGAGCCGATCGGACGGTTCGGATCCTGCAGGCCGGCACGCGCGCGGCGCACGGCATTCGAAACGGCTTCGAGCGCCGGGTCCTGGCCAACCACCCGCTTGCGCAGGGCGTCTTCCATCTTCAGCAGCTTTTCGCGCTCGCCTTCCATCATCTTGTCGACGGGAATGCCTGTCCACTTCGAGACGACGGCGGCGATATGCTCCGGCTTCACGACTTCGGAGACAAGGCCTTCCGCCTGGTCTTCGCTGCCTTCAGTTTCCTGGATGAGTTTTTCCAGTTGCGGAATGGTCGAGAATTTCAACTCCGACGCTTTGGCAAGATCGCCCTGACGCTGCGCTTCCGCCATTTCGGCATAGGCCCGGTCAAGCTGCTCCTTCGCGGAAGCTGCGCCTTTCAGCTTGTTCTTCTCGGCGCTCCAGGCCGTCGTCAGCTCATCCGAGTGCGACTGCAATTCCGCAATCTCTTCCTCGAGCGTGTTCAGACGCTCTTTTGAGGCTGCATCCTTCTCTTTCTTCAGCGCTTCAGCTTCGATCTTCAGCTGCAGCAGGCGGCGGTCGATCTCGTCCAGTTCTTCCGGCTTGGAGTCGACCTGCATGCGCAGGCGCGAGGAGGCCTCGTCCATCAGGTCGATGGCCTTGTCCGGAAGGAAACGATCCGTGATGTAGCGGTTCGACAGCGTGGCCGCCGAAACGATTGCCGCATCGGAAACGCGCACACCATGGTGGGCCTCGTAGCGGCCCTTCAGGCCACGGAGGATCGAGATCGTGTCTTCCACGGTCGGCTCGTCCACGAACACGGCCATGAAGCGCCGGGCAAGGGCCGGGTCGCCTTCGACATATTTCCGGTACTCATCCAGCGTTGTCGCACCCACACAGTGGAGCTCGCCGCGGGCCAGCGCAGGCTTCAGGAGGTTTGAGGCATCCATCGCCCCGTCGCCCTTCCCGGCGCCGACCAGCGTGTGCATCTCGTCGATGAACAGGATGATGCCACCCTCTGCCTGCTGCACTTCGTTCAGCACGGCTTTCAGGCGTTCCTCGAATTCACCGCGGAATTTCGCCCCGGCGATCAGCGCGCCCATGTCGAGGGCGAGCAGCTTCTTGTCCTTCAGGCTTTCCGGCACGTCGCCATTGACGATGCGCAGGGCGAGGCCTTCGGCAATGGCCGTCTTGCCGACGCCCGGCTCACCGATCAGGACGGGATTGTTCTTCGTCCGGCGCGACAGAACCTGGATCGTACGGCGGATTTCCTCGTCGCGGCCAATGACCGGGTCAAGCTTGCCGTCGCGGGCATCCTGGGTCAGGTCGCGGGCATATTTCTTGAGGGCTTCATAGCCTTCCTCGGCATTGGCGCTGTCGGCGGTGCGGCCCTGGCGCAGCTGGGCAATCGCCCCCTCCAGCCCCTTGGCGGTGACGCCGGCATTCTTCAGAACGTCTGCGGCCGGATCACCGGAGAGACCGGCAATAGCCAGCAGGAGGCGCTCGGTCGTCACGAAGGCATCGCCGGCTTTCTTGGCGCCGGCTTCGGCATCCTGGAACAGTTTCGCCCCGGCCTGCTCAAGCCGCAGGCCGGTGTTCGAGCCGGTCACTTTCGGGATCTTGCCGATGGCCGTGTCGATGCCCTGCACCACAAGCTCAGGCCGGCCACCGCTCGCACGGATGAGGTTCACGGCCATCTGGTCGCGATCCTCCAGCATTTCTTTCAGGACATGCGCCGGTGTCAGAACCTGATGACCGGCGGCAAGCGCGGCGGTCTGGGCTCCCTGGATAATGGCCCGGGCGCGTTCGGTGTATTGCTCAATATTCATGTATCATCCCCTTTCAAAGGCAGATCAGGTCGGGATCCCGGCACCCCGCTCAGCGGCAGCGCCATTGTCCTTCACAGCCAATGTGGGAACGGATTCCGGTCTTGCAACTCCCCTGCGGCGGGAAGGCTCACACAAGAAAAAGCCCGGCGGCCTGAGGCACACCGGGCGGAACTTTCTGATGGGACTGCGGGACCTAGTCGGTGGCCTCGGCGGAGGTTTCCGTTTCCTCGTCCTTCGCCTTGCGACGGCCGCGGGAAACCGTCTTCAGGACACCGTCGGACGGGTCGGAATCGTCCGACGCTTCATTGTCCTGGCTCTTGTAGGTTTTCCGGCGGGTGTTGCGGCGGCGCGGCTTCTGCTTGTCTTCATCGCTGTCATCCTCAGACGAGGCGCTGGACTCTTCAGACCCCTTGTCTTCGTCAATGACGCGCATCGCATCATCGCCATTGTCGTCCTGCTTGGCTGGCGGATTGCGGCGCTCGACGCTGGCCTCGGTTTTTTCCGACTCGTCCTTGCCGGACTCATTGGAATTGTCGTCGCCGTCATTGCGGGAATTGTCGCGGCGGTTCTGGTCGCGGTCGTCGCGGCCTCCGCCACGCTGTTGCTGCTGGCGCTCACGCGCTTCCTGCTGCTTGGCGACGATGCGCTGGTAATGTTCGGCGAACTGATAATAGGCTTCCGAGAGAATACGGTCGCCGCTGGTCTGGGCGTCGCGTGCATACTGCTGGTACTTTTCAAGCACCTGCTGGGCAGACCCACGGATTTTCACATCCGGACCGACAGATTCAAAGTGCCGGTTCGGATTGTTGAAATTGTTCTGATTGTTGCCGCCTGACCGGCGGTTGCGCCCGCGTGAGCGTTTCATGAAGTCAGTCCCATGTTCATGCGCCTGCTAGTTCTGTGCAGGCAGTCCCGTCGCGCTGGCCCTTTGATTAGCTGGCCACAGCCCCATGTTTTTGCGCGATTCCTGTGATCGAAGAGGGAAACCTATGGAACCCGCTCATCTCGTTTCACACGATTCTTCTATCCTGTAATGCCTTGGGCGCCAAGAGAAAATGTAAGTATCACTTTTCGGGTTTCCGGCCCCACACGGCACGATCGTTTCCGCCGAGGTCTTTCGCTGCCCCGATTGCGGTAAATTCTGCCGCTCCCAGCAGTCCGGAGACGGTTTCCTTCTGGTCGTATCCGATCTCGAAAACCAGCCAGGTGCCGGGCTTCATGTTCTGCCGGGCGAGCGCGATGATCTCCCGGTAGGCCTCCAGGCCGTCTTCGCCGCCGTCCAGTGCCGCCATCGGATCGTACGTGCGCACCTCCGGCGCGAGACCGGCGATCTTCCCACTGGCGATATAGGGCGGGTTGGAAATGATCAGGTCGGCCGCCTGCCAATCCGGCCAGTCTGCCCAGCTGCCTTCGAACACTGACGCGCGGCCTTCAAGGCCAAGGCGGGAAAGGTTTTCCCGGGCGAGACTGGCCGCTTGCGGGCTTGCCTCGATCCCGGCACCGCGCACGTTCGGGCGGTTGGCCAGAAGCGCCGCAAGCAGGCAGCCGGTCCCGGTTCCGAGGTCTGCGATGGTCATCGCCTCCCCTTCCGGGATGAGGCGCAAGGCGGCTTCAGCCACAACCTCGCTGTCCGGCCGCGGAATCAGGGCGCGCTCATCGCAGACGAATTCCAGCCCATAGAATTCAATGGTGCCGAGAATATGCTGCAGCGGCTGGCGTGCCTGCCGCTTACGGAGCATATCGGTGAAACGGTCCGCGACATCGCCCGGCACGTCATCCGTCTCGGCAGAGATCAGGGCGGTGCGCGACAGACCGGACGCCGCCATCATCATCAAGCGCACTTCATGGGCAGGCTCTTCGATGCCAGCCTCCCGCAGGCCTTGTGTGCCTGTGCGGAGAAGCGCCTGATAAGTCCGCACGCCAGCGCCCGCCGTCAGCCTGCGGCTTCCATGGCCGCCAGCTTGCGCGACTGGTCTTCCGTGATCAGCGCTTCGATCACGTCCTGCAGCTTGTCGCCCGAAATGATCCGGTCCAGCGAGTAGAGCGTCAGGCCGATCCGGTGATCCGTGACCCGGTTTTCCGGATAGTTGTAGGTCCGCACTTTCTGGCTGCGGTCGCCGGAGCCGATCTGGCTGGCCCGCGCTTCGGCGCGTTCGGCATCGGCTTCAGCCCGCTGCTTTTCGTAAAGGCGGATCTTCAGCTGCTCCATCGCCTTTTCGCGGTTCACGTGCTGCGACTTCTCGGAGCTCGTCACCATGATGCCGGTCGCAAGGTGCGTGATGCGCACGGCGGAGTCCGTCGTGTTGACGTGCTGGCCGCCTGCTCCGGAGGAGCGCATTGTATCGATACGGATGTCTTCCGGCTTGACGTCGATCTCGATATTTTCCGGCGCCGGCAGCACAGCGACGGTCGCGGCGGAAGTATGGATCCGGCCCTGCGTTTCGGTCGCCGGCACGCGCTGCACGCGGTGCACGCCGCTTTCCCATTTCATGTGGCCGAACACACCATCGCCGGACACGTTGCAGACAATCTCCTTGTAGCCGCCGGCATCGCCAGCCGAAGCGTCGACCACGTCGACCTTCCAGCCCATCAGCTGGGCATAGCGCGAATACATGCGGAAGAGGTCACCGGCGAAGATGGCCGCTTCGTCTCCGCCGGTCCCGGCGCGGATTTCAAGGACGATGTCGGCCGTATCGTCGACATCCTTCGGCAGGAGGAGGATCTGCATTTCCTGCTCGAGCTCGGGCAGCTTTTCCTTCAGCTCCTCGATTTCCATCTCGGCCAGTTCGGCCATTTCCTTGTCGCTGCCGCTGGCGAGCGTCTGGGCCTCCCTGAGGCCATTGCGCGAATTCAGCAGGTCCTTCGCCTTCTCGACGACGGGCTTCAATTCTGCGTGCTCTTTCGACAGCGCGATGATCTCAGCCGTGTCGGAGGTCGCGCCCATGCGCGCCTCGACTTCCTCGAAACGTTCGATCACCTGCTGGAGGCGGATATCTGAAATGCTTGCCATGGCGGCTTCTCTAGAGCCGTTTATGACAACTGGTAAGCCCCCTCGGGCGGTTCTATGGCAGCGTGAGGATACGCACGACTTCCTTGCCGGCCAGGATGAACAGCACCAGCGAAGCCAGCGCGAACATCATGAAACGCTGCACCACTTTCGGCGACAGGATCTGGACGAAGGAATGCACCACCCGCAGGCCGACATAGGCCCAGGCGAGGTAGGTGGCGGTATTGTCTGCTCCGCCGGTCAGCGCAGCGAAGAACATCAGGGCGTAGAAGATCGTCGGCTGCTCGTGCAGGTGATTGTAATTGTCTGCGACAGACCGGACGTTCGCCGGCAATTTCTCGCCATAGGTGCCCGGGTGGCGGGCATCGTTCGGATTCACCTGCGCTTTCTGCATCGCCGGAATGCGCGTCACATACATCCACAGCCACATGACGAGCGTCCACACCACGAGAGCGAGAACGGGGTAAAGAAATCCGATATTGGTCATGACGGGTGCCCTCCCTAAGCACTGTTTTTCCTATACTTACTGCGCACCGCCGCTAGTGAACAGCGTATTGTGAAGCGCCTTCCCCCACGAGATGCGCATGCAGGAACACCGTGAACGCATCGATGTCCTCCGATACCACGCTGTGCCCACCGGAACGCAGCCACCAGGAAATCCCTGCCGCCGGATCAAAATCCCGCATGCCGGATGCGGTCAGGCCTGCATGCCCGGTCGCTTCATAGGCGGCGCTGGCCGCTTCCGCGGCCCGGTAAGAGGAATTGGGGTCTGACCAGACATCCCGGCGTCCATTGCCCAGCAGCACGGGCGTCGGCGCGACGAGGGCCAGCAGCTCGTGCTGGTCGACCGGAATATCGTCCAGCCTGCCGGTCCAGTCCTGCGCTTCCGGCGCCAGCCAGTGCGGATAGGATTTCGCCATCCGGTCGAGGCGTTCGCCGGTACGGGACCGGGAAAGCGATGCCCCGGCAAAACCGGACTGGTGCGCCACGACTGCGCCGATGCGCCGGTCCCAGACAGCAGCAATCAGGGCCGACTTGCCATGCCGGGAGTGGCCCATCACGCCGATCGCCTTCGGATCGATACGCGGATCGGCATCAAGCACGTCAACCGCGGCGGAGAAACTGTAGGCCCAGGCCATCAGGGCGGACGTCGGGTTCACCGGTCCGCCAAGGGCGGCCATTGCTTCTGGCGCTTCTTTCTTGCGGTCGGGGATGAAGTCGGATGCGTAGAAGCTCGCATAGGCGAGCCCGGCATCGAAGTACCGCTCGACTGGCGCGAGCGCGATATAGGTGCCGAAAATCTGCGTTGCCGCCCAGCCGGGGAAACCTTCCATCATGCTGCCGTCGCAGATCTCGCCATCGGCATTGGTGAGAGGCTCGCCCGGAAAGACGGAGCATGTGTCCGCGAAAGTCTGGCTGATCACCACAGGCACCGGGCCGGAGACCTTCGGAAAAGCCGTGACCAGAATGAACGACCGGGCGCCCTCGCCCTGTCCAATCGTGATTTCCACTTCTTCCAGCGTCCCGCGGCCGTCCAGGTATTCCGGGTCGATCATCTGCCAGTCGCCAAAGCTGACCGGCATCCCGGCGGGCCACGGGCCGTAGAGCACGTCCTCGAATTTCCGTTTCAGCCCTTCGCGTTCCCGGCTGCCTTCAATGGTGATGGCGGGGACATCCAGCGCGGGCGACGGGGCGGGCTTGTTGACGGTTTCGAGGCTCGCATAATTCATGCCCAGCATGGTGCAGCTCGACATCACCAGCGCGACCACGAGGATCAGCACGAGCAGCGGCAAACGGGCGAGAAACCAGAGAAGAGGGCGGATCATAGATTACCTGTATTCATGAACTGCCTCACCGTCGCCGAACCTACCGATATTCCCCGTCCGGGCCAGCCCCCTCACGAAATAGTGCTTATGCGGTTTGCGCATAGCGCTCCCGGTAGCGGCGCGAGCCCGGCACGGTTTCGCCTGTATCCAGCTCGATCATGGCGTCCCCTTCCCCTGTCGGCATGATGGCGATGACATGATCAAGATGGACTATATGAGACCTGTGGACGCGCGCATGATGACCGCCCGCCTCTTCCAGCAGACGTTCGAGCTCCGTCAGCGTCATACGCGCCAGATGGGTCTTCGCCGGCGTGCCGACTTCCACATAATTGGACGCGGCCCTGGCCCAGATCACGTCATCGGCGTTCACGAAGAACGTGCGGCCACCCGATTTGAGAGTCAGCCGGTGGCGGTCCTTCGCATCGGTCTTTGCGGCCTCCGCCTCCATGTCCCGTTGTTCTACCAGCCGGTTCGTCCAGAAGATCGCGGCGATCAATGCATAGCTCAGCACATCCTTGCGGTACTCATACAGCCAGAGCGACGGGTCCAGGAGGCCGAAATCATACTGGAAGCCGAACACCAGCGGGGTCAGCAGTTTTCGAAACGTGACCATCAGGCAGACGTGCACGGCTGAAAAGGCAACCGTCGCCGCGGCGTGGATGGCCAAATTCTGCCGCCAGCGGTCGGCTGAAAACGGAAACCGGCTCAGCATGAATGTGATGAACGGCACCATCGCCAGGATCACCAGATGCGAGGTGGCCTCGCTCAGCCAGGGCAGGTTCGGATGCGCCGCACCGGTCCGCAGAAGATCGTCGTGATCCGACAGGGATTTCTCGAAAAAGGATGCCAGCATGAAGATGGCAAAGAACAGCCAGGTCCGCCGGTCGGCCCGGCGGTCGGCTCTGATCTCTGGATGCTGCGTGCGGGTTTCCATTGCTGTGTCCTGCCACAATCCTCGCGCAAACCGGAAGGCTGTTGGCAGAATTTCGTCCCCGATCGCCGCCGTTCGTCCCCGGGACGGGCCGTTTGTCCCGCCGATCCACCCCGTGGCCCTTCACCGCTGACGTGCCGCCGGGCCGGGCCCAGTGTGTGCTCCAGAGACAAGGAGTTGCCCCATGCCCGCACCGCCCAAGGCCCCCGCCTTCCCCCGCCGTTATGATCTCGACTGGCTGCGCGTCATCGCGTTCGGCCTGCTCATCCTGTACCACACCGGCATGTTCTACGTGACGTGGGGCTGGCACGTGAAAAGCGTGCATGTCAGCCCCGGCGCCGAGGGCGCGATGATGCTGCTGAACCCGTGGCGGCTGGCCCTGCTTTTCCTCATTTCAGGAGTCGCGTTGCGCTTTGCGGCGGACAAGCTCGGCGGGTCGAAACTCGCGCGTGAACGCCTCGTTCGCCTTGGCCTGCCCATCCTGTTCGGCATGATCGTCATCGTGGCGCCGCAGAGCTGGCTGCAACTGGTGGAGAATGGGGAATTCTCCGGCAGCTTCTGGCAGTTCTGGCCGCACTATCTCGACTTCGAGTCCGATTTCTCGATCACGACGCCGACCTGGAACCATCTCTGGTACGTCGTCTACCTGCTCGTCTACACGCTGATGCTGGCCCCGGTTGCGGCGCCGCTGGCCCGGTTCAAGACCGGCACCGGCGCGCGGATCACCGAATTCCTGTTCGCCGGCCGCTGGGGCCCGCTGGTCGCCCTCGTCCTGCCGGTAATGCCCTTCATCCTCTACCGCTTCACGCTCGACCCGTATTTCAGGACGACGCATGACCTGACGAATGACTGGGCCAATCACGCCCACAGCCTGACCATGCTGATGATCGGCTTCCTGCTGGCCAAGGATCGCAGCTTCTGGAGCGCGATCCGCCGGGCCCTGCCCTTCGCTGTCGCAGCTGCGCTGGTGCTTGGCGTGGTGCTGACCCCGCTCTGGGCGAACTGGGACGCCATGGCCGAAAACGCGGACTGGAACTGGCTGGTCTGGCCAGCCCGCATCGCGCGGATCTTCTATGCGTGGTTTGCCATCGTCTCCATGCTCGGTCTCGCCCAGCGCTACCTCAACCGGCCGAGCCGCGCTCTGACCTACATGACCGAGGCGATCTTCCCCTGGTACATCCTGCACCAGACGATCACCGTGATGGCCGGCTACTGGCTGACCCGTCAGGGCCTCAGCGTCTGGGTCGAGGCGCCGCTGGTCATCCTCGCCACCTTCGGCGGCTGTGCCTTGCTGCACGAACTGGTCATCCGCCGCGTCGGCTTCCTGCGGCCCCTGTTCGGGCTGAAGCCAAAAATGAAGATACGGCGCGTAACCGTTCCGGCGGAATAAATTTGAAAGGCAGGTCGCGGCTACTCCGCCGCGACGTCTGTCTCTTCGCGTTCGGCGCGCATGCGTTCGGCCTTCTGCTCGACCAGTTCGACGATGTGCTCGATCATGTCGGCATTGGAGACATTATGATCGGGCCGTCCGGACACGAACATCTTGCCGCTTTCCTTGCCGCCACCGGTAAAGCCGAGATCGGTCAGCGCCGCCTCGCCCGGTCCGTTCACGACACAGCCGATGATCGACAGCGAAATCGGCTCATGGATATGCGACAGGCGGTCTTCAAGAATCTCGACCGTCTTGATGACGTCAAAGCCCTGGCGCGCGCAGCTGGGGCACGCGACGATGTTCACGCCGCGCGTGCGCAGGCCCAGCGACTTCAGCATCTCGAAGCCGACCTTCACCTCTTCAACGGGATCAGCGGACAGGGACACGCGGATCGTGTCGCCGATCCCGGCCCAGAGCAGCGCGCCCATGCCGATGGAGGATTTGACCGTACCCGTACGAAGCCCGCCCGCCTCTGTAATACCGAGGTGCAGCGGCGCATCCGTCGCTTCGGCCAGCTGCTGGTAGGCCGCCACGGTGAGGAACATGTCGGAGGCCTTCACCGAAATCTTGTAATCGTGGAAGCCGAGGTCATCGAGAATGCGCGCGTGATCGAGCGCCGACTCCACCATCGCATCCGGGCACGGCTCGCCGTATTTTTCCAGCAGGTGACGCTCAAGGCTGCCGCCATTGACGCCAATCCGGATCGAACAGCCATTGGCGCGGGCTGCCGCGACGACTTCCTTCACGCGGGCCTGTGACCCGATATTGCCAGGATTGATACGCAGGCACGCCGCGCCGGCGTCTGCCGCCTCGATGCCGCGCTTGTAGTGGAAATGGATGTCCGCAACGATCGGCACCGGGCTCGCCTTGCAGATCTCCGACATGGCGGCGGTCGCCTCTTCCGTCGGACAGGAGACGCGCACAATGTCAGCGCCCGCCTCTGCCGCCCGCTGGATCTGCGCGATGGTGGCGGCTGCATCTTCGGTCGGCGTGTTGGTCATCGTCTGGACGGCGATGGGGGCATCCCCGCCAACCAGCACATTGCCAACGCGGATCTGCCGCGATGTACGCCGGGTGATGTCGCGCCATGGACGGATCGGATTGTGGCTCATGTCATGTGCCTCTGGTGCCTTATGGCCCCTAGATGGCGCGTTCGCACCGATCCGGCAATGCGTTTACGGAAACTTCAACTGCCTCAGCGGGTCGCGCGGTTGCCGCCATTGGCCGCCATGGCCGGGGCCGAGACTTCCGCGGCACGGGCCAGCTGCTCGTCGACGCTGACGGAAAACACTTCCGCGCCATCCGGGCCAAGCGGGCTGACCACGATATCGCCGACGCGCCATTCGAACGCGCCGCCATCACGGGCCGATACGGTCCAGCCGGCATTCAGGCGCGGGAAATAGGTTTCGCCTTCGGCCATCACGCGGCTGCGGAAGATCGTGCCGTCGGCACCGCGCACTTCCAGCCAGCCCTGGCGCACAGCCGCCAGTTCCAGCGGCAGCGTGTCCGGCACCGGACGCTGGGAATCGGTCTCCGAGAACAGGCTGTCCCGGGCACCGTTCACCGCCACGATGGCCGTCGATTCCGTCACTTCCGGCGCAGGCCGCATGAATTGCGACACGCCGATTGCCCCTGCCGCCAGCGCGACGAGGGCGGCGGCGGAGGCCAGCGCCAGCGGCCAGCGGGCCCGCTCGGCAGCGATCTGGCCCATTTTCGGGACAGGTGCGGCTTCCTTCACTTCCTGAACGGCGCCGCATTCCTTGGTGTAGATCGCGATGACGTCCTTCTCGGGCAGGCCCAGGAACTTCGCATAGGTGCCAAGAATGGCCGTCAGGTAGCCGCCGCCCGGAAGTTCGCCGACTTCCATGCGTTCGATCCACATCAGATAGTCCCGGCGCAGCAGGGTCGCCTTGGAAACATCCTGCAGCTCCAGGCCCCTGGCCTCGCGAACCCGGCGCAGCACCTGGCCCATGCGCAGCTCTTCGCCGTCATAGGCGCGGGATTCGTAAATCTCCTTGGCGCGCAGGAAACGTTCGGTGTCGGTCAACGGTTTGCCTTCGGCCCCGGAGTCGGGTCCAGCCTGTTCGTGAAGGGTCTCGTCGTTGTGTGCCATGTTCGTCCAGTACAGCCGTGATGGTCGATTGTCGTCCCACCATCGCGCAAGAAATGGTCCATGAGTGAGGTTAACTCACGGCGCCAATCTATCAACCTTCCGCCAGTTCCACGCCATGTTCAGCCGCAAGAGCTAACAACTGGTTACGGAACGCATCGTTCGGTTTATCGAGCGCACCCATGAAATCGGCCCGAAACGCAGCAAGATCAAGGCTTCTGATCATGCGTTTTACTGGACCGATCGATCCAGCCGACATGGAGAGATTGGTAAACCCGAGCGCAACGAAACAGAGCGCCGAAAGGGTCGAACCGGTCGCCTCCCCGCACGCCGACATCCGGATTCCGTGGGTCTCGCACTCCTCGGAAACCATTTTCAGGAAGCGCAAGGCACTTGGTGAAACAAGGTCGTACCGATCCGAGACAGACGGGGTCATCCGGTCGGCGGCGTAGAAGAACTGCATCAAATCATTGGTGCCGACGGACAGGAATTCGGCCTCCCCGGCCAGTTCCTTCAGGCTGAAGGCCAGCGCCGGGGTTTCCAGCATGACACCGACTTCGATGCGGACCGGGCGCTTGCCGGTCGCCTCCACCGTCCACTCGACCTCCTTCATCAGCAGCTCTTTCGCTGCAAAAAATTCCTGCGGCACGGTCACCATCGGGAACATGACCGTCAGCGGGTCCTCTCCGGCGGCGCGGATCAGTGCGCGCAACTGGCGGCGGAACAGGCCGCGATGGTCCAGCGCGAAGCGGATGGACCGCCAGCCCAGCGCCGGGTTTTCCTCCCGCTGCAGGTTCAGCGCCGGCAGCACTTTGTCGCCGCCAAGGTCCAGCGTGCGGAAGATGACCGGCTTGCCCGGTGCCTTGTCCAGCACGCGGCGATAGAGCTGAACCTGATCGTCCAGCCGCGGCAGCGTTTCGGACACAAGGAACTGGAATTCTGTGCGGAACAGGCCGACGCCGTCCGCCCCGGTCTGGTTCAGCGTGTCGAGGTCCAGTTCCAGGCCTGCATTCAGCATCAGGCGGACATCCTTGCCGTCCTTGGTACGCGCCGGCTTGTCGCGCAGCGCGGCATAGGCGGCCTGGCGTTCAGAGCGCAGGGCGACGCGGTCCTTGTAGGCATCGTAAAGCGCATCGTCGGGGCGGACGTGCAGCACGCCCTGCTCTGCATCGACGATCAGCCAGTCGCCCTGGTCGATCCGCGTCGTCAGACCCTCGATGCCGCCCAGCGTCGGGATACCGAGCGCACGGGCCACGATGGCGGCGTGCGACGAGGCCGCGGCCTCCTCCATCAGGATGCCGCGCAGACCCGCATTCGCATATTCCAGCAATTCGGCCGGACCGAGGCGCCGGGCGACCAGAACGCTGCGTTCCTCGCTGATTTCCGGACCGCTTTCATCGCCGCCGAGAATGCGCAGCAGCCGGTTGTCGAGATCTTCGAGGTCGTGCAGGCGTTCGCGCAGGTACGGGTCGCGGGCGCTTTGCAGGCGAGCGCGGTGTTCGCGGCGGGCCCGGTCGATCGAGGCTTCGGCGGAGAGGCCGGAGCGGACGCCTTCCTGCAGCTTCTCGGCCCATGACGGGTCGTGCGCCAGCAGGCGATAGGTCTCCATCACGTCGCGCGGGTCATCGCCCAGGACGGCGCCGTCGATGGCCATCATCCGGTCGATCGACTTCTTGAGGCCGCCCAGCGCGCGGGTCAGGCGGTCCGCCTCGACCTCCTGGTCGCCCGCGAAGAATTTCGCGGCCGGCACGACCGGGTCATGCAATACCGCGCGGCCGTAGCCGAGGCCTTCGCAGAAGACCCGTCCGCGCAGCGAGGCCGGATTGCGGGTCCGCTCATGCCCGTTACCATTGTCGAGATGCTCGGGGTCGATCCGGTCGACAATCTCCGCCAGCACCATGGCGATGGTCTGCAGCGTGTCGATTTCCTCGTCGCCATAGACGCGCTCGGTCCGGTTCTGGACAGTGAGAACGCCGATCACCCGGCCGCCACGCAGGACCGGCACACCCAGGAAGGCGTGAAACGGGTCCTCCCCCGTTTCCGGGCGGTAGGAGAAGGATGGATGGCGCGGCGCGTCCTGGATCGCCATCGGCTCTGCCCGGCGGGAGACGAGGCCGACCAGGCCTTCATTCGCCGACAGGCGCGTATTGCCGACGGCTTCCGGCTTCAAGCCCTCGGTGGCGATCAGGATCAGCTGTCCGCCGCGATGACGCAGATAGATCGAGCACACATCCGCCACCATGGTGGAGGCGATCAGACGGACCACATTGTCGAGCCGTGAACGTGTTTCTCCATCCTCTGCCATCATCTGGCGGAGGCGGTTCATCAGCAGACGCGTGGCAGGTAGATTGTAGGCCATCTAGTCCTGCTTGTCGCAGGCGCTGTTACTCGGCGTCAAGGCCGAAGGCAGTGTGCAGGGCCCGCACGGCGAGTTCCGTATAAGGCGCTGCAATCAGGACCGAAATCTTGATTTCGGAGGTCGCGATGACATCGATGTTGATGTTCTTCTCCGAAAGCGCGCGGAACATGGTCTCGGCGACGCCCGTATGGCTCTTCATGCCGACGCCGATGATCGAGACCTTGGAGACGTCGCGTGTGACTTCCATCGAGTCGAAGCCAAGGTCGTCTTTCAGCTTTTCCAGCGTCTCTTTCGCGAACGGGCTGTCGCGGTCGGTGCAGGTGAACACCATGTTGGCCCGGTCCGGGCCGCGGGCATTGGCCTGCACGATCATGTCGACATTGACCCCGGCCTTGGCGAGCGCGGCGAAGAGTTTCGCCGAAACGCCCGGCTTATCCGGCATTCCGAAAAGGGTGATCTTCGCCTCATCACGCGAATAGGCGACGCCGCTGACAACCTGCTTTTCCACGATTTCTTCCTCTGCGCAGACTAGGGTTCCGGGATTGGGCTCTCCGGGCTTCAGGAAGCTGGAGAGCACGCGCACCGGCACGTTATGGTTCATGGCCATTTCGACCGAGCGGGTCTGGAGGACCTTGGCGCCCAGCGAAGCCATTTCGAGCATTTCCTCGAACGAGATTTTTTCGATCCGCCGCGCTTTCGGCACGATGCGCGGGTCGGTCGTATAGACGCCGTCGACGTCGGTATAGATGTCGCAGACCTGGGCGTTCAGCGCGGCGGCAACGGCCACGGCGCTGGTGTCGGACCCGCCCCGGCCGAGCGTCGCAACGCGCTCGTCCTCGGTCACGCCCTGAAAACCGGCGATCACGGCGATCTCGCCGGCATCGATGGAATCCGGCAGGCGGGAATCGTCAAAGCCCATGATGCGGGCCTTGCCGTGGCTCTTGTTGGTTTTCAGCTTCAGCTGCCAGCCAAGCCAGGAACGCGCCTTGAGGCCGCGCTTGCGCAGCGCCAGCGCCAGAAGGCCGGCCGTGACCTGCTCGCCCGAGGCGACAACGACGTCATATTCGTCGTCATACTGCTCCCGCTTCAGGTCGCTGCCTGCCGCGCCTTCGGTCAGCGCAACCAGCTTGTTGGTCTCGCCTGCCATGGCCGAAACGACCACAGCCATATGTTCGCCCTGCTTTGCGCGGGCGGCCACAATATCGGCCACGTTCGCAATGCGATCGAGGTCTCCGACTGAGGTTCCGCCAAACTTGAGTACCGTGCGCGCCATTTCGCCCTATATCCTGTAGAACCGGGTATGCCCCTATAAGCGCCCTCATAGGGGCTGTTCGAAGCCGGATCAAACAGGTTTGATAGACCATGGTGAAAACAATTGAAGGCTCCCTAGGGGCACCCTCGACCCCGAGCATCGACCCGGCCGAGGTGGAAAAATTTTCCTCCATCGCTGCGGAATGGTGGGATCCAAAGGGCAAATTTCGCCCTTTGCACCGCTTCAACCCCATCCGCCTGCGCTTCATCCGGGAGACCGCAGAGCGGCATTTCGGGATCGACTCCGGCAAGGTTAAACCCTTGGAAGGATTGAGATTACTGGACATTGGCTGCGGCGGCGGCCTCGTCTGCGAGCCCATGGCTCGGCTTGGCGCAGCGGTCACAGGGGTCGACGCCTCCGAAGCCAACATCAAGACCGCGCTGACGCACGCGCAGGAAGAAGGCCTCACCATCGATTACCGCGCCGGCACCGCCGAAGGCCTGATCGACGCCGGTGAGCCGCTGTTCGACATCGTGCTGAACCTCGAAGTGGTCGAACATGTCGCAGACCCGGTCCAGTTCCTGAAGGACACCGCCAGCCTCGTCCGCCCCGGTGGACTGATGATCGTGGCGACACTCAACAAGACCGCGAAGGCACTGGCGACCGCTGTGGTCGGCGCCGAATATATCCTCGGCTGGCTGCCGCGTGGCACGCATGACTGGTCGAAATTCCTGCCGCCGGAGGATGTGCACGATGCGCTCGTGGAAGGCGGTCTGGAACCGGAGCCGCCTGCAGGTGTTTCCTACGCGCCGCTGACCGGAGCGTGGAAGATCAGTACCGACACCTCGGTCAACTACATGATTGTCGCCCCGAGACCCGAAGAACAGGCCTGAACAGAATGAGCAAACTTCCCAAACCGCAGGACGTGTTGGACTACTGGATCGGCGAGGCGTCTTCCTCACCGGATGCAGCGGGGGAAAAGCACAAGCTCTGGTTCGGCAAGTCGAAAGAGACTGACGCGGAAATCCGCGAACGCTTCGGCGAATTGCTGGAGACGCTGTCGGACCTGCCCTCCGCCCAGGACTGGGCCGCCCGCGGTCCGCGCGAGCGTCTCGCCGCGATCATCGTGCTCGACCAGTTCAGCCGGAACCTCTACCGCGACGATGCCCGCGCCTTCGAGCAGGACGAACTGGCCCTCCTCCTCTGCAAGGACGGGCTGGTTCTGCGCCAGGACAAATCGATGTCTGAAGTGGAGCGGATCTTTTTCTACCTGCCGCTCGAACATTCCGAAGTGCCGGAAGAACAGGAGCGTTCGGTATCGGTCTTCACAGACCTTCTGGTGGAGTCGCGCGAAGGCTTCCGCAGCCTGATCGAAAGCACGCTGCAATACGCCCGCGACCACAAGAAGGTGATCGACGAATTCGGCCGCTTCCCGCATCGCAACAAGGCGCTCGGCCGGGCGTCGACGGATGCGGAAAAGGAATGGCTGGCCGAAGGCGGCGGATTCTAGTCCATGATCTCCGGCCCGCGCGGGTCGAGCGATTTGCTGACCTCCTGCTGCATGGCCCGTGTAAAGGGATAGCGCGATGCGGCGAGGGCTGCGAGCAGGTAGAGCGTGCCCGGAATGATGCAGAAGACCAGCAGCAGTCCATGGATCGTCTCAGGTGAATTCTCCTCCGTCGGATGGAAGCCTGCGATCTGCCCGAGGATCAGGTATCCGACGCCAAGCGCCAGACTGTTGCCGACCTTGTAGGCGCTGGTGATGAGAGAATAATAGATGCCGGACCGGTTCTCCCCGGTCTGGGACACCTGCCACTCCACAACATCCGCCGTCATCGACCGGGCCAGCACCATGGGCGCGCTGAACGCTGCGCCGTTGAAGAAGGCGCCGATAAACAGCGGCCAGAACCCGCCAACCTGGCCGGCAATGTAGTAGATGACAAAGCTGCAGAACGACAAAAGCGCTGCGACCTTGAAGGCAAAGCTCTTTTCCGTGCGGGCGGCCAGCTTCAGCCAGAATGGCAAGGCGCACACCGCCATCAGGAAGAAGAACATCAGGATCAGGCTGCTCATCCCGTCCGACAGGCCGAACACGAATTCGGCGACGAACAGATAATTGGCCGACGTCACCGCGATCGCCGTTCCGCTGAGCAGTTCCAGCAAAAGGATATGGCCCAGATACTTGTTGCGCAGTGCCGCGATGAAGGGGCGCAACTCGAATTTCTGAGCGTGGCCCTTGTCCCCCCGCACAGCTTCATCGGGCACGAAGGCACAGGCGAGGAAGGCTGAAACCGGCAATGCGAGCAGCAGCACCCAGCCCATGATGGCGACCTGCCCCATCCGCCCGATGCCGAACCCGGAAAATTCAAGAATTGCCGGGATGGCCAGCAAGACCAGCATGGACAGGACACTGATGATCTCCGCCCACTGGAAGAAGCGCGAGCGGTCATCATAGTCTACGGCAATCGAAGGCACCCAGGCCGACCGCGCCGTCTGCAACAGGGTGAAGCCGATATAGAAGAGCAGCATCCAGCCAATGAAATAGCCAGGCCCCTCCCCGACGCTCGGCATGTAAACGAAATAGGTGGCCAGCCCGAGGATCGGCACCGACAGCACGATCCAGTGGCGCACGCGCCCCCACGGGCTGCGGTAGCGGTCGACCAGGTAGCCCATCACCGGGTCGGTGAAGATGTCCCAGAAGCGGAGCAGCATGAACAGGATGCCTGTCAGCTCCAGGCCGAGGCCGACTTCCCGCGCATACAGCGGAGCAAGATAGACCCCGACCGGCAAGCCGACACCGGCGAGCGGAATACTCAGGGACGAAAAAGCGAGAACCCTTGGCAGGGACAGGCGCTTGGCCGGAGCGTCAGTCATACACGCATGATTGCTGCGAAAATGGTGACGGCCAAGTCATTTTTTTGCTGCACTGCGGCTTGACGGGCCCGAGGTGAACCGTACCGTCCGCCCCGAACTCAGAGGATGGGCGGACTGGAGGGTATGTCGTTGTTCAAGAAATTCCTGTTGGGGCTGGTCGCCTTGATCGCGCTGGTCGTAGCCGTGGTGCTCTACCGGACCTTCACCTATGGCGGCGCCCCTGTTGGCGACCGGGTGGACCTGCCGGACGTGCCCGCAATCTCTGCAGACACCGCCGCCGGACACCTCTCCGAAGCGATCCGGTTCAGGACCATCACGCTGGCCGGCGGCGACCCCCGCCCCGGACAGGAAGGCCCCTGGCTGGAGCTGCACGACTGGCTGGAAGAGACCTATCCCGCCGCCCATGCGGCGATGACGAAGGAAATCGTGCCCGGCACGCTGACCCTGCTCTACACCTGGCAGGGCTCTGATTCTTCGCTCCAGCCGCTGCTGCTGATGGCCCACCAGGACGTCGTGCCGGTAAACATCGGCACCGAAGATGACTGGACCGGCGCGCCCTTCAAGGGCGACATCATCGACGGCTATATCTACGGCCGCGGCGCCCTCGACGACAAAAGCAACCTGATCGGGATCATGGAAGCCGTCGACGCGCTCGCCGCCTCCGGTTTCCAGCCGAAGCGGACCGTCATTCTCCAGTTCGGCCATGACGAGGAAGTCCTCGGCTCCGGCGCGGAGAAAGGCATCGCCCTGCTGAAATCCCGCGGCATCGAGCCGGTGATGGCGGTCGACGAAGGCTTCGCCATTCTCGACCCATCGCCGCTGACCGGCGCCAAGATGGGCATGATCGGCGTGTCCGAAAAAGGCTATGTCACGCTGCAGGTGACCTCGGTCGGCACGGGCGGCCACTCATCCATGCCGCCGCGCGATTCGGCCAACGTACAGCTCGGCAAGGCGATCGTCGCGCTCGACGAGAACCAGATGCCGGCCGACTTCTCCAAGCCGCCGGTCTCTGACCTCCTGCTCGCCTCTGCCGGCGATATGCCCTTCATGCAGAAGATGGCGCTGGCCAATATGTGGCTGTTCGGCGGCATGGTGGAGAAATCCTTCTCCGCAACGCCTGCCGGCAATGCGATGGTTCGCACGACGACCGCGCCGACCATGCTGGGCGGATCGGCCAAGGAGAACGTCCTGCCGCAGCGGTCCACCGCGGTCGTCAATTTCCGCGTCCACCCGAACGACACGGTCGCCGACGTGGTTGACCATGTGAAGCAGGTGACGAAGGACATTGAAGGCATCGAAGTCGGCATGCCGGAAGAAGGCGGTGGCGAAGCCTCGCCCGTCTCCCCCACCGATGGCCGCCCCTATGCCGTACTGGCCAGTGTCGCCGAAGCTGCCGGTGACGGCGCCCCGGTGGCCCCGGCACTGGTGATCGGCGCCACCGATGGCCGCTATGCCACGGCGATAACCGACCGCGTCTATCGTTTCTCGCCAGCCGTCATCACGCCGGTGGACCTGACCGGGTTCCACGGCACGAACGAGCGCATGTCGGTTGAGAATATGGGCCGTATTTCCAACGGCTTTGCGCAGATCATCGTCGCGATGGATCAGGGCGACTGATCATACTCCGCCAGCGGAACAACAGCGGCCGATCCTCTCCCAGAGAGACCGGCCGCTGCGTCCCCCTACTCCGCGGGGACGGCAGGTGCAGCCTGTCGGTAGGCTGACGCGTCTGTCGTGAACTCGGCATGGCCGTAGCGCACGAGTAACCGGCGGAGTTTGGCGACGAGATGTCGATCCACGAGCCCGCGCAGACCTGGCACCTTCAGTGCCGTGCCGTAGACCGCCATTTTCGCCGCTATTACCGGGAACAGAACGCCGGCGACCGCATAGTCCAGCGGGCCGACGGGCACGCCGATATCGCGCGCCATCTGGCTGTTCCCACCCAGGAAGCTCTTCACCAGGACCAGCCGCGCGAGACGGCGTTCCAGCGCATTGTGGATCTGGTTGCCGAGGGATTTGGTCGGCGGCAGATAGGTCGCGAGCGTTGCCCGCACCAGCGCCCCGCAGGTCTCGTCGTCAAACCCGGCACGGATGGAACCGCTACGCGCATTCATGATGTCGATGATGCCTTGCGGCGTATCCATCAGCAGGTCTTCCGGCAGGCCCAGCAAGTAGCAGCGGTAACGGCTGAACTCCACGCGGGCGCGCTCTTCCGGAGTAAACTCCGTACGCCCCTCTTCCACCATCTTGAAAGCAAGCAGGAACACATCGATCAGGCCGGCAGGCATCTGGTCCACCTGCGGGATCGGAATACCGTAAACGGACTGGTCCCAGCTCCCCACCCGGCGCAGTACGTTGAAGCGCACCATGGAATGCATCAGGCGCACCATGGCGGCGGCCTTGAAGCCTTCGCCGCGCGGTTCCAGCGCCCCCGGCAGGGTCGTGACCGTGAAGAAGGTCGCTGTCTCGTTCACCCGGCGCGACGCCGTCGAATGGCTGAGCGTGCCCGTCAGCGCCATCGGCAGCGCGGTATACTTGTTGAGGAAGGTGGCGAGGAAAGCGCCGCGGATCATCCAGGGCGAGGTCTCCGCCATCGGCAACCGGTTCAGCCGGGCGCCTTCGCGCACAAGGTCCATGTCCAGCCAGTCCGGCTTCACTTCCATTTCGGCGATCAGGGCAGCAAGTTCCGGCGGCGCGTCCGGCACCGCATCAATGCCCTCGTCACAGGCCGTGGTGAGCATGTCGACCAGCCGCTTGAATCCGTACTTCTGCATCAGCGCCGCATAGGCATCGGCCGTGATGTCGCCCAGCATCGTATAGGCTTTCACCCGTTCCACCATGTCGGCGGGCGGCGGGGGAAATTTCTTCGCATAGTCCTTCATGGAACTGACGGAGAGATCGTCGGTGTAGCGCTCCGGCACCAGGGTGAAGTCGATGTCTCCATACATGACCGGCAGCGCCGTTTTCTGGAGCGCAATGCGCTTGTGCACATCCTCGAGCGATGCGGTCATTCGGAACTCCGGTTGCGTTTCTGATCCAGTTCAATCAATAATGTAAGAAATCCTCATATTTTCTATTCGCATATGAAATTCTGAATTTCGACAACCTCGGACCCAAGATAAATGGTTGAAATAAATAGAAGAAATCCGAAACAGGCCCGAGCCAAGGCGACCGTCGATGCCATTCTGGAAGCGGCCTTTCAGGTTTTGGATGCCGACGGATACGCGAATTTCACGACCAGCCGCATCGCCAAACGGGCCGGTGTGTCCATCGGCACGCTGTACCAGTATTTCGACGATCGCGACGCCATTCTGATGGAGATGGGCCAGCGCTACGGCAACGCCCTGCGCGAGAAGATCACGCAGATGCTGCTGGACGAGCCGGAAATCAGCACGTTGCGCACCATCATCCGCGCCGTCATGCAGGGCGTCGAAGGCTCACCTGAAACCCAGCTCGTCCTGTCCGACACCATCTTCCGGACCGGCGGCGGCAGCGAAGTCAGCCGCCAGCATTTCACCTTCATGGACTCTCTCAGCCAGCGGGAAGAGTTCCAGTTCGCGCTCGGCAAGGAAGCCTCCTTCATCCTCACCCACACCGTCGTCTACCTGCTGCGCGCAACGGTCGTCGAGCCGGATCTCGATCTCGACCCACAGGTTCTGGAGGATGAACTTGTCCACCTGATGGAAAGCTATATCGCAAACCTCGCGGGTCGCGCCCAGGCGTAGAGGTTGCCCTGCAGGCGGCACTCACCCCCCGTTAAAATGCCCATGGATGCGTTCGGCCAGCGCCTCGTTCACGCCGTCGACTTCCATCAGGTCCGCCACCTTGGCGCGGGAGACGCCCTTGGCCGATCCGAAATGGTGCAGCAGCGCCTTTTTGCGCGCAGGGCCAATGCCTTCAATCTCGTCCAGCGGTGACTTGCCGATCGCGGCCGAGCGTTTCTGACGGTGCGCGCCAATGGCCCAGCGGTGCGCCTCGTCGCGCAGGCGCTGGAGGTAGTAGAGCACGGGCGCGTTTTCAGGCAGCTTGAACGGCGCCCGCCCCGGCCGGAAGAACTGCTCGCGCCCGGCATTCCGGTCGACCCCCTTGGCGATGGAGACCAGCGTCACATCGTCCGGCGTCAGATCAATTTCCTTCAGCGCCTCGATCACCGCATTCAGCTGGCCGAGGCCGCCATCGATCAGGACGAGGTCGGGCCAGTTCGCGGGGTTGCCCTCCTCGCGCTCTTTCTTGGCGCGATTGAAACGGCGGCGCATCACTTCGCGCATCATGCCATAATCGTCGCCAGGTTCGAGGCTCGTATCCTTGATGTTGAACTTGCGATAGGCGTTCTTCATGAAGCCTTCCGGCCCGGCCACCACCATGCCGCCCACGGCATTCGTGCCCTGGATGTGGGAGTTGTCGTAGATCTCGATCCGCTCTGGCGGTTTCTCCAGCTCGAACACTTTTGCCACTTCAGACAGTAGCCGCGCCTGGCTGGCGGTTTCGGACAGCTTGCGTGTCACCGCTTCGCTGGCATTGCGTGCAGCCTGCGCGACAAGGTCTTTCTTGCTGCCGCGCTCGGGCTTGCGGATCTCGACCTTGCGGTTTGCCTTCAGGCTCAGCGCCTCGGCGATCAGGTCCGCCTGTTCCGGCATGTCGGAAACGAGGATCAGCCGCGGCGGCGGGCGCTTGTCGTAGAACTGCACGAGGAAGGCCGAAAGCACTTCCTCCGCCGTCTGATCACGTTCATGGCGCGGATAGTGCGCCGTCGCGCCCCAGTTCTGCCCGGCCCGGATGAAGAAGACCTGCACGCAGGAGACGCCGCCTTCCATCGAGATCGCGAAGATGTCGGCTTCCTCGATATCGTCCGGGTTCACATCCTGGCTGCCGCGCACATGGGCGATGGCGCGGATGCGGTCGCGCAGGGCCGCGGCGCGCTCGAAATCCATCGCTTCGGCGGCCTCTTCCATTTCCTTTGCGAGCCGCTTCTGCAGGTCTGCCCCCTTCCCGCGCAGGAAGTCAGCGGCCTCGTCGGCCAGTTCCTGATAGTCCGGGATGGAGATCAGCCCGACGCACGGCGCCGCGCAGCGCTTGATCTGGTGCAGCATGCAGGGCCGCGTGCGGGCATTGTAGACGCTGTCCTCACAGGTGCGCAGCAGGAAGGCCTTCTGCAGCGTGTCCAGCGTACGCCCCACCGCGCCAGCGCTGGCGAAGGGCCCGAAATAGTCGCCCTGGTCCTGTTTGGAGCCGCGATATTTCTTGATCTGCGGCGCCTCATGGTCACGGCGGATCAGGATGTAGGGAAAGGATTTGTCGTCCCGCAGCAGCACGTTGAAACGCGGCTTCAGGCTCTTGATGAGGCTGGCCTCCAGCAGCAGCGCCTCGGTCTCGCTTTCGGTCACGACGAATTCCATCCGCCGCGTCAGCGCGATCATCCGCGCGATGCGCTGGGTGTGGCCGCCAAGGCGGGCATAGTTGGAGACACGCGCCTTCAGGTTCCGCGCCTTGCCGACATACAGGACTTCATCGGCGTCCCCGTACATGCGGTAGACGCCGGGCTTGGCCGGCAGGCGGGTCAGATTGTCCTTGATGACGTCAACGCCCCGCAAGGGGGCCGCGCCCGGCGATTCAGTCTCCATGTCCCGCAAAATAGGCGAGCCTGCGCCTTTATGCGAGCCTTAGAGGAAGCTGCGGATCATGTCTGCGTTCACGAAATGGCGCGGATCGAACGGGCTGTCGATCAGCATACCCGCCACAAAGCTGAATACGACGACCAGTGTGAACGAGCCGGCAAAGCTGCGGCCCGTACCGGGATCCGCCG